>CANMQB010000139.1 GCA_947499885.1 Spartobacteria bacterium
CGACGGAGCGGGCTATCAACCGATGCGCTTACCTTGTCTATGGAGGTTAAGGCGGGCAACGCAGTTTCAAGTTTCATTCCACCGCATCGTAGAGAGTGGCTACATAGGGCCAGTTTACGACATTCCACCAACCAGCAATATAGTCTGCACGTCGGTTTTGATATTTCAGATAATAGGCATGCTCCCAGAGATCCAGCGCCAGCAGGGCCCGGCTCCCATCTAGAAGCGGGGTGTCCTGATTCGCCGTCGAGATGATGGAAAGCTTCCCATCTTTTTCCACAAGCCAAACCCAACCGCTGCCAAATCGCTTCAGAGCGGCTTCGGTAAATTCTTTTTTAAATGCCGCGAAGGAACCGAAGTCCTTTTTAATCGCATCGGCCAACTTGCCAACCGGCTCACCACCTCCATTTGGCGACATCATGAGCCAGAACAAACTGTGATTCAGATGCCCCCCCACGTTGTTTCGCAGTCCCACGCGGATCGACTCGGGAGCCCGATCAAGACTCTTGAGAAGCTGCTCGGGAGTCAGAAGGGAGAGCTGGGGTTGATCGGCAAGCAGCATATTGGCATTTGTGATGTAAGCTTGATGATGTTTGTCGTGGTGAATCCGCATCGTCTCGGCATCGATGTGAGGCTCAAGGGCCTCGTAGGCATACGGGAGCGGAGGGAGCGTGTAAGGCCCACTCGGCGGAGCCTGAGTCTGGGCGAAGAGGGATGCGTTCGAACCAACAGCAAGAGCAGTGACAAGAAGGTTGCGCCACAGGAAAGAGCGAGCTTGGCTATTCATAAGACACAAAAGCTAAACCATGAAAAATCCGAAGCAATCCGCAAAAAGCACCACACCATTCCAGCAGCGAGTCTATTTTGCGGCGGCAAAAATCCCCAGAGGTCATGTCACGACTTACGCTTGCCTAGCAGCAGCACTTGGTTGCGGCTCGGCAAGGGCGGTTGGACAGGCACTGGGTTGCAACCCATCTCCCTCACACACCCCCTGCCACAGAATAGTCAAATCCGATGGAACACTCGGCGGCTATTTTAAGAAAACAACCGGAGACGCTTGCAAAACCAAACGAAGCTTACTCGAAGGAGAGGGAGTCACGTTCACGCCCTCTGGCCGTGTTCACGAGCACTTCATTCTCCGCACATTGAAAGCAGATCAGGTTCTTGATTGCAGGAACTCCCAGAAGACCCCCTCTGGCGCTGCACAATAAGCGAGCGAAGCTTTTCAGGAGGCACGCTTAAAAAGCGGGCGTCTGCGTCGGACAATCCCTCAACGAGATCGAGGAGAATATCCCCATCCTGCTCAGCATTCTTAAGAATATGGCCCTTGGTGAGAGGCATCGTATTGCAGCGAGTGCGAGGAATGATGTAGTCCAAGTCCTCAGTGAGCAGGGTAATCTGGTGAGCCGTCAGAAGCACTGGGGCCTCCTATGGATTTCGCAATGGCAGAACATTGGATCCATGCTAACAACCGGCGGTGTCGAGATCAAGAAGCGGAAATATCTTGCCGGCATCGGGCATCGACGCCGAAATTGTAGACGATGACAACTGATCTTCTTCTACAAACCGCAATCGACGCAGCCCAAGCCGCAGGGGGCTTCCTCCGCGCCAACTTTGGACGTCCTCTCACGGTGGATGAAAATCTGGCGCATGATATCAAACTCGAGCTAGACAAGCGCACTCAGGCACTCATCGAGTCGATCATTCTAGATCGCCACCCGACTCATGCAATTTATGGAGAGGAGGGCGTCACAGGGGATCAGTCGAGCGAATACCAGTGGATCATCGACCCCATCGATGGAACGGTAAATTTTTTCTATTCCATCCCGCATTTCGCCGTGAGCATTGCACTGCGACGTGCTGGAGAGATCATTATTGGAGTGATCTATGATCCCATGCGCGATGAGATGTGGTCAGTTAAAGAAGGGCATCCCGCTTTGCTCAACGGGCAAGCGATCTCGGTGAGTCCACGCACCGATCTTGCCGAGTGCACAGCATCGGTCGGAGTAGCCAAGTCTCTCCAGACGATCAATAGGGGCATTCCTCTCTTTGAAAAAATGCTCCGCAGTGTGAAGAAGTGCCGCATGATGGGCAGTGCTTCGCTTGATATAGCGTATGTAGCCTGCGGCAGACTGGACGCCTACATTGAAGGCACGATCAGCCTCTGGGATGTGGCAGCTGGCTTGCTTCTCGTCAAACAGGCCGGAGGAAAGGTGGAACTCACACCTCATGGCACACTCGATGAAAAATATTCGATTATAGCCACCAGCGGAAAAATCAACCTGCCTCTCGAATGATCACCGCTGGGATTGGCTACGATGTACACCGTCTGGTGGCAGGAAGACCACTCGTGCTAGGCGGAGTCGAAATTCCTTACCCGCTTGGACTAGAGGGCCACTCGGACGCGGATGTCCTTTGCCACGCCATCGCGGATGCCATTCTTGGTGCCGCTGGGGAACCTGATATCGGACACCTTTTTCCGAATACGGATCCAACGATTCGGGGTATCAGCAGCCTTGAAATCCTTCGCCGAGTGAGAGTCGTTATGGATGAAAAATTCATTCAACTACACAACATCGACGCCACACTCATTGCGGAGGGGCCCCGCATCGCTCAACACGTTGGGGAAATGAAAGTTCGCATCGGAAACGCACTGGCTTTAAGCCCCTCGAGAATTGGCATCAAAGCGACCACTAATGAATTGATGGGCTTTTTGGGGCGCGGCGAAGGGATGGCTGCACTTGCTACGGCATGCGTAAATCTCCCAGAGGAAGAATGCCTCTAAAGAGCGTTTTTCTGAAACAAAAGGGCGTCCAAATCCACGTCAGGGCCCATCGCAAGCCTCGGAAGCGAAAATGGAGCGGGATTTTGAAGGGGTTGAAAAATCCCGCCACCATAGAGGAAGGCCGCCTCGTATCCGGCTTTCTGTAAAGCCAAATCCACAAGACCTGAGTCGGGTCCGGAATCACCATAAGGGTAGGCAAAGAAGTGAGAATCCACCCCGAGGTTTTTACGAATGGCCTCCCGCGAAGCGTGCAATTCCATCCCGATTTCAAACGGGGCGAGCGAGGAAAAACTACGATGTGTGGCCCCATGAGATTCAACGGAGAATCCCGCCATCTGGAGCTTAGCTAATGTCCCCCAATCCGCGATGCGTTCCAAGGGTTCGACACCATGGTCAAATAAATTAGCGGAACCCACAAACTGAGTAGGAACAAAGACCACGGCAGGAGCTGAAAACTTCTCTAACACCGGGAGAGCATTCTCGAAGAGGGAATCGTACGCGTCATCAAAGGTGATCAGAACCCCCTGCTCAGGCAATGCACCAAGACCGCGCATTGCACTCAGCACATCGGCGGCAGATAGAAATTGCCAGCCGCGTTGGTGAAACCAATTCAACTGAGCAGCAAACTCCTCCGAACCAGTGTAATTCCACGTCTGCCACCCATCACGAGGGGGATTTCCAATTTTATGATATGAGAGAGTCGCAACTACGGGAGACACAGATCTAAATAAAAACAGGTTTCATCCGATTTGGAAATACCTCTCGCAGGCGCAGGGGCCTTTTTTTGGAGTTCCAAAATCCTGCGATTGAAAGCCTGATGAGTGGGAGTCATAGTTAGCCATAACTTAATGCAAAATTTTTTGCTGTTCGCTTCGACTCTCATCTTGCTCTGCAGCTTCGGCTATACGCTCTTTCGTTTAGGCTCCGGGCGGCTTCGTCCAGGACGCCCTAATCTCGCGGCACTCGTTACGGCATTTGCTTTGCTCTCCGCCGACCTCTGGCTGCGTGGTCAGGTACTGCGTTCCTGTCCGATCAACTCACTCTTTGATGTGATGATCTTCATGGCTTGGTCTACGACTCTCATTTACCTGTTGGTCGGATCGGCCTATCGGTTGTCGCTCTTAGGAGCTTTTACGACTCCCTTGGTTTTGCTTCTTCTCCTTGCGGCCGAGTTTGCCCCGATGGACCGCTCTCCGAGTATTCGTGAGCTAAGGGACCCCTGGATCGAATTTCATGCCTCACTTTCCCTGATAGCCTATGGCGCGTTCGCTCTCGCTGGTCTCGCTGGCGTGATGTATCTCATTCAGGATCGTCAGCTGAAAAAACGCAAAGGCGGCACGCTGCTCTACAATTTACCTCCCATTACGGATCTGGGCGTTGCGAACACCCGCCTCATCTGGCTTGGACTTGGTCTCCTGACCATTGCCTTTGCAGCGGGATTTGTGAGTGGCATGCAGGTGAACACCATCAAATTCTGGACGTCCGCCACGATCTGGTTCGCTTACGCCCTCATGGTCGTACTGCGTCAGGTTCACACGCTGGCACCTCGCCGCACGGCCACGCTCTCCGTGGCTGCGCTGGGATTCATTCTTCTCACCCTTCCGGCGATTCAATACCTCTCCGCACCGAAATGACGATCCTCTGCGCCGGCATCAACCATCGGGACGCGGCTCTGGAGATTCGCGAAAAGTTTGCCATCGGCAACCACGAATTGCAGGAAGCCCTGAATCATTTGCGAGCTATTGAAGGGCTCTCAGGGGCAGTGGTCGTATCGACCTGCAACCGGGTTGAACTTTACGCCTCAAGCATCACTCCGACGCCGGTCATGGATGCCATCCGCCGTTATTTAAAATCCCGCACCAGCGGTGTGGAGGCGCCTTTCTGCACAGAAGATTCACTACCCAGCGTGAAGCATCTCTTTCGCGTTGCCAGCGGCTTGGATTCGATGGTTGTGGGAGAAACGGAAATCCTCGGTCAACTCAAGCAGGCCTACAGCACTGCCGCCGAGCATGGCGCGACGAATACGCACTTGAACAAACTTTTCCAGCATGCCTTCCGAGTTGCGAAACAGGTTCGCACCGAGACGAGCATCACTCGCGGCGCGACCTCCGTGGGATCCGTCGCTGTCGATCTCGCGGGGAAAATTTTTGGCGATCTCGGGGGGCGCAAGGTCATGCTCCTCGGAGCTGGCGACACGAGCGAACGAGTCGCCCGCAGCCTGGTTTCTCGTGGAGTTCGAACCGTCATCGTGGCAAATCGAACATTCGACCGGGCCGCCGCCCTGGCGGATCAAATCGGTGGATTGGCCGTTCATTTTGATCACTGGCACACGGCCTTTGATGAGGTGGACATCCTCATTTGTTCAACGGCCGCCCCCCACCCTATTGTGACCCGTGAGAAGCTGGAATCCATCCTCCGCCGCCATAGTGAACGACCACTTTTTATTATCGATTTGGCCGTTCCTCGCGATGTGGACGCCTCGGTGAACGAACTCGAGAATGTGTATCTCTACGACATCGATTCCATCGAAGAAATCGCCCGCCAATCCCTCAATATTCGTCAGGCCGAGATTGTGCGTTGCGAGGCACTCATCGACACGCATGTTGCGGAGTTCATGCATTGGATGCACAACCACCCCACTCCTTCCCGATGAAAAAAATCATTCTCGGCACCCGAGGGAGCGAACTTGCTCTCGTTCAAACGCGCGAAACGGCCAACCGCCTATCTGCAGCGCATCCCGAACTACAGGTCGAGCAAAAGATCATCAAGACCACAGGCGACAAGCGCCTTGATGTCAGCCTGAGTGCGCCGGGCTCGCTGGAGAAGGGACTTTTCACCAAGGAGCTCGAGGAGGCCTTGCTGCGAGGGGAGATTCATGCCGCCGTCCACAGTCTGAAAGACCTTCCTACCGAACTCCCACCAAAGCTTGCTCTGGGGGCAATCCTCGAGCGCGAAGACGACGCTGACTGCCTAGCCTCCAAGCACGATGGGGGGTGGCAGGGATTGCCGCCAGGGGGCATCGTCGCCACTTCCAGCCTGCGCCGCAAAAACCAACTCCTCCTGCTGCGCCCCGATCTCCAGACAGCGGAAATTCGTGGCAACATGGGAACACGCCTCCGCAAGCTCCTTGAAAGCCACACCCTTGATGCGCTCATTCTGGCAAGGGCAGCCATCAATCGCCTCGGCCCGCAACTCATTCCTGAAGGAATCCGCGTGACCGCAATCGAGGAAATGCTCCCGGCACCCGGCCAAGGCGCCATCGGTATCGAGTGCCTGGAGGATGACGCCGAAACGCTCCGTATTCTTGCCGCCATCCACCACGAAGACACCGCCCGCTGCGTCAATGCCGAGAGGGATTTCTTGAAGAAACTCGGCGGCGGATGCAGCCTGCCCCTCGGGACACGCGCAATCATCCAGGACGGTAAAGTCCACCTGCGCGCCGCACTCTTTCAAAATGGTGGAATCGAATGGCTCACCCGATAACCAAAGCATAGGCATTAACCACAGAGAGCACAGAGATCACAGAGAATGAGTTGCTGAAAGCCTCAAACTGTTTTCTCTGCCTCATGCGCACCCTTGAATGCCCTCGTGCCTTCTAAATCTCCTCCGGGCTCTATGACTCAATCGCTCCCGCTCATCTCGCCCCGGGGGGGGCTGCCTTCGGCACTCTCCCGCGCGGCTACCCTCGCCGCCTGGATGCCCTTCGGGCCAACCTTCGGTTGCTCTATCTCAAAGGCCCCGCTTTTTCGATTGTGGTTAACCCCTCCTGTTCATCCTGAAAATCCTGTCATCCTGTCCCCAAATCTGTTCTACAACACCTCATGCCCTGCCTCGACTACCCACTCACTCAACTCCAAACCTACACAGGCACAAACCCACGACCTGCCGATTTTGATGCCTACTGGGCCCGCGC
>CANMQB010000140.1 GCA_947499885.1 Spartobacteria bacterium
AAAAAAGAGGGTCGGAATAATTACGAATGTGGATGCGCTGCGGCCGATACCAGCGATGCGGAATACCTGCCAGAGGATCACGGCAATCATTCCCACATGCAGGCCGGATACGGAGAAGAGGTGGAATGTGCCTGTTTGTCGGAACTCATCTTGCAGTTCCTCGGGAATGTCGGATGTGACGCCGAGAACGATTCCAGCGAGGAGATTGCAAACGAGTGGGTCTTCGGAAATACCTTTGTGGAGTGTGGCCTCCATCCACTTTCTGCAGGCGGCTGCGGCCCGTGGGAGCGAGAGGCCGGCCGCATGCGCCGTGATTTCCATATCTCCCGGCGAGGCCGTGACAAGTTCGCACGTGATGCCCCGTTGAGCCATGACGCGTTGAGCGTCAAATTGACCGGGATTCCGAGGTGGGGCGATAGGCCGCAGGCTGCCCATGAGACGAACTTTGTCTTCGAGATTGGCTGTGCCAGAAGGAACGATGGCGAGGACATGGCATGAGAGGGCGAGTTTCTCCCCATCGACTTCGATTTGTGTGGTCTCGATAACGAAGCGGGATTTTCCGGTGGATCCCGCCGTTGGCTCAGTACGAACAATGCCCTCGATGCAGGCTGCGCGTGGCTTGCCGCCCAAAAAATGAGCGAGCTCAGCGGCTGACGATTCACGTGTTTGAGAGACCTGTAGGGCGGCAAACAAGAATCCCACGGCCGCATAAACCCACGCGCTGCGGTGGAGAGGAACCCATGCCGCAAGGCAGAAGGCGGATAGAAGCAGAAACGTTCCTGATCCGATCTGGCTCAAGGAGGCGCCGAAGATTCCGGTTGACGCTGCCAGAGCCAAGCCAGCGAAGGGCAAACGCTGATGCCAAAGCGGAGCTTTCCCGGTCACGCTTTGGAGGGCCTTTCGGCCCGGTTAATTAAATGAAAACGGGCTGTAGAGGGACTCCTCGTAGCCTGAATTGTAGAATCCATCGATCGCCGGCTCGTTGTAGGCGAAGGGTTGCTCGTTTTGATAGCCCCGTGAGTTCGTTGCTTCTCCAGACGGATGCATTGCGGGTCCATTTGGTGGTGCTGGACGGCGGCCGTAAAATCCTTGTGTGTTCGATAGGAATGAAAGCAACTGGGCGTCGGCTCCGGCAGCTTTGAGGCTCGACATCTCGCTGGCGGAGAAGTTGCACACTTCGCGTGTGCTATTGAGATAGGCGATGATCGTTTCATCCGGCACATTGGAGGTGACCAAGTTGCGGATGTCGGATGCGTCGAGCTTCGAGCCTGACGACATTTTCGATGTTGTGGAGGAGGCCACTCCGCGTGTTGTAGCTGCGGAGAGCACGGCTGGATTCACTTGCGAGGTGCTGGAGCACGCCGAGAGAATGATGGCAAGAGGAGCAAGAAAAAGCAGGGTGATGCGGTGCATGATATTTATGGTGCCCATTTTCGGGTGCAGAAGCTCTACTCCAGCATTGCCGCATTGGCAATGACTTCGCGTGCTGCTCTTGAAAACTTTAGGCCCACTCTTCCTTCCCTCCTTGTCGTAATCCAGGCCACTACGGATCGACTCTGCTTACGCGCGCGGATGGAATTTTTTAATCACCGCCTGCAGGCCGCTTTTCTCGATGTGCGTGTAGATTTGCGTGGTTGAAATATCGGCGTGGCCGAGAAGTTCCTGGATGACACGCAGGTCAGCTCCGCCGCCGAGCAGGTGTGTGGCGAAGCTGTGACGCATGAGGTGCGGATAGACATTTGCTTCGATACCGGCACGTGCAGCGTATTGTTTGATGAGCTGGCGGATGCGTGGAGTGGTGAGTTTCTTGCCCCTGATCGAGAGAAAAATCTCGGCGCCGGTTTTTTTTGAGACGAGTTCGGGGCGTTCCCGCTCGAGGTAGCTTTGAATCGCCTTGCAGGCCGGGGCCCCCAGTGGAACGAGGCGGGTTTTTTTGCCTTTGCCGGTTACGCGAATGAACGAGGCGTCGAGGTCGATGTTCTCCAAACGCGCATCGCAGAGCTCGGAGACGCGCAGTCCGCTGGAGTACAGCAGCTCAAAGATCGCCCGGTCGCGGAGCCCGAGAGGATCGGTCGGCCCGATGCTTTCGATGAGTTTTTGTACCTCATCAACGTGGAGGGCCTCAGGGAGATGTTTCTCTGGACGAGGCAGATTGAGTGTCTCTGCGGGATTTTCTGCCCATCGGTGGCGGGTCACCAGAAATCGGAAAAAAATTCGCACTGCCACGGCATCGATGCGTACCGACGAGGCTTGGAGGCCGCTGCGCTTGCGATGGATCAGAAAGTCGGTGATCTGCTGGGGCTCCACTTTTTGCCACTCGCGCGTTGAGGTGTGCTTTTCAAGCCAAGCTGAGAAGGTCTCCAACGAGCGCTGCACAAGCAATTGGTAGCTCTCCGAAAGGCCCCGCTCTGTGGCGAGATACATAAGAAACTCCTCGATATCTTGTGGCATCCTAGACAGTACACTCTGATTTTTGCCGCACTGCTGCAAGTCGTGTTCGCCACCTCGGCGAAGATCTTTCATCCTAAAATTGAATCAAACACAAAGCAGTTATGCGCGGCAGTATGCCCGCGAGTTCAAGGAAAACGCCGTCGCGCTCGTGGAGAGCGATAGAGAAGGCAGTCAACGCCCTTGCCCTGCTTCCACTTGCCAACCACCTACGGTGTACGAACTTTTGACTTAATCGGACCGCCGAATTGAGATTCATTTTCATGGCAAAAGTTAAAGTTTTCTGATGGTTTTTTGTCACGAATGCTAGTTGCTGTCGTTCTTAGTGAAGTTCAAGTTAACCCGAAAAAGCTTTTTGTGCTTTGGCAGCGGACATCTCGGAAGCCGACTCTGTCAAGTTAATCGGCATAAAAAATTGTGTGCGAGAAACTATTGACTTTTTTGTTCTATTTCACGTGTTGGCGATTGATTACATTATCATGCGACTGCAAATAAGTCTTGTGGCGGCGAGGCAAGGCTTGAAAGTGCTCCGACTGCCAGGCGCGGTAAAATTCATTTACATTCCCGGCGCTCTCAGGGACAAATACCCCGTGCAATTGGAGCTCACAAAAATTTTGACGGGTTTTTTTCAAGACGAGCTGAAACTCTGGTTGGATCAAGCTTTGGAAAGGATCCGCACGATACAGTCCATCACGAATGCGATGGCATGTGGCGGGAGTCGCTGTCATTGCTGTTGAAAAACCTCGGGAAGTAAACGCACCGCGCGTTGTGCGGCGAACCTGTGAAAAACAGGAAGACATTTTGTTTGTGATGTGGACCAGTGGAAAAAGTTTCCGCTGATGACCAAAGGCGGTAGCTTGCCCGTGATTCGCGTCGAAATGTGCTATGTTTCTTTGACTAGGCAGATGAGCTTACCCCTGGCAGATTTTTAATCTAACTGGGGAGGTAGCAGGTGGGCTCCATAAATAACACTCAAAATTTTATCTTTGCTAGTGCAATGGCCTCTAGGCACTTTGAACATCAACTCGGTTATCATAAAAATCCCTCTCATCCGCCTCTCTGGGTTAGCTTTGTATTGATTGTCCTGAAGAATTTGATCTTCAAATTAGCCATCTGAATCAATCCGGCTTTGAAAAGGCCAGCAAAAAATAGGAGCTGCAATCCCGATGAAAAAAATCCCAACAAAAATTCATGATGCATTTATTCTAAAGCCCAAGGTTTTTGGAGATGCTCGTGGTTTTTTCATGGAAACCTGGAATCGAAATGTTTTCCGCGATATAGGAATCGCTTTCGACTTTGTTCAAGATAACCACAGTCGATCCGCGAAGAATGTCCTTCGCGGACTTCATTATCAATCCGGAGATACTGCTCAAGGCAAATTGGTTTGGGTCACTTCAGGAACTGTCTTTGATGTGCTTGTTGATCTTCGCAAAAGTTCCCCGACTTATGGCATGTGGGATGGTTATGTCTTAAATACAGAAACCCACGATCGTCTTTGGGTTCCTCCGGGTTGCGCGCACGGCTTCCTTGTGTTGAGCGAAATCGCGGATTTTCATTACAAAGTCACTTCAGCCTACCGACCGGACATGGAGTGTGCCCTGCTGTGGAACGATCCTGACTTGGCCATAGAATGGCCAATAGAGATTGGTTTGGAACCACTTGTCTCCGCCAAAGACGCTGTGGCTGCCAATTTTTTGGATTGCGAAAAATATCTCTAAATAGCGATTTCCCCCACCTCACAAAGGGTAATGTTTTTCATGAAAAATACCGGCATCCTGCATTCAGTTTAGAAAATGATACCCAAAATTCTGATAACCGGTTGCAATGGACAAGTCGGATTTGAATTAAAGCGATCTTTATCCTTCATTGGTGAAGTCATTGCGCTAGATCGATCGAGTTTCGATCTTTCAAATCCTGATTCCATTCGCGAAAATATTCGTAGAATCCAACCCTCCATTATTCTTAATCCAGCAGCTTACACCGCCGTGGATAAAGCGGAATCCGACGCAAACATGGCTGAATCTGTAAACTCCTTTGCTCCAAGAATTATTGGTGAGGAAGCGCGAAAGATTTCTGCCCTCGTTATTCATTATTCCACGGACTATGTTTTCGATGGGACTAAAATCGCTCCCTACACCGAGACCGATTCCGTTAACCCTTTGGGAGTCTATGGAAGGACTAAGTTGGAAGGTGAAATAGCATTAGCCGAGAGTGGCGCAAAGCACTTGATTTTGCGAACCAGTTGGGTTTATGGCGCACATGGCAAGAATTTTATTAAAACCATTCTCCGTCTTGCAGCCAGTCGCGAGGAACTGCGCATCGTCGCCGACCAGTTTGGCGCCCCTACCGGAGCCGCACTCCTCGCCGACGCCTCCACCCACATCACTGCGCGCTACCTCCGCGATGGCAGCGGAAATTTCCCCTTCGGCCTCTACCATCTTGCCGCCGCTGGAGAAACAAGCTGGCACGGATTCGCCCAGTATATTGTCGCCAAGGCTACTGCAGCCGGCCTAAAACTCCAAGCCAGCCCCGACCGAATCCTGCCCATCCCCACCACCGAATACCCAACTCCTGCCGCGCGCCCGGCGAACTCCCGCCTCGATACCTCAAAATTCCGCGCTGCATTTGGACTTCAGACCCCCGATTGGACACACGGAGTAGATAACGTGCTCGATGGGCTTTTGGAACAGTGACGAGCCACTCGGACAAGGGCTTAGCGAAATTTTTTGACAGAATTACAGAATTGGAAAATTCGGCAGTCGAATGCTCCAATTCGAAAATAAATGTCTCTTTGTGAAAGTAATACAACTTTTCCGCGGCTCACCATTTGGGAGAAAAGCGCCATGTTTCCTTAAGCATAGATTTCAGCCATTTAAGCCATGCTGAGAGGGCTTAACTGCTGGATTTAGGATAATCAACATGCCAAAATGCGGGACTGAGCCCAAGGGGTGGACACGGGTTCAGACTTTGACTTGTTCGTTTCAGCTCATCTCTTCCTTTCTAGGCTAGATCCGGCAGTGTTGGTTCGCAATTCTTCCCGGGCACGTCTCACCCTACGGGCTGTTTATTCAGCATATCACGCAGCCTCCCAACTACTTGCTTCCTGGCCAGCACCCGCTGGCACTGGCTCAGCCCTTCTTCGTCCCTCTCGTTACAAGCCACTCGCCACTCGTTACCTTCCCAGTCACGCCGGAGCCGCGCAGCGCGAATTTTTACTCGCCCATCTTGAAATCAAAAATCAACAATTTATTCTTGGCAAGTTTATTGTAAAAGTTAATGAAGGTTCCCAACATAAAATTGGCCATAGTTGCGGAGAGAAAATTAACAATCTATCTTTTGAACCCATCGCATCCCGTTGGCGGCAGTAAGGCGAGATTTTTTCTAAGGTTTGGATTTTCGGCTGAAAACTGGCAATTACTTGCCGAGAGGCTTCGATTGCATGGAGTCGAAAATGAAATCGTTTCCATGGAACCAACCAAATATGGTATGAGGTTTGCAGTGGACGGTTTGCTTGAGGCACCAGATGGCACGCACTTGAATTTAAGGACGGCTTGGTTTATAAGTTCTGGAGAAAGCAACCCTGTTTTTGTAACCGCTTATCCTTTGTTAAAAAACCTATGAAAAAAATAAATGAATTGGATTCCGTGGTCTTGACTCGTGATTTGCCAGACCATAGCTTAGAACATGGTGATGTTGGAACCGTGCTTCTAGTGCATGGAGATGCCGAAGCCTTTGAAGTCGAATTTGTAGGCTATGATGGCCACACTTTTGCCTTGGTAACAGTGGAAGCATGCGATGTTCGTCCAATGGGCATGAGGGACTTGCCTCATGTCAGAGAACTTGCTGCTGCTTAAAATATTAACAGGCAGCTATTTTCCATGAAACTTGTGGAGCTCCGGATGAGATAATAAGGAGCAACTAATACCAATGTTTGTTAGCTAATAGACTTTAGGTCGTGGCGGTAGCGTTTACTTGATCGCGCATCCATTGGTGTGAGTGAGGCGACTTTGGACGGTTCGCTCCAGCCTCTGGCTACTGCGATCAGGTGATCTTCCAGTTTTTCCAAACTTCCATAAATCCGGTTCACTGTTGGTACCTTCACCACCCGACCAAACCATTCGGCAGGATTGAGTTCCGGACAGTATGGTGGAAGCGGCAGCACA
>CANMQB010000141.1 GCA_947499885.1 Spartobacteria bacterium
GGTCGTCGCCCGCCATGCTGCTGGAGCCGACGGCGAAACCTGCCGTTCGATCCAGCGGGGGATTCTTGATTCCTACACACTCGACTTCGCCAAACATGCGCCAGCCGCAGATATTCCCAAACTTTCCTGCTCGAAACAGCGCGCCTCCTCATGGAGTCCGAGAATCCTCCACGAAATATCCGCTTCGTCGCCTACACAAGCGAGGAGCCTCCCCATTTCACCAACGAGTCGATGGGCAGCCGCGTTCATGCCCAATCCTGCCGGAAGAACGGCGACAACATCCAAGGCATGATCTGCCTCGAAAGCCTCGGGTATTTCACAGACAAGCCCGGTTCGCAGGAGTTGCCCACACTCTACGGGATGCCTGAAGAAACACTCACCTACACTCGCTCCCGTGGAATCGAGCCAACAGTTGGCAACTACATCGCCGTTGTCGGCGACGAGCAATCGGCCTCCTTCCTCGCCAGATTCGATGACGCATTCTCCAGACACCCGATTCCCACCCTCCCGCTTGTCATGCCCGAGATGCGATTTTCCGACCACCTCTGCTACTGGGACGAAGGCTACCCCGCGATCATGCTCACCGACACAGCGCTGTTCAGAAATCCGAACTACCACAAGCATACCGACACCGTGGAAACCCTCAACTTTCAGGCCATGGCCTCGATCACCGAAAACCTCGTGTCGGCCATCAAAAAGCTCTGTTCCTAGTTCCTCTGCGCCTCAAGGGATGCTTTTAGAATCGCTCTGAGGCTGTCCCGCTCAATGCTCTGTCTGAAAATCCGGATGGCTGTTTATGACACACGCTCTTGTTGCATCGGCAGGCTCTTTTGTTAGCGTCTCCTCATCATCAGGAATTCCTGTGGCCTTTAAAAAAGCTGCAGGGTGCCTACCGAGGAATTGGAGAATATCCCACGGTGGCTTGCTTGGATAAAACCAGGCGATGTGCGGGGCGAATGGCCCGAACAACAAAAAATCTCCACGGTTCACACATAGACCGCCGCTTCTGATCGATCGGCGGTTTTTTGTTGGTCCCGATTCCTGGTGCGAAACCGAAAGGCAACACACCATGAAAAAAACAGCATCACCATCCATCCGCATCCTTGCGGGTAATCCAGACCACCACCTCTGGAACAACAACGGCACCTTCTGGTGCCACTACACCCTCCACCTCCCCGACTACACCAAGCGCCGCGTGCGCCAGAGCCTCGGCACACCGTGTCTCAATCGCGCCCGAAAGCTCCGGGATCAACTCCTGCGTCGCGCGTTGAAGGGAGGCGGCCTATGAAAAAGTTCAGAGGAATCCGCTACGGCTTCAGGCCAAAATCTTATTGGGATGATTCGGACCCGCTGAAGGCCATCCTGAAGAATGTCAAAGGCGAGAACCGTCGCCGGATAGTGATCGATTACTGGAACGCAGGGCATCTGGAGAAATTGGACGCCACGCTGCTTCAGGATGAGCTGGGCGCGGAAGAACGGCGCAGCCTTGGGCGCATCCACCCCTCATTCATGGGCGGCGAGTATTTGCCAGGCTACCTGCCCGGCGAGGTCGAGATCGCCCGCATCTGCCTGCAATCCACGACAAGCGATGTGATCAGCCTGCGCGCCAGTCCGACTCCCTCGGGCATCGCCTACCGCATCGAGGATGAATACGAGGGCCAGTTCACGCTGCCCATCACCGAGTCTCGGGTTCCCCTCACCCTTGGCGAATTGGTGCGCGAGTTCGAGGAAGGCAGGCTCGACGAACTTTATGGCAATCTCGCCACGGGCTACAACGACATGAACGCCGAATTCGTGGACCGTGAGAGCTTGCGCCACTTCACACGCATCACCTCGGACATCTACTCGCAACTCGGCACCCACTTCGAAAAAGTTTTCGAGGCTTGGGCGCAGCCCGAAGAAATCGAGGAGGAGGTGGGATTGTGAAAGCTGCCTCCCCGTGCGTCGCACTCCTTGATCCATTTCAAAGGAAACTCCTCGCTGCCTTTGAGGAGAAGGTTCCGATCTCCGGATTAACCGGGATCTTCTTCAGGAACCCCAGAGCACCATCCCTATTGCTCAGCAGATCCCCGGATGCAAATCAGGATGTCCCCATCCTTTTGGCCGGAATCCAACACGGCGGCGAAAACGCAAATGCCGACTTGGGAATGACCATCAGCAGCGCCGGCAATGGGCGCCTGCCCCTTTTTCAGTGCATGTCCGAGAGCGAAACTGTCACCGGCATTTTTGCGCCTTTCCTCTTTTACAGGGGCTTTGACTCTTCGGACTTTGAACGAGTCGCTACAGAAGTATGCCAGAGCTTGCATGGAGACGGAGCGCTGACCGCTTGGCTCATTGTGAAATGCTCTGTGACCTACATCACCAAGGATTGTCGCACGCATGATTCGCGCGACTATCCCGAGGCCTTCGTGGGCGACTGATCCTTTCCCCTCGCCCCGATAGACCCCTTTGGTAATTTCCAGACCGTGCAAACTCTCGTCGTCAAATTGTCCGATCTTGGATTTCTCTCGCAGGAGGATTTGCAGAATGCGGCGAGCCATGCTGATCTCGGCGAGAAAATCCTGCGCCAGTTCTCGTTTCTGCCTGGCGAGTTGAGCATCGCTATTTCCGAGGGTGTGGCCCGGATCACATACCGCGAGCCGAGCCCGGAGAAAATCGAAGAAGCCATGAATCTCGCTGATCAAGGTTCCCGGAAGGCCAGAGCTCGGGATTTCCACGCAGCCATCGACCTTTTCACACGAGCTCTCTCAGCAAATCCTGCCATGCCCGACACGCACCGTGATCTTGCCATGGCCCACTATGAACTCGGTGATTTTGGGGCGGCCAAGGATCACCTCATCGATGCCCTGCGCTTGGCACCCGGTGACGCTTGGAACCATGTCGTCCTTGCCAATATCTACACCCGCGAGAGCGACCTCCCATCAGCCATCCGCTTTTTCTCACGCGCTCTGGAACTCAAGCCCGGCGACCCCTACGCGCTCAACGGCCTCGGAGCCGCTCATGCGAAGTCAGGTAATGATGCCAAGGCTCACGAATGTTTTGATGCCGCTATTGCAGCCCATCCAGAAATGCCCGAGCCCCAATTCGGGAAGGCTCTCATTCTGCAGAAACAAGGCCGACTTTTAGAATCCGCCGAGGTCTTGGAAGGCTTGCTAAAAATCACCTCCGCTTCCGGCATGGCAAACCACCCCGCTGCCGTTCAGGCAAAAAATCTCCTTCAGTCAGTAAGAGACCAGATTCGCGAACAAGGCGGCCCCACCAATCCCGATCTCCTCCAAGAAAAACACCCCGCTGCTGTCTGGTATCTCCTCGATGCCCTGAAGCGCTTTGACTCGCTCGATTCCCGGCAAGTCATGGAGATCACCTTCGAAATCGCCAAGCTGGGTGAATCAGGTCTCGACTACGCCAGCCCTGAGAAAAAATACCGCCTCTCATCCTGCCCCGGCGAATCGTTCTCAGGCCACCAACTCATGTGCCTCATGTTCGCCGGATTCAAACGCATCGCTCCCGATCAAGACACCGGCATGGATCTCAACGAGCCATGGATCACGGCACTGGAGTTGTTTAATAGCGGGAAGAAATAAACCCCATGCGACCACTTGGAACCATCGACCAAATCAAGCCCGGTAGCAGGATTGTTTACAACGACGGGCGGGCTGGGCATTCGGGCATTTTCGCTGATGTGCTCTCAGTGGACGCCAAAGGGATGATGGTTCAATTCGAGGACAGAGCCGACACGACTGGCATCGCTTTTTCCGACCGCGCTTGGGTGGATTTTATTGAGCTGGTCCCAGAGGGCTGAACCCGCCTTGCTTTGATCAAAATCTCAAGCATCTTGTGCCTCCACGGCAGACACTTTGAGTCCGCAGGAGCGCAACCGCTTGACGAGCCGCATTCGCGGCAAAAACACCAAGCCTGAAATGCTTGTCCGAAGTTTGCTGTATTCCATGGGCTACCGCTTCCGGCTTCACCGCCGCGATCTTCCAGGCAATCCTGACATCGTCCTCCCGCGCCACGGCATCTGCATTTTCGTGCACGGGTGCTTCTGGCATCTCCACCGAAACTGCAAAGCCGCTCGCATTCCGAAAACGCGGTGGTTTCCAGAGCTTGGAAAAGAGACATAAAAGCCGTGGATTCTTATGCAAGTATCAGTGTGTGTCTGCAAATATACATTTACAAGAATTGGGTCAAAACATACGACGCATTCGACAACTTGCAAATTTTTCACAGGAGTCTGTGGCCCTCGACGCAGGATTAGATCGTTCCTATTATGGCCGCATTGAGCGTGGAGAGGTAAATGTATCGGTTATCAACTTAGTTAAGATTGCAGAAACATTGCAAACAAGTATCGCTTCATTATTTGGAAACATACCGCAACAGCAAAGCAATTTGAGTAATAAAAGCCGTGGACGATCATGAGAGCCTTGTGAGCTCACCATGAATATATCATTAGTAAAAACAGCTCACAAAGTTGGTAGCTTTTCACTTAGAATAAATAGTCCTAATAAAATACAGCTACACTACCAAGCCTCAGACTCAATACTTTTAAGCGAACATCCAAGAATATATCTTTTTGTTGTAGATGGCATAATAAAAAAAATTGGGGGGTCTGCAGCAAGAGGCGGAATCAAAGCCACCATGAGTTTCTACGTCAACGCCATGCAGGGTTCACCAGGTGTCCCACGATTTGTATTGCATTTGCTTATCGAAAAAGCATTGCAGATGGGATCTGCTGTTGATTTATACATGATAACATCGCCTCCCGTGCTCGCGCCCGTGAACGGATTGTTTAAAAAACACAAACTGGAGGTAGCAAGCTTCAAAGAAATGGAAGACATATGCAAAAAAGATTACTATGATAAAGAGGATTGCTTCCCCGATTGGAATTTTCAAGAAAACGGGACTCCTTATCCTCCGGAACTAGCTCGCAGGCACAACGCATATCACAACAAACGTCTGGGCTGATTCTCAGCCACTTACCTGGATGTTGCTGAATATTTTCTTAAAGATTTTTGAAGCTAAATTCACATCCCACCCATTAGCGGCCAATTTACATGCTTGCTGATAGGAAAATCCACTATAATCAATTTCATTTTCTTGAAAACCCATAAGGCGAAAATGTTCAGCAATCGACAATTTTCTCAGCTGATATTGGGTGCCAATTTTGGGCTCGACGATTCTCATACAATTGTGATGTGGCTCAGTAATGGTTATACATATACCATCATCCCTCACTTTCTTATTGTAAATGTCTAAGCATCTAGGCTCAGGGACATCCAAGTTAACTTTATGTAATTCGATTATCCTTTCGATTTGTTTTTGATTTTTGTAAAGAGAAGCATCGGGTTTCTCATCCAAGAAATTGATTAGGTTCGGCGTGCGAGTGGATTTATCCGGCTCGATTGTAAAAAATGGATTTACATCATTAAGTGTGCAGTAAATCCATACCCTTTCTCGATTTTGAGGAACTCCATAGTGTTTAGTATTAAGGAGCAGCACTTCCACATGATATCCGATTTCGGAAAAAGTCCTGACAATAGTATCCCTTGTCGATTTGTGCCGACTGCTCATAAAGCCTTTAACATTCTCTAGAAGAACATAACGCGGTTTTTTAAAACGACATATGCGAATTATGTCGTGAAAAAGGGTCCCTCGAGTTTCATTCTCACCTAGACACAATCCTGCACTTGAAAATGGCTGACATGGAAAACCTCCTGTAAATAAATCAAAATCAGGGATCTCTGAAGCATCAATTTTCGTGATATCTCCATAGTTTTTACTCCCAGGATGGTTTCGTTGATAGATTTCAATAGCATACTTGTCAATTTCGCTAAAACCAACAGCCTCAAAAGGAATACCCGACTTTTTAAGACCAAAGTGTGACCCGCCATAGCCTGCAAATGCATCAAATAGGCGTAATTTAGAATGATTCATATTTTCGTAAATGATTAGGTATTGAGATCTGATAATGCCAAATGTTTCACACGCAAAATAGCAATATTGCTTGAAAGTTTAAAGAGATTTTGAAGTTCCAACATGGGTTTGCTGGTATTTCCCAAAACATGTATTTTGCAAAAGTTTTCTCTTTGTTTTCACTCTAGCTTTTTATTAGAATGTTGCGTTGGACATTAAATGCAGGGATTAGCGTTTTGGTATTTTGGGCAAGCGCGATGAATGCATGGCTACTTTATCTTTCCAATTCAAAAAGGCGTGTTGCCTCGGCGTATTCTTGGGAGAGATCGATGCCGACATCGACTGTGGGGGCGAGTGATTTCATGCCGACATACATGATGGAAACAAGATGCAAACCGGAGAAGTGGCCGGGCAGGCTTTTTAGGGTGTATTTTTTGTCGGGGTTGTTGATGTCAAAACCGCCGCGCCCGAGCATGGCCACCTCGAAAGTGATGGCCTTCGTTTGCGCTTCACCGAGTGCGTGGAATTTCTGTAGGGCGTCGAGGCAGAAGAATACGGCATCTGGACGCGTTCCGCCGCCT
>CANMQB010000142.1 GCA_947499885.1 Spartobacteria bacterium
CAGCGCCTCCACGAAATCGCTGGTCTCCTCAATGCGCCAGCCACAGAAATCGAAAAGAAAATCGAAGCCCTGTTAGCCAGTCAGAAGGAACTCGAAAGAGCCCTCAAAGCCGCTCGCGCCAAGGAAGCCGCCGCACAGGCAAAAGATCTCGCTGCAAAGTCCGAAAGCCTCAATGGCATCCCATGTCTCATCGCCAACCTTGGCGCAGTCGATGGCGACTACCTCCAAGCCGTGCTGGACGCATTGAAGCCATCCTTCGATGGAATCACAGTACTCGCAGGTTCTGCCAACAGCGCCGTGGCCTTGGTCTCCAGCGTCTCTCCAACGCACACCTCAAAATTCCAAGCCGGAAAAATCATTCAGACCATCGCGCCAATCGTCGGAGGAAAGGGTGGAGGTAAACCCGACTCCGCACGTGGAGGCGGCAAGGATACATCAAAAATTTCCGAAGCCCTCGCAGCAACCAAGAATATGCTCGGCGCAGTGTAAGGCCAGCATTCTAGAGAATACGGATTTTTAACGGAGTGCGGCTCGTCGGCGAACCGCGCCCGCTTCACATTTCGAGGATCTGTTGATGACTCGCCTTCAACGGGCTCTTTTATCGCGCGAGCAGGTCTGGACGTCTTTTTTGAGTCGCTTCGAGCGCGGCTTCGTGTCGCCATTTTTCGATGGCCGCGTGGTTGCCTCCGAGCAGGATTTCGGGGGCTTTCCAGCCTTTGTATTCGGCGGGGCGGGTGTAGTGGGGGTGGTCCAAGATGCCAGATGAGAAGGAGTCTTGCTGTGCGGATTGCTCGTCGCCGAGTACTCCAGGGATGAGTCGCACCACGGCGTCCGTGACAACGAGCGCGGGCAGGACGCCGCTGGTGAGGACATAGTCGCCGATCGAAATTTCGTCATCGACGAGGTGGTCGGCTACACGCTGGTCGATGCCTTCGTAGTGGCCGCAGAGAAAAATGAGATCGGGTTCCTTGGCAAGTTCGCGGGCGATGGGGTCGGAAAACTTTCGTCCCTGCGGCGTGAGGAGAATGACTTTGGATAAGGGCGAGCGGATGTCGGAGAGTGCGAGGTCGATGGGTTCGATCTTCATGACCATGCCGGGGCCGCCGCCGTAGGGCGCGTCATCCACCGTGCGGTGGCGGTCGTTGGTCCATCGCCGGAGGTCCACCGCCTCGAGACTGGCGAGGTTTTTTTCCTGCGCTCGTTTAAGGATGCTCTCGGAGAAAACGCTTCGGCATACGTCGGGGAATATGGTGAGGATTTGAATTTTCACAGGTGCTCAGGAAGATTGCGTGTCGGATTTCTGTGCAAAATGCTGTAATCCGGAACTGTGCCCAAGCCCAAATCCAGCAAAAAGCTGCGCCGCGCTGTGAAGCCACTCGCAAAGGAGCGCCACAAGAAGCGCCATGGGCTGCTTTTTTCGCTGTTGAAAATCGGCATCGTTACCGCGTTGATTTGGTCGGTCGTTGGAGCCTGCTACTACGGTTGGGCGCATTTTTTCAACCTGAAGGAAATCCATGAAATGGACGAGCGCTCGGTGGTTTACGATCACGAGGGGAAATACTATTCCCGCCTCGCCGGCGAGAACCGCGTGGCTGTGCCGTTTGACAAGGTTTCAAACGATTTCTACAACGCGCTCATTAGTCGAGAGGACACGAGGTTTTACAAGCACCACGGCATCGATCCGATCGGCATCTCTCGCGCTGTCGTGCGCAATTTGTTCCTCGGTGGCTTCCGCGAAGGCGCGAGCACGATCACACAACAACTCGCAAGAAATAGCTTTCCGCTTGGGGGAAAAAACCTTCACCGCAAACTCATCGAAGCTGCGCTGGCCTTCCGAATTGAGACGGAACTGACGAAGGAGGAAATCCTCGCGGCCTATGTGAACCGCATCTACTTTGGATCAGGCACCTACGGCATCGAAGCGGCAAGCCAGACCTACTTCGGAAAACCGGCATCAAAGCTCAACCTGCCGGAGTCCGCGACACTCGCTGGCCTCATCCGCAGCCCCAATCGCTTCTCGCCACTGAACAATCCCGAGGGCTCTCTGCGCGAGCGCAACACCGTGCTCGGACGGATGCGGGATCTTGGTCTGATCACGAGCGTCGAATATGACGAAGCATCGGCCAGTCCGCTTCTCGCCATGCCGCGCATCAAAACCTCTCCGGAAGACAATTGGGCGATGGATGCCATACTTCGCGAGCTCGAACTGGTCTTGGAGCCCGGCCAGATGAACGAGGGGGGGCTCAAGATTTACACAACGATTGACGGTCCGCTTCAATCTGCTGCCGAGCAGGCCCTGCGCAACAGGTTGCAGGCTGTCGAGGCCCAGCCCGGCTATCCACACAAGCCGATGAGCGATTTTAAAGATGCGGTTCTCGATGGGGAAAAATCCGCCCCGTATCTGCAAGCAGCCGCGATTGCGTTGGACAACAAGAGCGGCGGCATTCGCGCAATTGTGGGGGGGCGCGATTATGAGAGCAGCAAGTTCCACCGGGCGCTCTTTGGAAGAAGGCAGGCAGGTTCAATCATCAAACCTTTTGTTTATGCTTGTGCTTTTGAGTCTGGAATTGCTCCCAACGAATCGATCTCGGACGACCGAATTCAGCCAGGGGAAATCCCCCGCAAGTTTGGTTCCTACGATCCCTCAAATTCGGATGGATCCTACCGCGGGCTTCAGCCTGTGGGGGAGGGGCTCGTTGAGTCGCGCAACACAATGACCGTGCGCCTCGGGATGCGTGCGGGGTTGGATCGGATCGCCAATATGGTTGTGAAGGCCGGCATCGCAGCGGATCCCCCGCGCTATCCCGCCATTTGCCTTGGGGCGTTCGAGACTAATCTGAGGGATATTACCTCCGCATACACTGCTTTTGCCACTGGTGGAGTGAAGCTTCAGCCCTACCTCATCGATCGTGTCTTCGACGCGCGTGGAAATGTTCTCTACAAATCCACGCGAGGGCGGATTCCGGTCATCAATCCCGCAGCCGCTCGCATGACGACTTCACTTTTGGAGGATGTCGTAACGCGTGGCACTGCCTCGCGCGCAAGGGAGTTTGGCCTCACGGGAAAAGGCGCTGGAAAAACCGGGACGACGAATAACTACCTCGACGCTTGGTTTATTGGTTTTGACTCAAGCCTCACCTGCGGCGTCTGGGTCGGCTTCGACAAGCCCCGCCCAATCAAGCCCGGCGGCTACGGCGGCGCGCTGGCATTGCCGATCTGGGTCGATATCATTGAATCGGCAAAGCGCTGAAATAGAGCGATTGCAAGTGAAAGTTGAGCTCTAGCAAAAATCAGACCGTCTATTCTGTGATAAAAAAGTCACGCCATCTTGGCGCGGCGGATTAGAACTTCGGCGGCAAGGCTTAGATTCCCGTGGCGCTCGGCAAGGCGCTCAAGTTTTTCTCGAACTTCCGGTGCGAGAAGTAGTGTTGTTCGGACATGAGGCCTTGCTTTGCGTCCAGCCCCTGGGCGGTATCCGCCTCGCATCGACGCAAGAGTCTTGCTGGCTGCTTGGCGAACAGCCTCAATTTCTTCTGGTTTCGAATTGGAACGCAGGGGTGGGATGTTGTCCTCAATTTGCTGCTCGTCAGACGTCAAGGGAACGCGCAGGGATTTTTTCAGGTTGTATTTCATGGGTGGTAAATTTTTTGGAGTTTACGGGAGGGAAAGGCTGTGATCATGCGCAAGTCCGCATCACGGAATTCGCACGGCACGGCATGGATGTAGCCCATTATATCAACAACAAGCACGATTTGTCCCCGCTGTGCCGAGTCGGGCCTAATGTCCAAGAGGCCGCCTGTTTCAATCGCCTCTAGGACCATTTCCCATGTGAGTCCGCGATCCTTTAGACTTTGTTTATTTGGATCCCCTGGCAGGATGCGCATTTGAAAAAGTTAGCGCTTTTTCAAATTATTGCAACCGCACATTAAACTCCAGTTTCCAGCTTTCGTTGGAGGCGGGGTGGAGGAAGTGGAGTTCGAGGTTGCCGAGTTCGGTGACTCGGGCTTCAAGGCGGACGGGGATTTCCTCTCCGGCTTGATGGCCTGCGGGCGGGGGAATTTCGATTCTTAGGCGTGCAGACTCTTCGAGTTCGTTGGCGTTAGGGAGAAGTTGGCCGACTTGGTCGCCAGCGCGGACTTCGGATTGGAAAAATCGGAATTCTGATGATTCACCGGTGTAGAGAAAAAATTCCTGCCCCGAGACGGCGAGTCGGCTTCCCTCTTCCATGCCTTGTGGGGCGACGCAGAGGGCTTTAGTCGTCGGGAGGCGGCCAGGAACGGCCATTCCAGAGGATTCCATGCCGATGTAATAGGAACGGGCCGTGCCGGACTTGATGCGCAATCCATCGCCTGTCGCTCGCAAACGAGCATAGACACAGGCTCCGAGGGCTACTGCGTGGTCCGGGCGTGAGCCTTCCAGTTCGCGGATCGGTGTGCCGGCCCACTGGCTCAGTTGCTTCAGCACGCGCTGGCGCAGGGCGGCGGCGTTGAAGACGCCACCATTGAAGAGAACGGCATCGGGCAGGAGAAGTGGAGAGCGGTCGATGCGTTCGCTGCCTCCAATGGCTTCGATGAGCTGAGGCGAGGACGTGGCATTGGCTTTAGCGCGTGAGAGGAAACGGGCGAGATGCTTTGAAATGGCAGCGTCTGCCGCATAGGGAAGGCCGGATTCCCTCAGGCCTCCCGCGCGACGGAGGATGGGCATTTCTTCTGGGCCGACGATGGGAAAAAATCCATCAATCGCGATTTGTTGAACATCCTCTTGTGATAATGCTGCGCTGATTGTCGAGGCGATGAGCTTGCGTCCGCGCGAGGGAATCGAGATCGGCGTCTCTTGGAGCGAGGGATTTAAAAGGAGAGCTTCCTTGCCGGTGCGTACGGCTTGGACGAGGGCGAGGAATTGCCATTCGTCGAGACTGGTTCCTGCCGTGCTGAGTTTTTCAGAAACGGCGTGGGCCAGAGCGAGGTCCATGTTGTCGCCGCCGAGAAGGAGGTGTTCGCCTACGGCAATGCGCTCCAGGGCGAGGTTGCCGTCTTTTCCTGTCACGGCGATGAGGCTGAAATCCGCTGTGCCGCCACCGACATCGCAGACGAGCAGAAGGTCGCCGGATTTGACCTGCTTGCGCCATTCGGTTCCTTGATTTTCCAACCAAGCGTAAAACGCGGCTTGGGGCTCTTCAAGGAGCGTGACCTCCCCCAGGCCAGCTTGAGTGGCAGCTTCCAAGGTCAGTGCGCGTGCGGCTTCGTCAAACGAGGCTGGGACAGTAATGACAGCGTGCTCCAGCTCAGTGTCGGGATTTAATGAGCGCAGGTTTGCGAGCAGGTGGGAGAGGAGGTGCCTCGAGACTTCGAGTGGGGAGAGTTTCGTTTCAACTGTCGTGCTGCCCCATGGAAGGATCGGGCCTCGTCTGTCGGCATGCGGATGGCAGAGCCAACTCTTGGCGGAGGCGATGAGGCGGTCGGGTTGCAAGGATCCTTGGTCGCGCGCGAAGGTGCCGAGGAACGAGGGCGTCTCTCCATGTTGCCAAGGCAACTGCGGGCCGCCTTCCGGAAACTCACCGCTGGCGGGAATGTAGAGCGATGAAGGCAGGAGTTGGCGCTCCCCGATGCCGCTGGCATTGATCACCTGCGTGATGGGGAGGATTTCCGGCAGTCCGGCATCCGTCGCCTTGGCCATGGCGCAGTTGCTGGTGCCGAGGTCGATTCCGAAGTAGTTGCTCATTTTTTGATGACTCAATTACCGTTTACTTCGACTTCAGCCGGGGCCAGAACTGGCCAGGGGCGTTTGTCGTTCGTGTCAGTGATGCGGGGGAGTTTCACGCTCTGTGCGATCCATCCCGGATGGAGAAGTTTGCCTTTGTAGGGGGGATGCTCCGGGACAGATCCGAGAAGTCGGTAAGCGGGGGCGTCGTAGCCTGCCTCGAGGGTCAGAGATGCTCCCTCCTCGGCGTTTTGAAGGGGGGTGATCTCAAAATATTCATCGAGAATCTTGCGGCATCCGGCATGCACGACACGGGCTGCGGAGCCGATTTGAGCATCAGATGCAGCAGTGATGTCCTCCTTGGCGAAATCCACCAAGCGCCCGTGCTGTTGAAGGAGTGCTAGAAAAGCGACGATCTCAGCCTCGGCGCGGGGAGGTGGTGGAAGTGGCGAGGAAGGCGGTGCTGGCCTTGGCTCTCGGTTTGTCTGAGGGCGGATGGCGAGAAACACGAGAACCATTCCAATAGCAGCTGACACCGTCTGAGCGGCGAGTGTGAGATTTTGAGTCGGCAAATAAACTGATGCGGCGTTGAGACCGAGCAGGACGATGCCGCATGCAATAAGGCTGTTTTTCATACGGGGCGGGATAGTGGGAGATGATGCATTTCTTGGCAATGGTGATTCTGCCCCATTGGTGACGGGTTTTGCGTTTGATTTTTCGGTATCGTTCGCTGATGATCCGTTGATTCAGCAC
>CANMQB010000143.1 GCA_947499885.1 Spartobacteria bacterium
GAAGGGCGTGGGTGGCCTGTATGTGAGCCGTCGGGTTAAGTTCACCCCGCTCCTGCGCGGCAGCCAAGAAGAGGGACGGCGTGGAGGAACGCAGAATGTCGCTTCGATCGTCGGCTTCGGCAAAGCAGCCGAGTTGGCGGCCTCGCATCTCGCGCAGGGCGTGGGATCCACGCTGCGCGATCGCTTGGAGTTGAGTCTGCTGGCTTCAATCCAAGGTGCCTCGGTTAATGGAGACACCGCGCGCCGCCTGCCCAACACGACGAACCTTTCCTTTGAGGGAGTCGAAAGCGAAGGCGCCTTGATTCTCCTCGATGAGAAGGGGCTTTGCTGCTCGGCCGGTTCCGCCTGCACGAGTGGATCGGTGAATCCCTCGCACGTGCTCAAGGCCATGGGCTTTTCGAATGACAGGGCCCGTGCGAGTCTGCGATTTTCGGTCGGGCGATTCACCACAGCGTCGGATATCGAGCAAGCTTGTGAAATCGTACCGGCTGTGATCTCTAAGCTCCGCGCGCTTTCTCCCACTGGCCAGTCGGTGCTTGTGGCCTGACGCGGACATTTCCACTTTCCCCAATTCATGATCGAAAAACATCTCGTGCAAATCGTGCAGGAACTTTCCCTGCAAGCCCGTCAAGTCGCAGCCACTGCGGTTCTCCTCGAAGAAGGCGCCACCGTGCCGTTCATAGCCCGCTACCGCAAGGAGCGCACGGGCGAACTCGATGAGGTGCAAATCGCAAAAATCCGAGACCGAATTCAGGAG
Source organism: Spartobacteria bacterium (assembly GCA_947499885.1). Classification (GTDB taxonomy): domain Bacteria; phylum Verrucomicrobiota; class Verrucomicrobiia; order Chthoniobacterales; family Terrimicrobiaceae; genus UBA967. Next base: position 758 of record CANMQB010000143.1, read on the forward strand.
TTGGAGGAGCTCGATAAACGCCGTGAATCGATTCTCAGCTCCCTCGACGAGCGCAAACTTCTCACGGAGGAGCTCAAGGTGAAGATCGATACCGCGCAGACGCTGTCCACGCTCGAGGATTTGTATTTGCCCTTCCGGCCCAAGAAGCGTACACGCGCCACAATCGCCAAGGAACGCGGGCTGGAGCCGCTTGCCGATTTGCTCTGGGAGCAGCGCACTGAGACGGATCCCGAAGCGGAGGCGGCGGCGTTTGTTTCGATTGAAAAAGAAGTGCCCGATGCCGCTGCGGCACTTGCTGGGGCTAGGGATGTGATAGCCGAGCGCATCAATGACTCTGCCGAGGCGCGCTCCGCCTTGCGCGAGATTTATCTCAACAAAGGCGTGTTGAAATCAAAGGTCGTCTTCGACAAGGAGTCCGAGGCTGCGAAATTCAAAGACTACTTCGACTGGAGCGAACCTGTCGCCCAGTGCCCGTCGCATCGCTTTCTGGCAATCCGCCGTGGCGAAACCGAGGGTATGCTCTTCTCACGCATTACGCCGCCCGAGGAAGAGGCGCTCGCAGCACTCGATTATCTTTTTGTGAAGGGCGCATACCCCTCTGCCGCTCAGGTGGGCTTGGCTGCTCAGGATTGCTTCAAGCGTCTTCTTGGCTTCGCGATGGAGGGGGAGGCCCGTCTTTTTTACAAAAAGAAGGCCGACGAGGAAGCGATACGGGTCTTTGCGGAAAACCTTCGCGAGCTCTTGCTGGCCTCTCCGCTTGGCCAGAAGATTGTTCTCGCAGTCGATCCTGGGTTTCGGACGGGCTGCAAACTCGCCGTGCTCGACGCTCAGGGCAAGCTCCTCACTCACGAGGTCGTTTACCCCGAAAAGGGGGCGCGCGACCGCGCCGAGGCGGCTGAGGTGATCAAGTCCATCGTGAATCGCTTCAAGATCGAGGCCATCGCCATCGGCAATGGCACGGCTTCCCGTGAGACCGAGACATTTATTCGTGCCCTTGGCCTGCCGGCATCCCTTGTTGTTGTCGTGGTGAGCGAGTCTGGCGCTTCGATTTACTCGGCCTCCGAAGTTGCACGCGAGGAATTTCCAAATCTTGACCTCACTGTGCGCGGTGCCATTTCCATCGGCCGCCGCCTCATGGACCCGCTTGCCGAGTTGGTTAAAATCGATCCGAAATCCATCGGCGTGGGTCAATATCAACACGATGTCGATCAGAGCGCACTCAAGCGTTCTCTCGATGACACAGTCGTCTCTTGCGTTAACCACGTGGGCGTGGAACTCAATACCGCCAGCGCGAATCTGCTCGGCTACGTCTCTGGCCTGAACTCTCGCACGGCTGTGAATCTCGTTCAGTTCCGCAACGAGAACGGCGCGTTCCAATCGCGCGAGGATCTTCTGAAGGTCCCTGGCTTGGGACCGAAGGCCTTTGAGCAGGCGGCGGGTTTCCTCCGCATTCGCAATGGGCGGCATCCTCTCGACTCCAGTGCGGTGCACCCGGAGCGTTATGCCCTTGTGGACAGCATGGCCGCTGATATCGGATGCTCGGTTCCGGAGTTGATGCAGAACTCTGCTCGTCGTTCGGCCATCAAGCTTGAGAAATACATCACGCCCGAGGTTGGCTTGCCTACACTCCAAGACATTCTCAAAGAACTCGCCAAACCCGGACGCGATCCGCGCAAGCAGTTCGAGGTTTTTGCCTTCTCCGACGAGGCGATGAAAATCGAGGATCTCAAGCCCGGCATGAAGCTCCCAGGCATCGTGACCAATGTCGCCGCCTTCGGCGCGTTCATCGACCTAGGCGTTCACCAAGACGGCCTCGCGCACATCAGCCAACTTAGCGATCAGTTTGTGAAAAATCCCTCAGATGTCTTGAAGGTGGGACAAAAAGTGATGGCCACCGTCCTCGAGATAGATCTCGGCCGGAAGAGGATCAGCCTCTCACTGAAGACCAATCCAGAAATCGGTGCGCAGTCCCGCGGCCCGCGCGATGATCGCAGTGGCGGTGGACGCAGCTTTCAGAGCAAACCTGCCGAGAAAACAGCGCCTCAAGTGGATTGGTTCACTGCTGCGATGAACCGCAAGAATTAGCCGCTACAATGCTGACGGGATCGATTTCAAGCTAGCGTTCAAAAACGAGCCGAAATGGGGTCTCACTCCACAACGCTTACAAGCCATTCTTGGAGAGTTCCGTACACACCCATGCGCATGAGGGCGAGTTCCCTCGGGTCGCTGAGGTCATCCGGGGCGCGGCTGAGTTCGGCTTCGGTGAATTGGTGGATTTCGGCCAAGGCAAGTCGGGCTTGGTTTAGGGCGCTGAGCCAGTTGTCCAAGTGGCTGCGGGGGATTGTAAAATGGTACGAGCCATCGGAGTTTTCTTGAGCGCCCCGGAGGTCGGCAGCAACGGACTCGCGGGCGGCTAGGAAGCTGTCGTGGAGGTCGGGCTCGACGAGGGCTTTCCAGTCGTCAAGGAGGTCATCCTCATCAGCGTTTTCCGAGGGTTGGGGAAAGAGACGCGATTCGACGAGAGGATCGCCCGATTCTACTGGCTCTCGGATGGAGCAAAGAATCTCAAAAAGCGGGTCTCCTACTTGATCAAAAAGAATCGAGCCGTTTGGGAGTATTTGAATGGTCAGCATTTTCGGATTTTAGACAAAACTAACAGAATTTCAGAATTAACAGTACAGAGGTACGTTTATTTAATTCTGCCCAACTTTCCTCCTCCATGCGCTCCATGCTCTCTGTGGTTAAAACTCTAACAACTCGCTTTTAGGGTGTTGGGGCTTTTTCGAGGGTTGCGAGGAGCAGGTGGGCGTGGAGTTGTTGGACGTAGAGTTCGGCTTGTTCGCGGGAGCCGGACCACACCATTGAGCGGCCTTTGTTGTGGACCTCGAGCATGTGGCGTTCAGCTTTTTGCTTTGAAAATCCGAGCACACGTCGGAAGACGAGAGTCACGTAGCTCATCAGATTCACGGGGTCATTATGGACGATGACCGACCAGACAGAATCGAGGTCCGATTGGTCTTTGGTCTTGATGTCTGGTGTTTCGAGGGTGGCCATGTGGGTCCTATGCGGCGCGGAAGATGGAGGGTTCGCACACGGGAACATCCTGCAAGCAGTCTTCGATGATTGTCCAAAGGTCTCCGACGCGGGCGGTGCGCATCTCGGTAAAGGCAAGTCCTGCAAGCACGACGTCTCTCGGAAAATGGAAAATTGATGCGCGTGCGGCAAAAACAGTGGCCATGTGACCGGGAGTTTCGCCGCGAAGGATGGCGCTCAGAAATCTTTCCAGTCCGACTTCCCCGATTGGTGCATGAAGGGAAGCGGCGATCTGTCGGCCTGCCGCACGGCTGGTCTTGGCAAGTGGTCCCACAAGCTTTGTATCGATCGCGGCATCGGCTGCGGCCATTTCACGGAATCCACTCTTTCCTGCCCACCAAGCGGTTTGAATCGCTGGGGCCAGCACGGGGATAAAAACAGATTCGACCCACTGTCTGCGCTGCCGCTCGTTTGAAGCTTCACCTTCGAACGTGATCGTACCGAGGGATGCCAGATTCGGTGCGCAAAGACGCACAAGGCGGAAAATCTCCGCCCTCATCTCAAGAAGTGCCTTGTCGCCGGCGGGCTGCATGGCGCAAACCTATCACTTTGTTTGATCCGTGCAGAAAGAAAAAACAGAAGAGAGGTGATTTTTTATAACAAGGCCCAGACCGTCGCAGACGGGGCCGCGTTGAAAAAATCGGGAGGAGGAGGGATCTTTTGGAAAGTTGTTTTCGAAGGCAAGATGGCTCTGGCGCAATCCATGAGCGCGGTTTCATCCCAGGCTGCGAAATTTGTCGAGAGGAGAATGGCGGCATCTGGCGCTGCGAGGCTATGAGCGGATTGCAGGAGTGCGGCAAAGTCGCGTTCGAAGCGGAAGGTTTTTCCTGGTGCGCTGCGACCGAATGTGGGGGGATCGAGAATGATGGCATCGAACGTCTCTCCGCGCTTGATGAGCCGGCGGAGATAAGTTGGAACGTCGTCCGGAATGAATCGGTGGCCTTCCAGCGGGATCTGGTTGAGTTCGAAATTTCGTCGGCCGCGCTGGAGCGAGGATTTTGAAATATCGACGCTGAGCGTCTCAGCGCCGACGCTGGCAGCTGCGACCGAGAAGGCGCAGGTGTAGGCAAAGGTGTTCAGTATGCGGCGGGGTTTCCTTTCGCGGAGAAAAAGCCGATTCAAGCGCTGGTCTGGAAAAAGCCCGGGCGAGTAACTGGAGCTGAAGTCCAATTCATAAAGTAAATCGCTCTCGCTCACCATTTCTTTTGGGCCAGACAGGGGATCGCCACGCAACAAAACGGGCGTGTCTTTTTCGCCGGGATTTCTCACGAGGTGTCGTATATAAACGCGCTGTGGCTCCCACTCGGTGACTGCAATAGAATCTGCCAGCGTCTGGGCGTCAGCCTCCGAATGCAATGAAATCATCGCCGTCTCGCCAAATCGCTCGATCCAAAAACCCGGATCCGATGCGATGCGGAAGGCATTTGTACCTGCCGAGAGCAAACCGCAGGCCACCTCCACAGGAATCCACTTCCCAGATGGTTTCATACCGAGAGCGCGGAAGGAGGGATCGGGCAATCCACCGCATCTGCAACCGCACGGAGCAACTCGAATTGTGTGTCGTTGACAACTCCATCGTGAACGACAGCCGCTGAGCACGCGGTGAGGATTGTTTTTTTAATGGGCAACGAAGCGGTCGCGAGGTCTCCAAGTGCACGGTCGAAATCCGCTAAATTCACACTCGCATGGCGGGTGAGAGGAAAGGCTGCTGCAGCCTTGCCGAGTCGCGCAACTCCCGCTTGAAAGGCAGCCTCCAGTGCGGCGGGATTGCCATCATCGGCATTTGCAATCGCTGAGAGGATCACCCCGGTGTCGGGCAGTAAAGGAACCAGCGACTTGTGCTGCACTCGGGTTGGGCGGGCTTTGGTGAAGGCCGCATCGAGATGGCGGAGAAGAAGTTTTTGCAGCGTGTATTCGAAGAGGTGAATCTGCCCGTCGGCTTCGATGAGATGCTTAACCTGTGCGTTGAAGACGCCATATTGCTGTGGCGAGAGGCCTCGCAAGACTGGAATGGCAAGGTCAACCAAGCTGATCCGCTGCGCCGAGCTGAGTTGGCTGCGGCGGGAGAACATCTCGCCGATTTCTTTTTGCAAGGCGGGCTCGGACTCAAGCGCGGCTAACTGGGACTCGCGGACCACGTCGTCCTCGGACAGCAGGAGGGCAAAAACCAAGGCGCAGGCACTGTGAATCTCCCGCATCGCTGGTCTGGCAAACTCGGGAAGCCCCGCCAGCATTGATGTCGCGGCTGCTAGTTGCGTATCTCCGGAGAAACTTGGCTCTGCCGAGGCAATTGGCGGTGGGTTGGGGGAGGCGTGCTGAACATCAAAGTTCGGAGCGATTTCGGCGATGCGTTGTTGGATCGGGGGGTGCGTCGCAAGGAGCCCCAGCCAAGCTTCGGCCATTCCATTTCCAAAAAACATATGACTCGCCTCTTGGGCCTTCGGATGTTCTAACCGCGACGAGTGCGAGGCGATCTTGGTAAGCGCACCAGCCAGACCATTCGGATTGCGCGTGTACTGAACTGCTGAAGCGTCGGCGAGAAACTCCCGCTGACGGCTCACAGCCGCTTTGATCAGCTTTCCA
>CANMQB010000144.1 GCA_947499885.1 Spartobacteria bacterium
CTGGTCAGGAAATATGACCTAATTGCGCTACTTGAAGAGGACAGCAGTAGAGCTTTAATTGGAGATTCTTGGTCATGCAGGTATGCTATAAAAATTCTCATCCTACTGACTCGGAGCGGCCGTTGGCTCAGGATTTGCAAGCATGAACAACATCACCCTCGAAACAAACATCTGGCCAGAATCAGGTGCTTCAATTTTGAAGGATGTCATGCGGCAAGAAGCCCGGTTGCTCCACCAGATGCATCAACCGCCAGCCACATTGCCGGATTGGTTGGATTTTCGGGAATCGCTGAGAGAAGGCATCAAGGCATCGGCTGGAAGCTTTCCGAGCCCTGTGGATTTGGATGTCCGCGTGCATGGCACGATCGGGCAGGATGGATACAGCATTCAGAAAGTGACTTACCAAAGCCGCCCCGGCTTGCGAGTGACCGCCCTTTTGTATCGCCCGCAGGGGGCAGGACCATTTCCCGCGATTCTCAACATGCACGGGCATTGGCATGAGGGAAAAGTGGCCCCAGCTGTCGCGATGCGCTGTCAGCGACTCGCCAAAGAAGGCTTCGTCGTCTTGAGCCCCGATGCCATTGGCGCTGGGGAACGCTCCACAGAAGCGGGACAATTTGAATACCACGGCCACCATCAGGGCACATCACTTCTGTCTGTTGGAGAAACACTTCTTGGCGTCCAGCTTTATGACAATATTCGCGGGATTGATTTGTTAGAGTCACTGCCTGAAGTGAACCGCGAAAAGATTGGTGCCACGGGGGCAAGCGGTGGAGGTAACCAAACTTTGTGGATTTCCGCGATCGATCCGCGCATCAAGGCCTCGGTTCCCGTCGTCTCGATTGGCACGTTCGAGTCCTACGTTACGAACTACAATTGCTGGTGCGAAACGCTTCCCTTCGGCCTGACATTCACTGAAACGTGGGGACCCCTTGGTCTGATCGCTCCGAATCCTTTACTGATCCTCACCGCCAAGAGAGAGAAAAATGCGGCATTTACCTTCGAGGAAATGCTCCGCTCCTTTCACCGTGCGCGAAAAATTTATGACCTTTACGGAGCCAGTGAAAAAATCTCCTATCAGGTGCTTGATCACCCACATGGGTATTTTGAGGAATTCCAGACGCACATGCACGGCTGGTTCAAATACTGGCTGAAAGGGGAGGAGAATGCGTTGCCTCGCATCCTTCCCGAAGTGAACGAATTTTCGGAAAGTGATTTGATGTGTTTCCCCGGCGCCTCGCGTCCGGCGGAGGTGCGCTCGCTCTTTGCCTATTCCGCGCTTCGCACCCAGGAGTGTAAAAACAGCTTCCCGAAGGAAGAAAGCATGGATGCCGAACAAAAGCGGCAGGAATTCAAAAAGCTCATCCATTTCCCAAGTGGACCGGATGTCTTGCAAACCAGCAGGCCCGTCAAAAGTTTGGAAGGCGGCTACCAAATCGAAAAATTCTCTGTGTCACCGGAAGCGAATGTTCTCATTCCCTGCCTGCTGATTTATCCGGAAGGGAAAATGCCGTCTGAGGTGACCATTGCCATCCACGGAGGCAACAAATCCCTGGCCCTGAATGAGCCATCCGTGCAAAAAATCCTCCATTCAGGCGGAGCGGTTTGTATGGCCGATTTGCGGCATACGGGCGAACTGAAGTGGGATTACGAGGAATTCACAGATGACCTCCACGTGGCACGCGCCGCACTCTGGCTCGGGCATACAGTCATTGGTCAATGGGTGAAAGACATCTTCGCCATTGCAGTTACTCTGAAGCAAAGGGACAAAGTCAAAATTCATTTACTGGGATTTGAAGAAGCCGCGATTGCCGCACTCGCCGCTGCGGCGCTGGAGCCACACTTTTCCAGCGTGAGCGTGGAACGCATGCTTTCCAGCTATGTGGTTACCACGTCCCCCCTCACCCAGCGTTACAGCATCTACGTGCCTGGCCTCCTCGCGTGGGGCGACATCGATCTGCTGGCAGCCCTGTCTCAATGCGAGGTTCATATCCATTCCCTCGTCGATGCCAATGGCCAATTACAAAATCAAATAAACCCCTATCCCATTCAAAAATACAACTTCACATGACAGGCAATATCACCCTCAAAACGACCTGGGGACCATTTTCCCCAAACTACCTCGGCATTTCTCATATTCTGAATGACCAAAGCGGCGCGATGACGGATATGCCGATCACTATTGGACGCAAAAATCCTGCGACCATCATGTTGCCGGATAGCGCGTTCGACTACATCCAAAGCGGCACGGATGGGAATCGCCGGGCTACCGTCAATGCCATTCCGGAAGATGTGGCAACGGATTACTCCGCCTTTTCACTCAGATATTTCATGGATCAGGCTGGCGACACGGCCGTGGCAAGGTTCACTGTCGAAAGCCCTGAACGTGCTCGCTGCGAGATCACGTTTCAGAATACCTCGGATGAGGAGCGTGAGTATTTCTATGGACTCGGCATCACGGTCAATGACGACAGCAAGAAGGTGTTACTGAAGGAATCCTTGCGCCCGTGGTGGTTGGCTGCAAAAAATTACCAGAGCATCCAAGCCTATCAAAAAACCTTCGCACTCGGATGCCGCCAATGTCTCACCAGAATTTATTTATGGGGGATTGAAGATGAGGTTCTTGCCCAAGCCTTCGGAGGGTGGGCGGAGGATTGTGTCACTTACAAAGCCCATCTCCCTAACTCATTGCAGGATGGATTTCTGTATTTCCGATACATCAAATACGGAGATCTGAACCCGGCGTGGGAACTCCGCATCAATGGGAAGCCTATCACGTTTCACTTTCCACAGACTTGGGAGATCCCCGGCGGCGGATGGGGAAAAAACCGCGATTCCTATGAGTATTGGCGCCTCTTGCGTGTGCCTATCGGATGCCTGCCGGCAGGAGAAAACAAATTGGAACTTCGTTGCCTCGAAGCACCGGGAAATGACATGGCCCGCATCTGGCTGGATGGAATGCTGTTCCACGAAGGTCTCCTCCCCGGTGACGCCGGGGAGGTTTCTCCGACATCACTCGTAGATCAGGAGCTACGTGCCAATGCGTTCGTGCGAAAGGCCCCTGATGCTCCAAACTCTTTCGACGTCGTGCTTCCCGATCAAGCCCCTCGGCGTGTCAAGATTTCCATGGAGTCGGAGCCTGCCAGCGTCGAGTGCGGCACTGGGTCATTCGTTGCTCACTTGCGCGATCGCATGCACTTGCCCCCAGCGCGATTGCCGCGCGATACGACAGTTTGTCCTTGGGGAGCCATGGAGAGCGCTGCCGTCACCGTCGCGCCAAAGTCGGAGCGCACCATATCCTTCACGATTTCTTGGGATGGCGCCGCCGAGGAGGTGACAAAACGAGAAGCCACACCTGCCCCAGTCCACCTCGAACGACCTTACTCTGAATTGGCTGCACGCATGGCGGATGTCCTGCTCTTCAATGTCAATTATCCCTTGCGCTTATTCGGGAATCCATCCCCCTATTACGTTCCTGCAAAATATTTTCCCATCCCCTATTCATGGGATGGCGGCTTAGCGGCGGTGGGACTCGCCGCAATCGATCCCGACTTGGCCTTGCAGCAAGCCACCTACTTCATGGCGGATGAGGAACATGATTTTCCGATGATTTACTGTGGATCGCCAGTTCCCACACCACTTTACGCTTTGTGGGACTGGTATCAGGCCACGCAGGATCTGGATGGCCTCGCCAAAGCTTACCAAGGAGCGAAGAGGATGTATGATTTCTACCTCGGAAGAACTCCGGGCAGCCTGGTGAATCATAATGACGAGGGCTTTTTGAGCACTTACGCTTACAATTACAATCTTGGCATCGATGACCACCCGATTCAGCGCTGGGCCGAAGAGTGTCATTTAACGAGCAAAGGCCTTTACTCTCTCATCCTCATGCCGCAGATCCTCCGCCTCGCCGGCATCATGCGGAATATCGCCATCCTTCTCGGAAACGGGGCGGACGCCGAGCAATTCCGCCAAGACGCCGCATTGCTGGCTGGCAACATCGAAGGCCGCATGTGGGACGAGGAAAGCGGTCTCTACGGCTGGGCCCGCCGCACCGAACGGGGCGTAGAGCCGGTGGTTTTCCAGGGATCTGCCGGGGATCGCTCTGCCTGCGCGTTCCTGCCGCTCTTCGCTGGTTTGACCGCGCACAAGGATCGGCTCATCACGCAGATGATGGATCCTAAGCGGTTCAACACCCCTTTTGGCATTTCCTCCGTAGACATGCTCGCCCCTTCCTACAATCCGCAAGGATATTGGAATGGAGGGATTTGGCCTGTGCTCCAATGGTTCCTCTGGAGAGGCCTCCTCGAGGCGGGTGAACCCAAGCTTGCTCGGCAGGTGGCCGAAACCATCCTAAAAACCTGGCAGCATTTCTTAAAAACGGAACATTATCTCGGCGAGCACTTCATGATTGCGCCGGAGCAAATGAACGGTGCGCCCAACTTCGGCGGTCTGAGTGCAGTGCTACTCCCGATGCACGCGGCCTATTTTGCTTCTTATCAAGTGACGGCGCTCTACGACGTCGTCATTCTCAAAAAATCCGTGAATCGCACAGACGATGCGCTCACCCTCACGCTCAGCACCCTGGGCCTCACTTCGGACACGCACGACCTCCTGATAAATATGGGCTGCGGGATGACCCTCTACGCCGTGACGTTGGACGGCCAACCGCATGGCGAATTTATTTCCGATGAACATGGGCACCTGTCGCTGAATCTCCGTCGCGCATCAGGCCAGCAAGAAGTCACGATACAACCTGCCGTGAAAAACTCTTAAGACACTCCATGAAAACTCCATTCATCCTGCGCCTGGCGCTTGCTGCCGTATCCACCAACTGTGCGTGGGCGGACATCAAACTTCCCACCATCATTTCCGATCACATGGTCTTGGAGAAGGCCGCAAAGGTTCCGATCTGGGGCAGCGCCGACCCAGGCGAGGAGGTGACCGTATCGCTCAATGGCATCGCGGCAACGGCCAAAGCGGATGCCGCCGGCAAGTGGTTGGCTATCCTCAATCTGAAGGATTCCTCTCCTGGGCCGTTTGAAATGACGGTGGAGGGTAAGAATAAACTGACAATTTCCGACGTCGTGGTCGGCGAGGTCTGGGTCGCTTCCGGCCAGTCCAACATGCAGTGGATTGTTCGGGAAACGATCGGAGCCGAAGAGGAAGTGGCTCAGCCCGCGAACCCACTTCTCCGGCAGTTTGCCATCAAAATGAACGCGACGAGCGAGCGCATCGATGATGTCCAAGGGAAATGGGTGGCCGCTTCGCCTGAAACGGTCGGAAACTTTACTGCGGTCGGGTATTTTTTTGCCAGAATGCTTCAAAAGGAACTTAGCGTCCCCGTGGGCTTGATCCACACTTCTGTGGGCGGAACGCCTTGCGAAGCCTGGACCAGCGCCGAGGGATTGAATACGGAGCCCAAACTCAAGGCCACAAGTGAGCAGCTCTGGGCTGCGGTGAAGGACGCACCGGAGAAGAAAAAGGCATTCATTGAGAGCATGGGAGCCTGGACCAAGGAGAACGGCCGCGAAGACAAGCCGTGCGCCGATGCAGCTGCCTATGCCGGCTCGGATGTTTCCCCTGAGGGCTGGGTGGCTGTCAAATTGCCCGGTGAGGTGATGGCCCCGGGACTTCCTCAAGCAGGAGCTGTCTGGTTGCGCAAGGAAATCCATGTCCCGTCCGCGCCGACGGAAAAATTTCCCCTTTCCCTGCCGATTGACGGATTCGACAGCGTGTATTGGAACGGCAAGCTACTCAAACAAACTACCATTCAGGACTTCGAAGGCTTGGGATCCGTCCGTCGAAGAGGGCCATTCGACGTTCTGCCAGAAGACGTCAAAGTGGGAAAAAATGTCCTCGCCATCAGGCTTTACGAACCAATCAGCCCGGCGATATTCCCTGCAAACACCGGCGGTCCTAGGGCCGGTTCGGGCGGTTCGATCAAGCTCGAAGGCGAGTGGTTGGCGAAAACAGAGTATGAATTCCCCGCCATTCCGGCAGAAAAAACCGCTACGGCTCCGCAGCCTCCGACCAATCCTCCCAGCCCTATTCACGTGGCCAGCTTCCTCTTCAACGGCATGGTCCGCCCCGTCATCCCGTATGCGATCCAAGGAGTCATCTGGTATCAGGGCGAAGCCAATGTGAGCCGTGCCTTCCAATATCGCATGGCTTTTCCCCTCTTGATTTCCGACTGGCGCAAGCAATGGAACCAAGGGGATTTCCCGTTCTATTTCTGCCAATTGTCAAACTACAAGCCAAAGGCATCCATGCCCGGCGAGAGCGGGTGGGCCGAGTTGCGCGAGGCGCAGTCCCTAGCACTCAAGCTGCCGAATACCGGCCAGGCCGTCACCATTGACATCGGAGAAACCGGGGACATCCATCCCCGCAATAAGAAGGACG
>CANMQB010000145.1 GCA_947499885.1 Spartobacteria bacterium
AGAACTTTAAAATGTTTTTTAAAATTTATCCATCCCTAGCGGAAACCTAGCGCGTTCCATCCGAGGCAACAAAAACCAGCTCGCATCCGGCCTGGGCGGCAATCTTCAATACCTTGTTGCGCAACTCATCTTCAGCCCGCTTCAAAAGCCCGCCCTCCAAAAACTCAACCTTGGCCCGCCGCTCGAGCGAACGAGAGATCCTTGTTTGCAAACGTTCCGTGAGCTTGTCCCAGTTCATATCTCCGGGATCGAAAGTAATAGGCGAGGTCATCTCAAGGCGGAGGATTTTGATCTGAGGCAGGATCACATCAGCGACCGCCCCACCTCGCCGAACGTTGATTTGAAGGGCATCGCGGAAAAAGAATCCCCCCTCGGCACGAAAAACCGCACCAGCTGAAAAGTCTCCACCGCCTGGCTTCTGGCCCTCGAATGTTTCGCGTACACTGACCTCGCCATGAGAGAGAACGAGCAACTCGAGTTCGCTTTTTTGAGAAAAGAGCACGCCGGCATTTGCTAAAATCCTTGGAGAAACACCCAGCGCTCCTTGAAATTTCTCATGAAGGAGGTTTGCCGTGCGCACAGCAGCATCCATCGGTTTGATAAAAAACTCCCAAGCCGCCCATGCCGATAGCGAAGTGATGAGAAGCGCACCCCCGAACGAAAGCCAAAAGAAACGTGACCCCATTAGAATTCGCGCCCCAAGAGGTAATCCCCAATTCCCCGAAGAAAATCCGCTTTGCCACCGAGAGGCTTGAGAGCTTGAAGGGCAATTTTTGTGTGGCGGACCGCTTCACTCCGAGACTTGTCCAATCCAAAAACCGCCGGGTAAGTAGCCTTGCCGGCGGCAACGTCCTTACCGGCACTTTTCCCGAGTTTTTCACTCGTTTGCATGATGTCTAGGATGTCATCGATAATCTGAAACGCCAAGCCGAGGTGGGTTCCAAATTTTGCGAGGGCTCGGCAGTCGGCAGGCCGCGCGTTGGCCGACATCGCTCCAAGACGCAAGCTCAGGGAAATCATTGCTGCGGTCTTCCCCAGGTGAATGAATTCCAAAGCCGACGGAGCTACCTTTTGATTCTCTGCCTCAAGGTCCGCCACTTGGCCACCGATGAGGTGCAAACTCCCTGCGCTGGTCGCCAACTCTTTCAAGAAATCCTTCACTTCATACCGCTCAGTCGGCTCCGTGCGGGAAAGAATTTCAAACGCCATTGTCAAAAGGGCATCCCCTGTCAAAACGGCCACCCCTTCGCCAAAGACCTTGTGCGTGGTGGGACGCCCGCGTCGCAGATCATCGTCATCCATGCAAGGCAGGTCGTCATGGACCAAGGAGTACGTGTGAACGCACTCAATCGCGCAGGCTGATGGCATCGCTGCAGAAAGCCGCCCGCCACAAGCCTCCGCCGCAGCAAGGCACATAGCGGGTCGCAGCCTCTTGCCGCCTGCAAACACACTGTAACGCATCGCTGAGTGCAGGGTTTCAGGCTTTGTTTCCACAGAAGGCAGCCAGCGGTCCAAAGCCGAATCCACTTTTTTGTGGAGGGTGGCGAGGCGGGATTTCACATTCATGAGCGAGGAAATTAAAAAATCAACGAGTGCGACACATAGTTCCCGCCAGCGCCTCGGACAATACCCAACTCCGCTGACAAAATTCTCGAAACTTAAGACTCCCCTCACCAGTGCCTGATATGCAATATAGAGGTCAAATGCCTCAGATCAAAATTGCCGTTCTCGGTTCAGGAAAAGGATCCAACTTCCGAGCTATCCTTTCCGCGATCATGTCTGGGCATCTCCCTGTGAGACCGGTCCTCGCCGTATCTGATGTCCCCGGCGCTGGCATCCTCACACTCGCCGACAATCTGGGAATTCCGACCATGGTGATCCGAGAAGAAAAATACCGCACCCGGCTTTCGGAGGATGTCGAATCCGCTCTGGTCGGCGAGTTGCGTGCTGCCAACGTCGATCTGATCGTTCTTGCAGGCTACATGCGCCTCGTAAAATCGCCACTCTTGGATGCCTTCCCGCGTCGCATCATTAATATCCACCCCTCCCTCCTTCCCCGGTTTCCTGGGTTTGAAGCCTGGAAACAGGCGCTCGAGGCCAAGGCCACCACCACCGGTTGCACGGTACATTTTGTGGATTCAGGAATTGATACCGGCGAGATCATTGCCCAATCCGAGGTCCCCATTTATCCGGGAGACACTCCAGAGACGCTCCACGCACGCATTCAGGAAGCGGAGCACCAGCTTTATCCCGAAGTCTTGGCTCGATTCGCCAAGCCGGGTGTTTTTTAAAAAATACCCAGGCTCTCAGCCCCGGGCAGGTTCCGACCAACGGCCAGAAATCTTCCGCGCACGGCATGCGGTGATTGAGAATCCCGCCTGCTGGAATTTCAGCAACTCCATCGCGAGCCTTTCGTTGGGAGTTTTCTTCCGAGGGACTCGAACACGGTAGGACACCACCCCACTTACAATTGCTCACCGCCCGTTCATTTTGGAGATATGGAAAAGGAACTCAAATCCATACTGGAAGCCGAACACCTCGAGCACCTCGCCCCAAAATTCGAGGAGCAGGGCATTACGGACGCAATCCTCGATCAACTCTTGGACAGCGATCTGCACGAGTTGGGCGTGGAGAAACTCGGCGAGCGCAAGCGACTCCTGAGCGCTTTCACGCAGCACAGGGACATCCCACTCTCGGGCACTGTGATGGTCACCGTGAGCGGCGGCGTGATGCCGACTGACTCGGAGCTTGGCGGCCTACGGATCGAGGAGTTTGAAATCGGAAAATACCCGGTGATGCAGGAGGAGTGGGAATGGGTGCGCCTGTGGGCACTGGCGAAGGATTATGAGCTCGAGGGCGGCCATGCCACGGGCAGCTTGCATCCGGTCACAGATGTGAGCTGGTATGATGCCGTGAAGTGGTGCAATGCCAAGAGCGAGCATGAGCTCCTGGAGCCCGTCTATTACATGGACGGGAAGGTTTATCGAAACGGCGAGTTCGGCCCCGACGGCTCGCGGCTCATCACCTGGCACAAAAAAGCCAGAGGTCACCGGCTGCCCACCGAGGCGGAATGGGAATGGGCCGCGCGCGGTGGTCCTATGAGCCGGGGTCACGAATTCAGCGGAAGCGACAAGCCCGAGGAAGTGGGCTGGTATGAAAAAAATTCGAACGGCGCCACGAAATCCGTAGGCCTCAAGACCGCGAACGAACTCGGCCTCCATGATATGAGCGGGAATGTGTGGGAATGGTGCTGGGATATGGACCAAAGCGGATCGGCCCACCGCATCCGGGGAGGAAGTTGGAACCACCATGCGGACCACGGAACCGTGCGCTACCGCATAAGCCGAAGCCCGGAGACCCGCTACGGGGTCATCGGCTTCCGTATCGCACGCAATCCCTGACATTTTATGGAAACATCCAATATACGGCTCAAGGCCGCACTCGAAGCGACACGGCTAGAACGGCTGGCCCAGAAATTCGCAGACGAGGGCATAAACGACGATATCCTCGATCAACTCAAAGAGGAGGATCTGGCCCATCTTGGCGTGACACGCCTGGGCGACCGCAAACGGCTCATTTCAATTTTTCAGAAATTATTCTTTAATGGCATAACCAGCAACACCATGGTCGAAGTGAGAGGCGGAGTGCTGTCGGAGGAATCTGAACTGAAAGGCAGCGTGGTGGATACCTTCCTCATCGGCAAGCACATGGTGCTACAGGATGACTGGGAGTGGGTGCGCGTGTGGGGAATTTGCAACGGCTACGATCTCGGTGGCGGACAGGCAAATGGATCCTTCACGCCGGTGACCCATGTGAACTGGTATGACGCCGTAAAATGGTGCAACGCCAAGAGCGAACACGAGGGCCTCGAGGCAGTCTACGCTTGCGAGGGCGCAACCTACCGGAGAGGTGAATTCGGCCCGAGCGGGTCAAAGATCATTCAACGAAAAACAAATTCCCTCGGATACCGACTCCCCCTCGAGGCAGAATGGGAGTGGGCCGCCTTAGGAGGAATCCTAAGGCCGCAGGAAATTGCATCGCAGGTTGATACACCAAGGAACGAAAGCAATATCGGTGACTGGCGCACTGCGCGGGAATCGATCTTCAACGAACTCGGCATTTACAACATGACCTCGAATATTTGGGAATGGTGCTGGGATCACGACAATGTGGAGACAGCCCACCGGATTCGAAGCGGAGCGCTCAACGATAATAGGGAGAGGGGCCGTTCGCGGCTGCACGTCAGCCACAGCCCGGACAGCCGCCTGAGCGTGCTGGGCTTCCGGCTTGCACGAAACATCTCATAAAAAATCCAATCCTTGAGCGGTTGGGCGGCGCGTGGCAGATTCGCTGGCTACTCTTGTCCCGCAATGTCCAGCTTCCGCCTTTATGACCTCAACCCCGAACAGCAGAGCGCAGCCACCCATGAGAACGGGCCACTGCTGATCCTCGCGGGCGCAGGAACAGGAAAAACCCGCACCATCGTGGCCCGCATCACTTGGCTCGTCTCGACAGGAACTCCCGCCTCAAAAATCCTAGCCGTCACATTCACCAACAAGGCCGCCCGCGAGATGAAGGAGCGCATCCGAGGAATGCTCACCGAGGAGCAAGCGGATGAAATCACCGCATCCACATTTCATGCCCTCTGTGTGCGGATCCTCCGCGCCGATGCCGACAAGATCGGCTACAAAAACAACTTCACCATTTTCGACGAGGGCGACCAACTCGGCCTCATCAAAAAAGTCATCAACCGCGTCACGGCGAAGGACGAAAAACTCGATCCCGGCCTGGCAAAGAACCTTATCAGCAAAGCGAAAAACAACGGGTGGGCGGCTCCGCAGGATGACGAGACCGTGATCGGAGCAGTTTATGCACGCTACAACCGAGAACTGCATGCCCTGAACGCGATGGATTTCGACGACCTGCTCGTCCAGGCCGTGCGCCTTCTCAACGATCACCCGGAAGTCCGGGACAAGTGGCGCGCCCGCTACACGCAGATGATGGTCGATGAATTTCAGGATACCAACCGCCTGCAGCTCGATCTGGTGAGCCTGCTTGCGGCCGGCGACCCGCCCAATATCTGCGTGGTGGGCGACGACGACCAGAGTATCTACGGCTGGCGAGGGGCCGAAGTGTCAAACATCCTAGAGTTTGAAAAACATTTCCCGAACCCAAAGGTCATCCGCCTGGAGCAGAACTACCGCAGCACGAATCCCATTCTCACCACGGCCAACCGCCTCATCAAAAACAACCCCCGCCGCCGCGTGAAGAACCTCTGGAGTGCCGTTCCCGGAGGCGACCCCGTGCATGTCGTGGCTGTCGCAAATGACAAAACCGAGGCGGAGTTTGTGGTGGGCGAGGCCGGGGCCATCCGCAACGCCAGCGGGCTCCCGTGGGAGCACTTCGCGGTGATCTACCGCATGAACGCACAGTCCCGACTCCTCGAAGAAAATCTCCGCCGCATGAAAATCCCCTACCGTCTCGTTGGAGGGAAAAGTTTTTTCGACCGACGCGAGATCAAGGATGTTCTGGCAACCATCACCTGCCTCATCAATCCGCAGGATGACATTTCCCTTCTCCGCATCATCAACACGCCACCTCGCGGCATCGGCGCAACCTCGGTCGAAGTCGCTCTCGAGAACAGCGCAAAGGCAGGACGCAGCCTTTTTGAAACGCTCACCGATCCCGCTTTTGAGCCAGAGGTGACACGCAAGACCGCTGCGGCGATCCGCATCTTTGCCGAAGATCTTGCCGCAACCCGCATCCACCTGCTCACTCCGGGGGCTGATGCCTACGCGATCGTTAACGGCTACCTCTCCGAGACGGGTTACTTTGAAGATCTCAAAAATTCCTGTAAAACTCCTGAAGAGGCTCTCAACCGCGAATCCGGCGCCAAGGAAATCCTCAATGCCTTAGCTTCCCACCAAGAAAAAAAGCGCGGGAGCGTTCAGGATTTTCTCGATGAGCTATCGCTTAATCGAGAGCGCGAGGAGGACAAAAAAGAAGAATCCGCCGGTCTCACACTCATCACGCTCCATGCCGCCAAAGGTCTTGAATTTCCCCATGTATTCCTCATAGGCGCCGAGGACGGACTCCTCCCTCACGAGCGCTCGAAATCGGAAGGTACCGTGGATGAGGAACGCCGCCTCTTCTATGTCGGCATCACCCGGGCAATGAAATCACTCACGATCACACACTGCCGCAATCGCATGAAGTTCGGCTCTGCGATGTCCTGCCGACCCAGCCCATTTCTCAACGAGATCGAAGGGGATACCGTCCTCACAGAATCTCACGAAGAGATCATGTCCCGTCCCGTGGCAGCAGAAGACATGGCCGCTTCTTTTGCGAGCCTC
>CANMQB010000146.1 GCA_947499885.1 Spartobacteria bacterium
ACTCGGCCTCAGAGCAAGCACCCGAGAGGTCTTCCGAGGAAAGAAAAGTGAGATCAGACAACCTGATGACTATCGCTTGCATGGAGTAGAATTTAGCAAAGGGGATTATCCGGGCGAGGGTGAAATGAGAATGGGCCTTGCTATCCGTAATTCCGGATAGTGTTTTCAGTCTCGCAGGCTGGGAGGATGAGCGGATCTTTGGTTTTTTTCGGCTCGAGAAGGACTGCTGCAAGGCCGAAGCCGAGCATGGTGAGAGTCACAGCGACGGCTTGCCCAAGGGTTCCCTCGGGAGATTTTACGACACCCCCCGTCAAACACTGGCCTGCTGGAAAGACGGTGCACCAAAGCACGGCCACGATGGTGTATATTTTTTGTCTCATGGTTGATGGGCTCGATGTGGATTTCTCAGTAGCCCTTCGCAATGCGGGAGCCGTTGCGAGCGGGTAAGCCAGCTTTTTCGAAACGGGCCTGGGCGCGAGCGATGTCATAGGAAACACGGCGGTGGATGAGCAGACGCTGCTCATAGTCGTAGAGCACATAGCAGGCCCGGGGGTCATCATCACGGGGTTGGCCAACGCTGCCGACGTTCACCGAGTAGCGTTTCTTGGCATTGAGGCGTGTGGGTTTTTCAGATGGCTTGAGAAGGCGAGAGAGGAAGGTTTCGGGATTTTCCTCCCAGATCGAGGGAACATGCGTGTGGCCATTGAAGCTGATGAATGTGGTCTGTGCGGCAAAGTGGGCCTCGGCTTCCGTGTCGTCGTGGATGTAGTGGAATTCGGGTGGCTCATTGAGAGAGGCGTGAGAGAGAGTGATGGGATCGACCTCGGCTGTGATCGGTTGCGCGCGCAGCCAGGATTTCTGGGCTTTGGTCAATTGCTCGTTGGCGAGTTGAAGCGGCTGGCGGATCGAGATGTCCCAGTCCTCGTCTGCGATTTTATCGGCAATGGAAAGCATGGCTTCATGGTTGCCAAGAACGCTGATGGCGCAGGTATCCATGACGCGCTGCACACACATGGCCGGTTCCGGGCCGTAGCCCACGGTGTCACCGAGACAGAAAATTCCCTTCACGGGAAATTGCTCGATATCGGCCAGCACGGCCGTGAGGGCATCGATGTTCGCGTGGACATCGCTGAAGATGGCGAAGAAGGAGTCTTTGGATTTAGGCATGAGATTTTTTCTTGGGATTGACCACAGAGGACACAGAGCACACGGAGGGAAGGGAAGGGGGCGTAAAGGAGATGCAAATCCATTGTCTTGGATGACTACGAATGCTCCTGTTTCTTTTCCTCCTTTGTGATCTCCGTGTCCTCCGTGGTTAATTTTTCTACTTTGGGGTGGTTGTGATAAGTTCGAGCAGTTCAGAGGACGTGCCCCTTGGCGGTGCGCTTCAGGATTTCATCCCGGAGCTTGCGCGCGCGACTCACACACGGGGTGCCGAGGCTGAGGCGCACGCGGCGCTTTGTGTAGTCCGGCAGGTGGACTGTGTAGTGGCACCACCAGGTGCCATGGTTGTTCCAGAGGTGATGATCCAGGTTGTGTGCGAGCACGCGGATCGATGGTTTTTCAAGTGTGTTAATGGTGTGTCTCCTTTTGGGTTTCTCACCAGAAATTTCGGGCCACAAAAAAACCGCCGTCCCAATCAGGATCGGCGGTCAATGAAGTCCGAGGAGAATTTTTGTTTGGGCTTATGACCCACACATCGCTTGGCGTTTCCGCCTTCGCAAACCACCGTGGGATTTCTCCTTCCCCGGTTGGCACCCTGACCCGCCTAATGCGGCCACAAGAATTCCTGATGCGTTAACTTTTATACTACAAATCGACTGCGATTCCAAGCCGCAAATGTGTCATAAAATCCAAGATGTCTGGGCCTGCTTCTCCGGGTGATGGCATCAAGGGTCATTGGAATCGGAGACTTCACGCCAGAGAAAAAGAAAGCCCTGGCCGAGGCTGGATACGCACAGGGCCAAGCTAACGAGAACACGCTCGCAGGTAGCCAAGGCATATTGCCAGTTCCTTCCGATCAGGGCGAGGTATTAGACAACACCAATGTTGACTCCGATCAACTGCAAAGAGGCATTATGACACGGGAGCTGTTTGCGAAGGTGGGTGTTTCAGCTGCAAGCAAGCTGCCGAAGTGGGGTTAGCTTACGGACAGAAATCTAGAATCCCGAATTTCGACTGAGCAGTTCGGATTTGGCTCAGGATTATCCTGCAAGTCTGGCTAAGGCAGATACCAGGTTCTCGGTGATCGATGCCATGGCCTTGAAATCTAACGTGTCCACGGTGTCGGTATGCTTGTGGTAGTTCGGATTTCGGAAGAGGGCGGTATCGGTGAGCATCAAGGCGGGGAAGCCCTCGTCCCAGTAACAGAGGTGGTCGGAGAATCGCATTTCGGGCATGACGACAGGGAGGGCGGGCATTGAAAGTCCGGGTGAAAATGCAGCGTCAAAGCGGGTAAGAAGTGCATTCGAGGATTTGTCGCCAACGATCGCGATGTAGTTGCCAGTGGTTGGAATAATTCCTCTTGAGCGCATGAGATCCTCTGCGTTCTCAGGCATACCGTAAAGCGTGGGCAAATCCTGCGAACCGGGCTTGTCTGTGAAATAGCCGAGGCTTTCAAGGCAGATCATGCCTTGGAGGTTGTCGCCGTTTTTTCGGCAGGATGTGGCATGGACGCGACTGCCCATGGACTCGTTCATGAAATGGGGAGGCTCTTCGTTTGTGTAGGCCACGAAGCGGATGTTACGCGGCGGATTGTCAGACTGCATGAGGAGGCGAGCGGTTTCCAGAAGGATGGCTACGGCTGATATGTTGTCATCGGCTCCAAAGGTGCCCGGAGCCGAGTCATAGTGCGCCCCGAGAATCCAGTGGGGTTCCTGCAATCCGCAAAAGTCGCGAGGCACGGCTTCGAGGTTGTGGCAATCAAAGCGATCGACTTGGAAAGTCTGGCGCGAAACGCTGAATCCAGACCGTGAAAAAAACTCCTCGATGAAATCAGCAGCACGCGAGAGTCCAGAAGGATTATTGTGAAGATTGCGCTCTTCGAGGGAGAGCGTTTCGGAGATTTGAAAGAGGCGTCGTTGGAGATCGCCGGGGCTTCCAGGAGGCAATTTATTCATGGGGAAAAGGTATCCGAAAACAGCTGTGAGCAAGCACAAAAAGCGAGTGCTTTTCTGAAGGTAAAATGAGAGTTTGACATATCTCCTGAAATCGCCGCTGAGCAAGGCAGGAAGGGGCTCAAGAGGCTTTCTATTATTCCGGATAGTGATACATTTTCAGTATGTGGATTCTTACTAAAATCGGCTTCTATTCGATCACTAAAAAACCCTCTCATCTCAACCCGGACGGCCCAGCAGTTTTCAACATTCGTGGCCGCGACAAGGACGACCTCAAGCGTTTCGCCGAACTCGTCTCCCCAGACTTGGCCAAGCGTCCCGTGGTGCATGAATACGCTCACAGTGACTATCCATATCGCGTGTATCTGAACACCCAAGAGGAGATGGATGCGGTAATGGCGAAGCTCTCAGCCTTGATCGACTACGACAACTTCAAGGACATGATCAAGGCGACACCCTATCAAAAGGCCAAGCTCGAACCCTACGAAGAATTTTGGAGCCTGCTTTACAACGCCCATTTTTCCCACCGTCCGCAAAGGGAGTGATCCAGAATTTTTTTTGATCTCGCACTTATGCTCAAGCCCATCGTCTTTCTGCTCTTCTTTTTCGCGGCATTTTTCGTTCCCGCATCGCCGCTGTTGCTGTTTGTGGGAATACTCTGCTTGGTCGCGTGGATGGCGCCAAAGGGTGGTGACTCGGATGGTGGTGATGGAGGAGAGCCACCTGCAGAGCCATATCCTACCTCACCCGGCGGACGCTGGACAAATTTCACGCGAACCACACGACGGCCCAGCAAACCTTTTCGCCGAGCATTACCCAAATTTCAATAAACCCGTGAGTGATATATCCGCACAGAATCACCCAGCAGTTTCAAAAATCCGCATCGAGTATGAAGATGGAAGCTATGATGAGATGGAACTCTTAGATGCCGCGCAGGGCCTCTACAACTGGGACCGCAAGCGCCCAACAGGTAAAAACGCTCGAGGAGGTCTCTACACAACCCATCGCATCGCTGCACAACTCTTCAAGACCGGCCTTGAAGGCTGCTTGGCAGAGGACCAGTCTATATTCCAAAAGCAGGCAAGCCTTCTTCATGCCTACATTAAAGATTGAGATGTTTTTGGCTGGGAGTCGGGATCAGAGGATGGCTCGCAAAAAACCTCAAACAAAGCGGGAGCGATTGGCGTCTTTGATCAAGCAAGCCTGCCACTATGCGGCGTGGAATCTGCGGTGAGGCTTTAAGTCGCTTCGTTTGCGCGTTCGTAGGCATCGGCGATTTCTTCCGGCGAGCGAGTGCCCTTGGAGTTAAACTCGCGGGTAAAGAGGGAGGAAGCATCGCAAATGTCGCGGCTGAACTTTGAAGCCTTGAAGCCAAGAGCCTGTTCGACATTGACCTCGGTGATGCGCTGCCCGAATGCCAGTCCGCCGAGTTCGTTTGCAAGATTGTAAGCGCGTCCGCTGTCGCTCACATCACCCGATGCCGCATTAATGATTCGGCCCGCGGTATCAAATGCCCCAGGGGTAAATGCCTTCCAGAGCCGCTCGATGGTCTTCGCGGCAATTTTGACCCCCGTGTCCTGCGGGTTGTAGATTTGCCTGCCCGCCGAGTCTTGGTTGCGGAGGATGTCGGTGACTGCGCCCGATACCAACTGCTCGCTCTCGAAGGGACGCAACAACTCGCCAGCGGCTTCCATCGCGCCTCGGGTGCTACGCTCCATGCTTCTGCATCGTCGCGAGCTGTGAGCGAGCGCACGAAAGCGCCAGATGCTTTTTTCCAGTAGTCGTAACGATCAAGGAAACTCACCTTGCCGTCCTTGTTTTGGTGAGGAGAAGCTGCGAGTTCTTCTGCCAGTCAGGCAGGAAGCGGCGCAGGCGCTCTTCGTCGTCGCTGCCGACGCCTGCCAATCGCTAAACGAACCACCGCCGGAAAAGTGCAATGCCAGGGAAACTCACAAAAAAAGCGAAAATTTAATTTTCCTTGTAAGTCTCTGGGGGAGAGTGGTGCAGCCATGTGGAGTCGAACCACAAACCTTCTGATCCGTAGTTTAACGCTTGTAGGGTTTCTGCCATGCGCTATTATGACCCGATATGAACACGCAAAACAGGCTGGAAGCCGCATCAGTAAAGGATGAGTGGGTTGAAGGAGATCAGTCCTTATCGGGTCAGGGCGAGTCGGAGGGGTGCGGAAAAATTGCCAAGCAATTGCCAAACAAAAAAACGGGGGGTGTTGGCAAGAACTCCGCGAACTACTGGATTACGCGCCTGATAAGACCCGTGAACTCGCGGGGCGAAGAATCTCCCCACTACTCCTTCCGCACCCTCTACAAGGGAAAGCGTGGAGCATTCTCCACAGGGACTGGCAACAAGGAAGCCGCCGCGAAGATCGCCGCTGGCATTTATAACGACATCCTCACGATTGGATGGGAGGCGACCCTCGCCAAGCATCGCACAAATACCAACCCTGATCCTGACCTTCCCGCGCCCGTGGCATCCGTAGGGGATTGGATCGCCGCCGCCCGGAAGGTTTCGGAGGCCAATGCTTCCACCTTCAACTGCTACTCTTGCAGTCTTCGCAAGATCGTTGCGGATATTCTCGCCGTGGAGAAATCCAAAAAGCGATTCGGGCCGAAAAAAGGCGGGGCGGGGGAATACCGCGCCAAGATCGACGCGACGAGCCTTGAGATTCTGACCCTGCCTGCCGTTCAGAAGTGGCGCTTGGAATATGTGAAGAGGGCGAAGACCCCTGCGGAAGAACGCTCGCGGATGACATCTTGCAACTCCACGATCCGCCAAGCGCGGAGTTTGTTTGCCGGGAAGATTCTCAAATTCCTGCCCGACCTGCGGCTTCCCGATCCAATCCCGTTCCATGCGGTGGAGTTTTTCCCGCGCCAGAGTGCGAAATACTTCTCACGGATTGATGCGAAGACCTTGTTGCAGGAGGCGCACCGGGAGCTTGCGAAGAACGATCCTCCTGCATTCCTCGCCATGCTCCTCGCATTGTCGGCGGGACTGCGGAAGGGCGAGATTGATTCCCTGCAATGGCATCAGGTGGACTTCAACCGCCAACTGATCCGGGTGGAATCCACGGACTCCGCAAGCCTCAAGACGGCGGACTCCCGCGACGAGGTTGCCATCGATGAGAACACCATCGCGATTCTTCGGGGCTTCCACGCGAAGAAAGAAGATCAGTTCGTGATCGCCGGGGATGGCGAAGGCAGCGG
>CANMQB010000147.1 GCA_947499885.1 Spartobacteria bacterium
CCACCCCTCCACCCGAGCCAGTGGCATCGCGTGACCTTTCCTATGGCACTCCAGTGCCCGGTAAACCAGGCTTTGTGACGAGTCCCCACTCGCCTTACGCGGGCTATGTGGACGTGCGAGGATTTCCTCCCGGCACTGAGGTGAAATGCCCCTATTCGGGCAAGATTTTTCTGGTGCCCTGAAGAGGCGCGTAACCATTCTGGGACCTGGGCTCATTGGGGGTTCGCTGGCGATGGCTTTGAGCCGAGCGGTCGGGTTTGGTGATATCATGATCTGGGCACGCCGTGAGGAAGCGGTACGCGAAGCGGCCGCTCGACTTCCAATGTGCCAAGTCACCCACGACTTAGCAGCAGCTATGGAAGATTGTGACATCGCGGTCCTCTGTCTCTCCCCACACGCGATTGAACTCATCGGGACAGAACTCAAAAATTATTTACCGAGTCGGGCGGTTGTAACCGATGCAGGCAGCGTAAAAGGGAAAATTGTCGCGTGCTTGGAGAAGATTTTTGGCGGACGCTTCATCGGGGCGCACCCCATGGCGGGCTCGGAACAAAGCGGCCTCCGTGCCGCACGCGAGAATCTATATGACGGCGCAGTCTGCATCCTCACCCCAACAGAGTGCACCGAACCATCAGCGCATCAGCTTGCGGCCGACTTGTGGTCTGCTGCCGGTTGTACCCTGCAGGAGATGTCGCCCGAAGCGCACGACCGCGCCATGGCACGCATCAGCCACCTTCCGCATGCTGCAGCAGCTGCCCTGGTTCATGCCGCTCTAGGATGCGATCCCTCGCTCGCCCGCTTGGCAGGAGGAGGCTACCGAGATTCAACCCGTATTGCCGGGGGGCCCGAGGGTCTGTGGGCGGAAATTTTCCTCGATAACAGCACCGAGGTATTAAGTGGAATCCATGACTTGCAAACCGCGCTCGAGACGCTGAAGCTCGCACTCAACAGCGGCAACCGAAACGCTGTGGAATCGTTTCTTGCAGACGCCCGCACGCTTCGGGCCAGCCAGCCACCCGCCATATGAAGGCCATAAAGGACAATTATTTTTTAAAATCCCGCCGCGCTAAGCTCATCGATTCGGAAATCGCTGTGCCTCCCGATAAAAGCATCTCGCACCGTGCGGTTATGCTTGCGTCCCTCTCCAATGGGACATGCGTGATCCGCAACTTCCTCGAGGGGGAAGACTGCCGGAGCACGGCTGCCGCTATGCGCCAGCTTGGAGTTTTTATTGACGCCCCCGAGCCGGGAACCTTGATCGTGGAAGGTCTCTCAGGGCGTTTTACAAAGCCACTTGGTGATATTGATTGCGGCAACTCCGGCACCACGATGCGTCTTATGTCGGGCATTCTCTCGGCACAAAATTTCACCTCGTGCCTCACGGGTGACCCTTCGCTTTCGGGACGTCCGATGCAGCGCGTCATCGACCCGCTGCGGCTCATGGGAGCGACTCTCCAAGCACAAGGCGAAAAATCCTGTCCGCCTCTGCTTATCGAGGGGAATGGAAATCTGGATGGTATTGTTTACCGCACACCGGTTGCCAGCGCGCAGGTCAAAAGCGCAATTCTTTTGGCCGGGCTCTTTGCCAAAGGCACAACCACGGTTATTGAGAACGTTCGCTCCCGCGACCATACCGAAAGGATGTTCGATTATTTCCTCATCAAATCGAAACGTGAAGAAATCTGGGAAAACAAAACCTCACCTAAGGACCGCCGCCTTGTGGAAATCCGCACAACCGTCGAAGGGGGGCAGGTGCCAGAGTCCATGGATTTCACGGTTCCCGGCGATATTTCGAGCGCGGCGTTCTGGTTGGTTGCATCTGCCGCGCAGCCGGGATCTCGACTGTTGGTGAAGGATGTCGGTCTCAACCCGACTCGTACCGGCATTATTGATGTCCTCGTCCGCATGGGCGCACGCATCCGCGAGGTGATCGAATCTTCGCTCAGCGGGGAACCCGTCGGTAACATCGACATCAAGGGCACTACCCTCCGCGCCACCACAATTGCTGGAGCTGAGATTCCGAATGTGATCGATGAAATTCCGATTCTCGCAGTAGCCGCTGCACTGGCTCAGGGCACCACAGTTATCCGAGATGCTGCGGAGTTGAGGGTGAAAGAAACCGACCGCATTGCCGCTGTGGCTGCAAATCTCCGCGCCATGGGCGTGCAAGTGGAGGAATTTCCAGATGGCATGGCGATTACTGGCGGCAGTCCGCTCAAGGGAGCCCGTCTGCCCTGCCACCACGACCATCGCATCGCCATGGCTTTTGCCGTGGCCGGGCTTTTTGCAGACGGTGAAACAATCATCGAAGATACCGCTTGTGTGAACACTTCCTACCCCGGCTTTGCGGAAGCCCTCATGCAGATTCAAGCGGGCGGACACATGAAAAACCGCACTCAGGTTCTTTCAGGGCTGAAAGGCAGTGGTTTCCCGTCCGTGAGAGGCCCCCAGCCATGACGGTCATCGCCATAGATGGTCCGGCCGCCTCAGGCAAAAGCAGCGTGGCTACTCGCTTGGCGAGGCGTATGGGGTTCGCTCATGTCAACTCGGGGGCGATGTACCGCGCTGTAACCTGGGAAATTCTTCGCCAGCAGCTCGACATCGACCATCCTATACAAATCGAGGCCGCCGTGCAGCGCATGTCGGTGGATTCAGGCTTCAGTGAATCGGGCGATTCGTTCATCCGGATCAATTCGGAACTGCCGGATATCGAACTCCAAACTCTGGAGGTGAATCAGAGCGTTTCCTCCGTCGCCTCTATTGCCTCAGTCCGAAACTTGGTGAATAGCCAACTGCACAATCTTGCCCGCCTACGCGCGATTGTGAGCGAGGGTCGCGATATTGGATCTGTTGTTTTTCCCGACACGCCACACAAATTTTATCTCGACGCCTCGCCCGAGATCAGACGCCAGCGAAGAGCTTCTCAAGGGCAAGACGACGCGATCGAACAACGCGACCTGCTGGATTCAACCCGGGCCCACGCACCCCTGAAAGTCGCGTCCGGAGCCCGCGTCATCGACACCTCACACCTCACCCTCGAAGGCGTCGTAGACAAAATCGTTGAGACTCTTGCATTATCCGGCCTTCATCCGGCATGACGATTGTTTATAATATTTTTTACAATCTGGCGAAACTCCTCGCCCGTGTGATTTTTTCGATGCGGGTGGTTAATCAGGAGCGAATGATCGAATCCGGCTCACTGCTGATCGCCGTGAACCACTCGAGTTTCTTTGATCCCCCGCTGGCAGGCATCTGCAGCAAGCGTGGAGTATACTATCTCGCCCGCAAAACGCTTCTGAAATGGCCCTTCTTCGGGCCCCTCTTCCCCGCGATGAATGTGATCCCGGTGGAGCGCGACGGCAACGACATGTCTGCCCTGCGTGAAGTCATCAAAAAGGTTAAGGACGGAAATGCCGTGCTTCTCTTTCCTGAAGGCACCCGCTCTTTGGATGGCCATCTCCAGCCTGCCCGCGCGGGCATAGGGCTTGTGATCGCAAAAACCGGCGCTCCGGTGCTCCCAATGCGTATTTTCGGAGCCTACGAGGCATTCCCGAAAAATGCTCGTCACCTCCAACTTTCTCAAATCACCGTGGTCATTGGTGAGCCGATTCATTTCAGCGCAGACGAAATTGCGCATTCTTCTCGCGAGACTTATCAAATCCTCAGCAATCGTGTCATGGATGCCATCGGGGAATTGAAAATGCCATGAACTCGCCTGAACGCGTTTCAGCTTCCCTGCCTTGGCTAGCTGGTGCCGTGGTGCTTCTTTACCTTGCCCTGCTGGTGATGAGATTCGCCCTGCCCCCCGCAAAAATGAGCGTGGAAGTCATCGTTCATCCACCGGCACCGGCTGTGCCTAATTGATTGAACAACGGGCCCAGCGAGGTACTTTTAAATGATGTTCAAGGAGCATGACTTTCAATACGCGATGGAAAACACCCGCGTCGTCGTCACACCGCAAAGCGCGATCGAGACGTTTGGAACCACGCGATTCCACTTTTCGTTGGTAAGCGAGCCGCTCGACGAGGTCGAAACCGTTCGCGTCCGCTCAGGCACGATCGAGGCCGAGCGTCCGCGTATCCTCTCGCCAACGCATTTCAGCAAGGTTCTCCTAGAAGGATTTGGCGAGGAAGCACGGGACTTCGCCGATTGGCTGGAAGCAAATCCATCCGCCGCCCGGATTTTACGCTACGGGTTTCAATTCCGAAAAACCGATCTCTCCGAAAAAATCCTACGCGAGCCATTTGACGAGGCCATCGCTCGCATGGAAGGGGAAATGAAAAAAGGCGACGACCCGTTCCGGGCTCTGATCGCCGGAGTGGATGATGTCTGGGAGGTATGTCTTCTCAAATTCTCGATGGAAATGATCCAACGCTCTGCGGGGGAAAATGTCGCCGAGTGGAAACGCCGAGGTCTCACCTGATTTCGGGGTTTTCATTTTCCAAGCGCAGCGGATAACATCCCACAAAAGCTCCATGTTTATTAAAGCACTCACGATCTTGTTTCTCGTCGCCGGAATTCTTGGCGGCAGCGGTTATTTTATTTACGAACTTTACTACAAACAAAAAAAACTCGATGTCGTGGAGCAGGTCGCCGCTCCCACCCCCACGCCTGCTCCCACGCCAAATCCCGCCATCGCCGCCTTGGAAGCGCTCAAGCCGACCCTTGGGCTAAACACCATCGAGGCGCGAGATGCCCTCACTGCCTACCTCACGACCTATCCAGACGCCCCTCAAGCCGCCGAGGTCCGCTCGGCCCTTGGACGTATCAATCTCGCTCTGTTCCGAGATCCGACCGCCTCTCCCACAAACACTCTTTACACGGTCAAAAAAGGCGATTCGCTAGACCGCATAAAATCCCAATTCAAAACCAACGCGGAGTTGATCTATTGGGCGAATGGGTTGGCCTCCATCAATCTCAAGATTGGTCAAGAGTTGCTCATCCCCGTTGTGGATACCTCACTGGTGATTGATCGCGGCGCATCCACTGTGCTCGTGACGAATGGGGGGGGCTTTTTCAAGGAATACCCGGCTGTTTCCATCAGCCTCACCGGTCAGGCCGCCAAGGGAGAATTGGAGGCCAAAGTCGCAGACCGTCTCGCCCGCAAGGGAGAGACACGGGTCGCTTTTGGCTCTAAAGACTACGCCGAAGCCGAACGGACGATTCTCATAAACCCGGGCAACATCGTCCTGCGAACACCTCCCTCACCAACAACCGATGGCTCGACGCCTGCCACTCCGCACGGGGTCGTCCTAAGCCCAGCCGATTTCGAAGACATCTATGCCCTCGTGAAATCCGGTACCCCGGTCAGCTTCAAATAACTCACCCATGAACAAGCAGACGTTGGATTTCGAAAAACCCCTCGTTGAACTCGAACAAAAAATCGAGGAACTCAAAAAACAGTCCGAAGACCGAAAGATCGACCTCGGCGGCGAGATTCGCGGCATGCAGGAGAAATTGGAATCCCTGCGCGGCCAAATCTACGGCAATCTCACCGCATGGCAGAGGGTTCAGATTTCCAGGCATATCGCTCGGCCGTTTTTTTTGGATTACGTGCAGATGTTATCCACAGATTTCATCGAACTCAAAGGCGACCGACTCTTCGGCGACGATGCCTCCATGCCCGGTGGCCTAACCTCGATCGATGGCATCCGCTGTGTGGTGATCGGCCAACAAAAGGGACGCAACATGAAGGAAAACCTTCTTCGCAATTTCGGCAGCCCACACCCCGAGGGCTACCGCAAGGCGCTCCGATTGATGCGGCTTGCCGAGAAATTCGGCCTCCCCGTCGTTGCCCTCATCGATACCCCTGGTGCTTACCCCGGCGTAGGAGCTGAGGAGCGTCACATCGCCGAGGCGATTGCGGTGAATATCCGTGATATGATGACTCTCCGCACGCCTGTGGTTTCCGTGGTGATCGGCGAAGGGGGGTCCGGCGGGGCACTCGGAATTGGTGTCGCCGATCGAGTACTCATTCTGGAAAACGCCTACTACTCGGTCATCAGCCCAGAGGGTTGCGCGGCCATCCTCTGGAAGCACCGCAAACACGCCCCCGAGGCAGCCGAGGCTCTCAAACTCAGCTCCCCGGACCTTTTGGAAATGGGCCTCGTGGATGGAATCGTTCCCGAACCCGCAGGTGGAGCCCACTGCGATCCCGAGAAAGCTGCAGAAAACCTCAAATCCGCCATCTCCAAGGAACTCCAAGTCCTCATAAAAACCCCGATCGATAAGCTCCTCCGCGCGCGCTACGAGAAGTTTCGCAAGATGGGTGTCTTTGAGGAGTAAGAGTCCGCC
>CANMQB010000148.1 GCA_947499885.1 Spartobacteria bacterium
CCACCGGCGGCACCGTGTGGTCGATCGATTACACGGCAACCTCGGGCGGCCTGAACTTCCAGTCCGACCACATCGCGGGGCAATTTATCAATGTAACGGCTATTCCCGAGCCCTCCACCTACGCACTTTTGGCGCTCGGCGCGATCGTTTGGGCAAGATTGGCTAGTCGGCGCCGGAATAGTTTAAAATTTAGGGAACTGGGCTGTCAGAGTTCATTTTCTTTTAAAAACTCATAAGCATATTCATAAGAATGAAATGTGATTCTAATGAGCGGCAAGCTTTGCCTGCATAAGTGGGGAGGCATGGAGGTCATCCCTTCAGAGTGGTGCGTGAGATATCCTTGCGGGCGTTTGTTTTTACCGATTGAAGGCGATACTTCGACTCGTTGTCTCGGCGTGCTTTGTCAGAAAATTCTTAGGGGCCTTTAACGGCCGGTGTCGCGCCGGAATTTTCGTCAGTTGGCGGCGAGGCTCGCCCTACCTTGTTTTTTCGAATTTCTGTACGGCAGTTAAGAGGCCCTCCTGATAAATAATTCTCTGTGTTTATCCTTTGGGGGCTGGCTTTGGCAGTCTTTCTTCGCTCTGCTTCGATTCTGTTTATCGTGCCTTGTCTCGCGGGAGCTGCAATTTCGTAGGCTGGTCATCCTGCATCCGTTTTCGGGATGTAGTAAGCGGCGCGACGTTTTCTTCCCGATGGTGATTCTCGAGGCCGTTGACAGTGCCCAGATTTCTGGGGGGGCGCTGATTTTTTAATCCATCCAAGACAAGGCACGTGCGCCTTCACCAATTAGTACTTCACCCCGCAACGTCCGCGTTGACACTCGCTCTCATCCTCGTAGCCTGATGCCAACCTAGATGTCCGATTCGTCCTCTGCAACTGCCCTTCGCTTTACTTCTCCCTCGCCCGGTTATTGGAAAAATGTGTCCCTCTCGGATTGGCAAGACTGGCGCTGGCAACAGAGGAACCGCGTTACGACACTGGCAGCCTTGGAGCAGCACCTCGAGCTCAACACCGAGGAGCGCGCCGGCGTTCTCTTGGCGGGTTCCAAACTGGCTCTTGCCGTCACCCCGCATTATTTTAACCTCATTGAGCGGGATAACCCAGATTGTCCCATTCGTCGCCAAGTGATTCCTCGTATCGAGGAGGGCTATGATTCTCCTTATGACATGGCTGATCCTTGCGGTGAAGATTCGCACATGCCAGTTCCAGGACTTGTGCACCGCTACCCCGACAGGGTTTTGTTTTTGGTCACGGATCGCTGTGCTTCGTATTGCCGTTATTGCACCCGCAGCCGTGTCGTTAGTGGGGTGGGGGAGCAGGAGTTGGTCACCGACTTCGAGGAGGTATTCCTCTATTTGGAAAAAAACACCGGTATCCGTGATGTGCTACTCTCCGGCGGCGATGCCTTGCTTCTCTCGGATTCCCGCCTCGAGAACATCCTTCGAAGATTGCGCTCGATTCCGCATCTTGAGTTTCTGCGCATCGGCACACGTGTTCCCATTTTTCTGCCGCAGCGGATCACTCCGGAACTTTGCCAGATGCTCCGCAAGTATCATCCGCTCTGGATGA
This sequence comes from Spartobacteria bacterium, assembly GCA_947499885.1. Taxonomy (GTDB): domain Bacteria; phylum Verrucomicrobiota; class Verrucomicrobiia; order Chthoniobacterales; family Terrimicrobiaceae; genus UBA967. The sequence goes on from CANMQB010000148.1 coordinate 1,570, forward strand.
GCGTGCATGTGAACCATCCTCGTGAGCTAACCACTGAAGTGCGCCATGCGCTTGGTCTCCTCGCCGATAGCGGCATTCCCCTCGGCAACCAGAGCGTCCTCCTCAAAGGTGTCAATGACAGCCCTGAGGTCATGAAGGAACTCATCCACAAACTCCTTCTTTGCCGCGTGAAGCCTTATTACCTCTACCAGTGTGATCTGATTCGAGGGTCCTCGCATCTTCGCACCTCAGTGGCGAAAGGCATTGAGATCATCGAGTCACTTCGAGGTTTCACCAGTGGATACGCCATTCCTCAATATGTCATCGATGCCCCAGGCGGCGGCGGCAAGGTGCCAATCAATCCCAACTACGTCGTCTACCACGACTCGGAAAAAATCGTGATCCGCAACTATGAAGGGAAAATTTTTGAGTATCCCGAGCCAGTTGAGCTTCAAAAATCATCCCACCACAGTGCAGAACTTTTCAGTGCCTAGGGCTGCACGGGGCTTTTGAAAAAATTTTGAAAAAACTCTTGCATCCCCTGAGACTCGTGATAATTTGATTCTGTTCTGGGGGGAACAGAAGCCCGTTGTAGCTTTCGCTGCGACGGGCTTCAACTTTTTCAGCAGGTGCTATTTCCTCAGGATTTTTCGCCGGATGATCCCCATAGCAGAGTTCGTCTCTTCCACACGCAGAATCAGACATGATAAAAAATAGGCGGCCGAAGCAAGGAACATGGCCGAAGCAACCACAGCTATCTGTTTGGGAAGTCCCCCGCCCGCAAGCATGGCGGGGCCAAGTGTGAGAACAGCATGGCATGTGGCCGCCAGCGGAATCGTCGCAATTGTGCAGCGCGCAAGAGTGGAAAGAAAATTTTTGCTCTCCAGATTTTTTGTAGCCGCAAGCATGAGGAAATAGAGTGTTGTGAAGTTCAGTATCGCGCAAATCGAGGTAGAGAGAGCCAACCCTTTGTGCCCTAAGCCAAGATGGAACATAAAAACATAGTTCAAGAGCAGGTTGAGCGCGACCGAACCGAAGCTCACCAGCATGGGCGTCCATTTGCGGTTGATCGCATAAAATGCCGGCGAGAGGACCTTGATGCAGGAGTAGGCGACCAAACCAATCGCATAGAATTGAAGGGCAAAGGCTGTTTGTAAGGTGTCGTTTTTTACGAAGTGTCCGTGTTGGTAAATCAGGCCAATAATCGGTTCGGCAAGAAACCAAAGACCCACAGCAGACGGGAGGGTGAGAAAAATCGCGAGGCGCATGGCCCGTCCAAGAGTCGGGCCGAAGCGGCTTGTGTCGGTATCCGCAGCAATGCGAGACACCACAGGAAGCGTGATCGTGGCCACGGCGACACCAAACACGCCGATTGGTAGCTGCATAAGGCGGAATGCGCTATTGAGCCAAGTCACGGCCTCCGCGCCCGCGTATGAGGCAAATCGTGAGTTTACCAGCACGTTCACTTGGACTGCACTGGCCGCAATCACCGAGGGGACCATAAGGACGAGAATTTTCTGGATACCGGCATCATTCCAATGAAAGTCTGGCACGAAGCGGAACCCCGCTCGGTGTAGGCTTGGAAGCTGCATGGCGAATTGCAGGAAGCCTCCGAAGAGTGTTCCCACCGCGAGGCCAGTGAGTGCTTGGAGACCAAACGACGGATCGATCAGCCAACCAATCAGCACGCCGCCGGCGATGGAGCCTATATTGAAGAAACTGGAAGCAAGGGCGGGAACGGTGAACAACTGCCGTGAATTCAAAATGCCCATCACAAGCGCTGCAAGCGAGACCAGCAGGATGAAGGGATACATGATCCGTGTGAGCAGGATCGTGAAAGCGGCGTCTTCAGGGGCAAAGCCTGGAGCAAGGAGGTCCACCAGCGGACCCGCAAAAACTATTCCCAGAAGGCTCACCACACTCATGAAAATCGTAGTCAGCGTGAGCATCTTGGAAACCAGTTCCCATGCGGCTCGGGAGCCTTCCTTTTCAATTTTTTGAGAAAAGACCGTAATAAAGGCGGTGGATAGCGCGCCTTCTGCAAAAAGGTCACGCAACAGATTCGGTATGCGAAAAGCGATCAGGAAAAGTCCCATCGCGGCTGTCCCGAAGAGGCTGTTGAAAAGCACTTCGCGGACAAGCCCGAGCACTCGGCTAAGCATCACTGCGGCGGCAATGATGCCGCTGGCCCGCGTGTTGAGCTGTTTGCCGTCGTTCATTACGCAGCGGCCTTGCGCAGGCGTTCCATGATGGCAACCCCAATGCCCGATTCAGGCAGGGCTTCGGCAATGATGAGATCGAGACCGGCGTCGTCGAGACGCCTCATCGCTCCGTAGAGGCGTGTAGCTGCCTCTTGAAGATTATTTGACTGGCTCAGAAATTCCGTTTGATAAAATTCCGTCCCGCTTCTTGTCCACGAGAGCAGCCCGTTCCTTGGACCATGTGGAGTCGGATTTTCTTCAATGACGAGTTTTGTGCGCGGCGCGTAGTGGCTCATCAGCCCTCCCGGTGCGGCGACACCTGCAGGGCCATGAAAGACCTTCGCAAAAATGCGGAGATCATCTTCGGTGATTGGACCGGGGCGCAGAATTTGAAGCCGATCGTCGAGCACATGAACGATTGTGGACTCGATGCCATGCATACAGGGTCCGCCGTCAAGAATCAGCCCGATGCGTCCATCCAATTCGCTCAGCACATGCGAGGCAGTGGTTGGGCTGATGCGTCCAAACCGATTGGCACTCGGAGCGGCGAGAGGCTTTGCGAAATTCTGCACCACCTTTTGAAAAATAGGGTGAGAACTCATCCGGACCGCCACAGTTTCCTGCCCAGCGGTGACAATGTCGGGGACCATTGTTTTCCGGGGGAGAACAAGAGTCAGCGGCCCAGGCCAGAATTTTTCCGCGAGCGTGACGGCAAGAGGCGATGCAAGGACAAGGCGATCAAGCCAGTCGAGGGATGGAATGTGCACGATGAGGGGATCACTCAGTGGACGTTCCTTCGCCTCAAAAATGCGGGCGCAAGCACTGGGCGAAAGGGCATCGGCCGCAAGTCCGTAAACGGTCTCGGTTGGCAGAGCCACACAACCACCCTCAGCCAGCATCGAGACCGCTTCGTTTATGCCCAGAGGCGACTGCAGGACGTGTGTTTTCAATCGAGAGAGATGGCGAGGACCTCTTCCGTCTGGCTCTTGCGGAAGGCAAGTAGGTTTTTGGCTACACTCGGCATTTCGGAGCTCAAGACCGCTGCGGCAAATAGGGCAGCATTTTTAGCTCCAGCCACGCCGATGGCAAAAGTCGCCACTGGGATTCCCGCAGGCATCTGCACGATCGAAAAAAGAGAATCCTGCCCGCGTAAAATCTGGCTCTCGATTGGAACGCCAAGGACTGGGATGTGCGTGTGCGCAGCAAGCATGCCCGGGAGATGTGCTGCGCCGCCCGCTCCGGCAATGATGCAGCGAAGCCCGCGCGATTCGGCCGACTTGGCGTAGTCTGTGAGCAAGTCTGGTGTGCGGTGAGCCGAGACGACTCGGCATTCGTGTTCGATGCCCAGTTTCTGCAGGAGCCCGGCTGTTTCCTTCATCGTGCTCCAATCTGATCGGCTACCCATGACGACCCCGACAATGGGCGTCTTCGTTTTTGATTTTTTCGATTTCATTTTGTTCTGCGAATTGAGCACGGTCTCAGCGATCTGCCTAGAGAGTCCGGATCGTTTGCTTTTGCCAATAAAAAAGTAAAAGGCCGGGCGGAACAGCGTTCCACCCGGCCTTAATGATCGATGTTATTTGGATGTTCCGATTTTGCTCGGAGCAGGTGCTGGTTTTGGCTTGCTGGCGCAAGCGCCCAATCCAAGAGCTGCGATCGCGAGTGCTGCCACGGCAGCGATAGTTGCGAATTTCATGTTAATTTTTCCCCCTCCTTTCCAGGCAAGTTGCCGCCGCAAATCTGTCACAAACTGCGAAGCTGACAACATTATTCAGAGAATTCCTCATGGGGGGAACACCCCACAGTGCCCGACTTGGAGGCGCGGCTAAGCGACGCGACTCCAAGTGCGCTATTCCCACTCGATCGTCGCAGGTGGCTTACTGGAGATGTCGTAGCAGACGCGATTCACGCCCTTGACCTCATTGATGACTCGGGAGGAAATACGGGCCAGAATCTCGTGTGGCATACGCACCCAGTCGGCGGTCATCCCGTCGTGGCTGCTCACGATACGCAGCGCAATCGTGTAGTCGTAGGTCCGCTCATCCCCCATCACTCCAACGGAACGCACTGGCAGGAGGACAGCAAAAGATTGCCAAACTTTGTAATACCACTCGGAAGCTCTCATTTCCTCGATCACGATGGCATCTGCTTCTCGAACGATGCGGAGCCGCTCGGTCGTGATATCTCCGATGATGCGAACCGCTAGGCCCGGGCCGGGGAAGGGTTGGCGGTGGACGATTTCTTTTGAGAGGCCGAGTTCTTCACCAACGCGGCGCACCTCGTCCTTGAAGAGTTGCCGGAGCGGTTCCACGAGCTCGAACTTCATGCGCTCGGGGAGGCCTCCAACATTGTGGTGGCTCTTGATGAGAGACGCCGGATTTCCCGAGATCGAAATGCTCTCGATCACAT
>CANMQB010000149.1 GCA_947499885.1 Spartobacteria bacterium
TTTTGGGATTAAAATCACTCAGATCGTCGGAGACGCGGCATGAGGGGGCCTGCGTGGAGGCTTGCCACCTTGGCGATCCTCGCGTGTTTCCATATCTCATCGTTCGAAGTTTACGCGGAGATTACTGATTCGGTATCGGCTGAAGGAGAAGTATCCACCTCGACAGATTCGACCCGCGCCGATGCTCCGGCGAGCGAAACACCTCAAAAATCTCTAGCTTCAGATTCCACGCCGACCACAACGCCGACCACAACAAAAAATTCTATCGTCACTTCCCCTCCCGGAATGGACGAATTCAGTCGACTTCTCGGCTACATCACTCTCTTGGCAGCACTCGCAGGCGCCGTGGTTTACCTTATAAAATTCGGCATCCCACTGCACCGCAACCGCTCCAAGGAGGAACGCAAACTTAACGTTCTGGAAATGCGCCCCCTCGGCAACAGACAATTTCTTGTCGTCATAGGCTACGAGGACACCCGTATGCTACTCGGAGTCACCCCAGGAAAAATAGATTACCTTTGTCCTCTGGATTCATCCACCGTAGCCAACAGCGATTTCAGTGCGCTTGTTGACGATGCGGAGAAAAAAGGAACCACATTGTGAAATTCTTTCGTTTAATCAAATTCGCATGTTTGCTCGTCTGCCTCCTTGGCGTGCTTGACACAACTGCCACCGCGCAAACGCCCGGGGTGACACCTTTTCCTCCGCTCATCAGCTCACCATCAGCTCCTGCCGCCCCACGCGCCCCCACGGCGCCTACCGCACCGCAGCCACAAGCCGTCTCCTCTTCCGGTAAACCTTTTGTAAACCTCCAAGTCGGCAACGGAACTGACCGCGAAAATCTCAGTACGGCCATCCAAATCGTGATTGTGATGACGCTGCTTACGCTGGCGCCCTCACTTATCATGTTGATGACCAGCTTCACCCGCATCGTGATCGTGCTCGGCTTTGTCCGCACCGCACTCGGTGTCCCCAGCGCGCCAGCGAATCAGCTCCTCATTGGCGTCTCCATGTTTCTCACATTTTTCATCATGGCTCCCGTCTGGCAACAAATCCAAGATCAAGCCATCAATCCCTACATGAACGAGCAGATCAACTCAAACGAAGCGATGGACCGCGCCGTGGAGCCGATTCGGAATTTTATGCTCCGCCAAACCCGCCCAGGTGAAGTCGATTTCTTCCTCGACCTTGCCGGCATGGGCCGCACCGATGTCAAAGACCTCCCCATGCGCGTCGTGCTCCCAGCCTTCGTCATCAGCGAGCTTCGCACTGCATTTCAGATGGGATTCCTGATCTTTATCCCTTTTCTTGTCATTGACTTCCTTGTGGCATCCACACTGATGTCGATGGGAATGATGATGATGCCTCCCACCATGGTGGCGCTCCCGCTCAAGCTCCTACTATTTGTCCTTGTCGATGGATGGCAACTTGTTGTTCGATCGCTCGTTCAAAGTTTCGCCTCATGAATCAGGAAACCGCCATCGAAATGTTGCGATCACTCATCACGGTGTCTCTCCTTGTGATTACCCCCATCGTTCTTGCGGCAGTGATCGTGGGCGTTATCATTAGCCTTCTGCAAGCCGTTACCAGCATTCAGGAACCGACGCTAAGCTTTGCCCCAAAACTCTTCGCCGTAGGTGCGATCATCATTATCGGAGCGCCTTGGATACTTCGCCAACTCATGCAGTTTACCGTGTTTTTTATCAATAAAATCCCGGAAATGACGAGATGATCACGATCCAAATTGAGGACATCTACCCAGGATTGCTCATTTTTCTGCGCGCCACGGGGCTTTTCTTAATCATGCCGGTTTTTTCTGGGAGCATGATTCCTGCCCCGGTGAGAATTGCTTTGTCGGCAATACTTGCCTATCTGCTTGCCCCAATTTTTGGCAATTTCGGTGGCGTGCCTGAACATTGGTTCATCGTGGTGCTGGAAGTCATCCACGAAATACTCACCGGTCTCCTCATGGGATTTGCGGTGCGATTCCTGCTCTACGCTCTGGAAATGGCTGGTGAAATCATAGCTGTACAAATCGGACTCTCCTTGAGTTCCAACATTGATCCGGTAACGCGAAATCAGGCCACGCCGCCTAATACGATGCTGCTTTCCCTTGGTACCGTGCTGTTTCTCGTGACTGGCGCCTATCAATTCTGCCTAGTTGCCTTTGCCCGAAGCTTTGAAATTTTCCCACCGAGCGCCATTTTTGCCCCCCAATCAATCAATACCGTTATTGACTCCAGTGGCAGGATTTTTCTACTTGCTGTGCAAATCTCAGCTCCGCTTCTCGCGATCAGCTTTCTGGTGAATATGGCCTTCTCAGTTCTCGGTCGCGCTTCCCCGAGCTTGAATGTCTTTATGCTCAGTTTTCCCGTTCAAATTCTCGCCGGCCTTACTGTTTTTTCCATGACGCTTGGGCTTACGATCCAGTATATCCTTCGTGACATGCAACACCTCCCCGAAACCATGCTCCAATTTCTAAAGTAATCCTAAGATGGCTGAAGAAAACGACAACGCAACAGAGAAACCGACAGAAAAAAAACTGACGGACGCTCAAGTAAAGGGACAATTTGCTCAGGCTCCTGAGATTCAGGTTGTTTTCGGGCTTGTCGCTGCCTACTTTGTGTTCCTTTTTACGCTGGATAGCCAATCCCGCTATCTGACTGAAATGGTTGCAAGCATCCTCGGCAACCTCGAAAAGTATCAGATTATTAGCGATTTCATACCTCATTGGATAACAATGGCTTCTATCACCATGTTCGGTCTTTTAGCTCCGATGTTTCTAGCCACCAGCGTTGCCAGTATTCTGGCCGGCGGACTCCAGACTCACTTTAAAGCCACTCCTGAAGTCGTGGGATTAAAATTTGAGAAGCTCAACCCGGTTACAGGTTTCCAACGCGTTTTTAGCAAGCAAGGACTTGTGAAGCTCCTTGTTGACTCTGGCAAGTGTCTGATCGTAGGAGCCCTCATCTATGGGAGCGTAAAACAAATTCTCGCCGATCCCATTTTCTTTACCCCAGTTCCCGTCTTGCGCTTGGGCAGCTTCATCTACGAGTCCACGCTCTCGCTCTTTTTCCGCCTCGCCCTCGCCATGGGGGGGCTTGCCCTGTTGCATTACATTTTTCAACTCAAAAAAACCGAGAAGGATCTCATGATGACAAAGCAAGAGGTGAAAGATGAGCAGCGCCAGGCGATGGGTGATCCCAATGTGAAAATGGCTCAACGCGCGATGGCTCGCCGCCTCATGCAAAAGCAGATGCTTGCTGACGTTCCGAACGCAGACGTCATCGTCACCAACCCAACTCACTACGCAGTGGCCTTGAAATATGAGCGCGGTGTTGATGCCGCCCCACTCGTCCTCGCCAAAGGCCAAAACATTTTTGCCCAGCGTATCAAAGCCATCGGATCGAAGCACGAGGTCCCAACCGTTGAAAACAAACCAGTAGCCCGTGCACTTTACAAATTCGGACAAGTCGGTAAGCCAATACCTGCACAACTTTACCAAGCAATCGCGGAGATTCTTGGCTATGTTTACCGCACTCACCGTTACTACTTTTACCAACTTAAATCCCGTCGCCTGAAATCCTGATCCGCCCGCCACATGGCCACCGCAAACGCACAACCCTCACGATTCAAATGGAGCGATCTGCTGAAACAGACAGACCTCATCTTTACCCTCGGCCTCTTCGGTATCATCCTTCTATTGGTCGTGCCAATCCCCACATGGGCGCTCGATTTCTTTCTCTCGGTCAATATCGGAATCTCTTTGCTGATCCTCCTTGTGATCATCTATGTGAAGGATCCTCCCGAGTTCTCCGCCTTTCCCACCATTCTTCTCGCCGTCACCCTTCTGCGGCTTGCACTGAACATCGCCTCGACCCGACTTATCCTCCTTGACGGATTCGCTGGAAACGTCATCGAAGCCTTCGGCCACGTCCTCATTCAAGGAAACTACATCGTCGGGGCTGTCGTCTTTATTATTCTTGTCATCATCAATTTCGTCGTCATTACGAAAGGCGCAGGCCGCATCGCTGAAGTCGCTGCCCGCTTCACCCTTGATGCCATGCCCGGTAAGCAGATGGCTATCGATGCCGAACTCAATGCCGGCATCATCGACGAGCTCACTGCCACTTCCCGGCGACTCAAAGTTCAAAAAGAAGCCGACTTCTACGGCGCCATGGACGGCGCGAGCAAATTCGTGCGAGGCGATGCCGTGGCCGGCATCCTCATCACCTTCATTAACGTCATCGGCGGCTTCGGAATCGGCATGCTGCAAAAGGGCATGCCGATCGACCAAGCCCTCCAAAAATACACACTCCTCTCTATCGGTGATGGCCTCGTCTCCCAAGTCCCAGCTCTTGTGATCTCCGTCGCGGCTGGTCTGCTTGTGACCCGCGCCCAAGGGGATAACAGTCTCGGTGCCCAAATCGGAAAACAGCTCGGCGCTTACCCGCGCGCTGTGGGCATTGCCTCCGGCCTCATCGCCGCTCTCGCCCTCGCTCCTGGCATGCCGGCCGCTCCCTTTCTCATCCTCGGCGCCATCACCGGCTTCACCGCCTACATGCTCAAAAAACAATCCCAAGCACCTCTTGCCGCTGGAGCCAAAGGAAGTGCGCTCGCCCTTCCTCCTCCCGGAGGAGCAAACGCCAGCGGAGGGGGACGCCCAAGCTCGCCAGGCACGGCCAACGCCTCATCCCAAACCGGCCCCGAAGACCTCCACAAACTCATCGAAGCGGAAGTCCTCTCCATCGAAGTCGGCTACGGCCTCCTCCGCCTCGCCGATAAAACTCAAGGTGGCGACCTTCTCGACCGCATCACCGGCGTCCGCAAAGGCTTCGCCCGCGATAACGGCATGGTCATCCCCCCGATCGCCATCCGTGACAGCTTGGAACTCGAACCCAACGAATACAACTTCCTCCTTCGTGGCAAATCCTTCGCTCGTGCCTCAGTCATTCCGAATCGCTGGCTAGCCATGAACGTCTCCGGAAGTATGATCAGTCTCAAGGGCGTTCCCACACGCGAGCCGGTCTTTGGCATCGAAGCTGTCTGGATCGCGGAAGAAGAAAAACGCACCGCAGAAATCAATGGCTACAGCGTCGTGGATGCGACCTCTGTCATGATCACCCACCTCGCGGAAACTCTCAAACAAGTCTCCCACCTCATCCTGACGCGCCAAGAAGTCCAATCCCTCATCGACCGCGTCAAGGAATCCAACCCCGCCCTCATCGCGGAACTCCTTCCAGATCTCGTCAATCTCGGAGTCATCCAGCGCGTTCTCCAAAATCTGCTCCGCGAAGGCGTGCCGATTAAAAATCTCCCGCTCATCTTAGAAACCCTCGCCGACTACGCTCCCGTTACAAAAAACCCCGATGAACTCTCCGAACAAGTCCGCCGCCGCCTCGGAACTTATTTCATCAGCCAATACGAGTCCGAACCCGGCCTCATCAAATGCATCACCATCGATCCGCGCCTCGAACAAAGTTTGATGACCCGCATCCAGCGCTCCCATTTTGAAACCACTCTCGCCCTCGATCCAAATACCGCTCAATACCTGCTCCGAGAACTCACCATCCGATCCAACTCCATGGCCGAGCAAGGAATCTCCCCGATCACCATCCTCACTGCGGAACTCCGCCTCGCGTTCAAACGCTTCTTTGAACCCTCCCTCCCCAAACTCATCGTCCTCTCCTACCAAGAACTCCCGTCCCAGACCGAAATTCAAAACACCGGCATCATCGTTCCCCCTCCCGCCGAACGGATGCCAGCCGCCGCCTGACCCACATCAGGCAGAATTTTCCACTTCCGAAGCCAATTATCAAAAAAACAATGGGAAAATCGCTTTTCCGTCTGTTTTTTCACAGTTCAGACCCCGTTTTCTCTTTCTCTTTTTTTGGCGCAAAAATTGCTACGATCTGAACTGATCTCTCAATTTCATCGGCCCACATGCAATACTTCACGCTCATCGGAGGCTTTACCGGCTTCGTTCTTGCCTTTCTGGTGAGTCTTTTAGCGAACAAGAATCTTGAGGCATCGGTTTTCAATGCTACCATCGGCTGCGTTCTTACTGCGTTGCTTTTCAGGGTTTTCCGATTTGTCATCGAGTACTGCGCCAAGCAGGTGGTCGCCGAAAAA
>CANMQB010000150.1 GCA_947499885.1 Spartobacteria bacterium
TGCTTCGCGGTAGGCGGTGGCGTGATCAACAATCGGCGGCGGGTAATTGATACCAATCCGGCATCCTGCGGCAAGTTGCTGGTCGATCGGCATGCGGTGTGGTTCGGCAAGCCATGAGGCGGGCACATCTGCCAATTCCGGGACCCACAGTTTGATAAAATGGCCGTCCGGGTCTTGATCAAGGGCCTGCTTGGCCGGGGAGTAGATACGCACCGCATTGATACCGGTAGTCGCACTCTGCATCTGGGCTTGGCTGAAATGAATGCCTGGCTCGAAATCCAGAAAATGGCGCCCGAGAAAAACCGCTGTGGGCCGCCAGTGAAGCCAGAGGTGATGGCTTGCAAAGCTCATGAGCATGGCCCGCATGCGAAAGTTGAGCCAACCCGTAGCCTTCACGCATCGCATGCAGGCATCGACCATGGGATAGCCGGTGACTCCATTTTCCCAGGCCTCGAGGCGTCGATGAGCTTCAGGCGTGTCGGTGAAATCCTCCCGCAATCCGTCGCAGGCCCTCGACATATTTTCAAATTCGATGCGCGGCTCGTCCTCGAGTTTTTGCATGAAGTGGCAGTGCCATCGCAGTCGGGACGCAAAACTGCGGAGCGAGGCGCTCCAGCGACGATCGACGCATGCACCATACAGGGCGGCCTCCCGGAGTGTGGCGAGCCGCTCCTCCAGCGATCGAAGTGTGGAGGCCATCGAAAGGCATCCCCACGACAGGTAGGGGCTGATGCGCGAACAGCTAGACCAACCCTCGAGTGGGCTCGACATGGCGGCACGGTAGTCCACTCCGCGTTGATAGAGAAATGCGTCGAGTGTTGACTTGGCAACACACTCCCCGCCGCGCTGGGCCCAAGGTTTTGTGGAAACCACATACTCACATTCGGATGAAAGTTGGTCATCGGCAAGAGCGGGTCCATGCAGGTACTCTGGAGAGTCCCACAGCGATCGGTGCATCGTGCGCTGCCAGCGATCCGCCCATCCATTGCGATCCTTCAACCGCCGCACCACGCCATCTTGACGGCATTCGCGCCAAGGAATTCCTTTTTCCCGACACCAGGCTTGCACGGCAAGATCTCGACGATAGGTCCAGTCGGCACCCGTCTCCTCATGAGACCACAGGCAGGTGATATCCATCTCTGCGGCGAGGCGATCAAGCACCTCGGGGGCATTTCCGTAGCGCTGCAGCAAGCTCACTCCAAGCTGCCGAAGGGAAGCGTCCAGATCGGCGAGGCACTCCGAAAGGAAAATGCGATGTGAGCCATCGCATTCCGTAGTCGCCCACCACTCGGGTTCGTGGATGAATAAACAGACGACCTGCCCCTCCCGTGCGGCAGTGGCGAGAGGTTGGTGATCGGTAATGCGGAGGTCTTTTTTGAACCACACCACGTTGGCAGCGGGGCGTTTCATCGGCCTGGTGTGCGCTTGCGGCGACAGGCATCGCTGCAATGGAGAACTTCCTCCCAGCACCGCTCCCATTTTTTTCGCCACGAGAAGGGACGGGCGCAAACGACGCAGATTTTCGTGGGCAAGTTCTGTTTTTTTACGCCCTTCATAGGATGAGTTCTGGCAACTGCGGGCGCACCGAGTTCCAAAACGGAAAAAAGCCTGCCTTGGCCAAAGGGAAAACCCGCGCATCCCAGCGCCGCCGAAAACGCGTTACGACGATGCCACATTCGCCGCACCATTGAAGAAATGGCTCCAAAGAATCTCTCACCGGCCCGACAGATGGTGCTGCCATAACGATGCGCTGGAGGTCGTGGGTTTTGACCCAATCCTTCAGGGAGTCCATCGCCTGAATCTCGGTAACGTTTTTTTGGAAATGGTTTTCTGCACGCGTGCGGGCATCGCCGGCCGCCCGATTCAACCAAGCCGCACGGATGGAAGATCGCGCAGGCGTTTTCCAAAAACAGGCCACCACGGGTTGGAACTGGCTCAGGGGACCGCATTCGAGTGAAAGATCCTCCTCGTGGAGGAGGAATCCGGCGGCAGAATCTCCAGGCGCTTCGGGGAGATTCTCCATACCCCGAAGAGACCAATCCGCCGAATCCTGTGGAATGTTCAAGGGGGGCTCGCCCTCCAGATGCTCCAAACCCTCCGAGGGCGCGTCGGGCCAGTAGGAGTCAAGGTTCGAGCGACGAACGAGATAGGTTTTACCGGGGGTTTGAAGGCCGGCAACCCAGCGCCAAGAGAGGGTGTTGCTCGCGGCGTCTGCATCAAGGAGGTGATCGAAAAAAAATCGTGCCCCTGCTTTCCATGGCAGACCAGCTCGGTGAATCCAAAATGAAGCCCACCACATGCGGGCATGGTTGTGCAGATAGCCTGTGGAGACAAGTTCGCTGGCGCAGGCGTCCATAGCCGCGCATCCGCTTTGCCCCTCTTGCAGGCGCTCCGCGATCGAGCCACCGACTGACGCAGCATCGGCAAAATCGCGCCAGACGCCTGGATGCAACTCCAGCCAACCTTTCCAATACGATCTCCAAACGACCTCTTGGACGAACTTTTCAACAGTTGTTGATTTATGAAGCCGCAGCACCGCACAGAGGACTTCAGCTTCTGTCACGAGACGGTGTGCGATCGCCGCCGAGAGCCTTGAGACATGCGTATGCCGCTCGGCGATATGATTTCGCAAGCGCGCATAATGCAGCACCGGCCCCTCAATAAAATCGTGCAAGGCAATCAGAGCATCTGCTCTCGTGGCGGGAATCAAGTCATTGGTCATGGATCAAAGTTGGTTTCGTTTGAAACAATGCGCATGCGACAAGCCGAGCAGCAGCAGCCGTAAGAATGCTTTTTTGTGGAATGCATCATCCTTCATCCTACGAACGGCGAAGCGGACGGGTCTTTTCTTTCAGGAATGTTCGCTTTGTAAGGTTGCAGTTTGCGGAGTTTGTCGCCCATGCACCCTCTGTAAAAAAAGGGTCGAGAGAAGAGACAAGAGTCAGTCCCACATATTTACATATTTTGGCAAATCCAAGCTTCCTGAATCCGCAAGGGACTCATCCTTGAAATTTGAATCCGCAGGTGGCGCAGATTCACGCCGATGATTTGAAACAAGAACTTAAAATCTGTGCAACTTGTGGGTAAAAGTTCCCCAATGAAATCCACCATGGCTCCCAGTGAATTTCTCCTCGAAGATTATCTCAACTCCGTGGAATTAATCAGCTCTGTGAACGATAGGAGCATACTTGTTAGGTTGCGATCAGACTAGTCCCAGGTTAACAGGTGAGGAGCGCTTGCCTTTGATCGAAATATCTGCGGGAATATTGCGAGGAATTTTATGAAACCTACGGCTGTTTTTTTAATACTAGCGCTGTCATTTCTTTCACGCGTTTCGCTTTATGCAGAGGAGGGGTGGCCCATGCCGCCTACTTCCTATTTTATCGAAAGAATCCCACCACCTCCGTCGGAAGGTGATGCCGTGGATTTAAGCGACCTAGATTATGTTTTAGCCATTCAATCATGTGCCACCCAAGAGGAAATCGAGCACGTCAAACTTACGGCCGCATTGAATCCGTTTGCCATTTTTGGCGAGGTTCTTGGTGCAGACTTCGTAGTTGCGAATTATCCGCTCACCGATGAACTTTTGACGAAAATTTCCGCGACGGCGGAGCATGTTAAAGACGAACTCAAAGCGCATTACGCACGAAAAAGACCGATCGATGCCCACGAGAAGGATGGAGTGGTCTCCTATGATGGAAGAGATTCCAAGTTCTCCTATCCCAGCGGCCATTCGCTACGCGGGTGGCTCTGGGCGCTTGTCTTGTCGGAACTTGATCCCAAAAAGAAACACCAACTGATCCATTGTGGAGCTCGTGTCGGATCGGACCGCGTTGTGGCTGGCGTGCACTATCAGTCGGATATCATGGCCTCCCGCGCACTGGGCAGGCTCATTTTTAACAAACTGAAATCAGACCCGAGTTTTGTCGAAGAGCTTGCCGTTGTTAAAGCCAAAGAGTGGGCTGGTAAAAATCAAAAGCAACCGAGGGCGGACGGCTAGTTTTCGGCATATCAAGCTGTAGCAGAACTAGAAAAAGCTACCTAGGCGGCGTGAAATTATAGATTTGTGAGGGAATCGCAAAATTGTCGGGGCGAGAGTAGACCATTTGCGCAACAGTGATGTGACGGGTGGCGAAAGCCGCCTCGCAGTAGCAGAGATAGTAACGCCATTTGCGGATGAACGTGTCATCGAAACCGAGGGCGCGAACTTCACCGAGCCGAGATTCAAACTTCTGAGCCCAGCGCTGCAGGGTGAGTGCATAGTGAGGTCCCATGTCCTCGTATTCGTGGAGGTTCAAGTCGCCACAGGACATCATCGCTTGAGTGATGCGGGCATTACACATGAGGAGTGAGCCGGGGAAGACGTGTTTCTGGATGAAATCAACCCCGTCGCGAAGGATGGGGTATTGATTGTCGGGACAGAGAATCGCCTGCAGACCGAGAAGACCGTGAGGATGAAGAAGCTCATCGATTTTTGCAAAGTAGCCGTCCACGTAGCGGTCACCCACGGCCTCGAGCATTTCCAAAGAAACGATCTTGTCAAACTGGCCTCTCAAGTCTCGGTAATCGCAAAGAAGGATTTCGATTTTATTAGAAAGCCCTGCCTCACGAATGCGGCGGAGAGCCTCGTCGTATTGCTGCTGGGAAATCGTGACCGTGGTAACAGTGCATCCATAGTTACGGGCGGCGTGGATGCTGAATCCCCCCCAACCGCTGCCGATTTCCAGCACACGATCGGAGGAGACAAGGTGAAGGCGCTTGCACATTCGGTCGTATTTCCGCGTTTGTGCCATTTCAAGCGACTCGTCGGAGCGCTCAAAAAACGCACTGGAATACGTCATGGAGCTATCGAGCCACAACTGGAAGAAGTCGTTGCTCAGATCGTAGTGCTCACGAATATTTTCACGACTTGTGGTGCGACTATTCGGACGCCGCAAGTGAAAGAGGCGGTTGGCAACATTCAGCAGATTGAAAAATCCAGTTCCGCGAGACCTGCGGGTCTGCATGGCTTGAGCATCATCAGCATTCAAAATGAACCAGGAGATAACCTTGGTGAGGTCGTCAGTCACCCATTCACCAGCCATGTAGCTTTCAGAAAATCCAATGGGTCCGTGCAGCACACAGCGCTTGAAGAAATTCTCATCCGTTATGTGGATAGTTGCCTGAATACCGCGTCCGAGCCCACCGTAAGTGCCCTGGCCCCCATCAGGGAGAGTGACCTCCAAGCGCCCGAATTTGAGTTTGGCAAAACTATTGAGAACGAGTCGGCGGAAAAACATGACGGGCAGTGAAGATGACGCCATTGGCGCCTTTAAGCAAGTTTGCTGGCCCCGAAGAGTCCTCGTTTCTTGATCACATCCCTCGCCGCATCGGGAACCATCTGCTCCCATGCAGGGTCTCCATCTGCGATCATGCTCAGAATTTTGGGTGAATGAATCTGCAAATAGTCCGGCCGGTAGTCCTCGATCTGACGGATGAGCCCATTCACACAGAGGTGCTCGTAGAGGTTTTCCATACCGACTGGAGTGCGAAAGTTTCTGTAGGTGACCAGCTCCCCCGAGGGAGTGATGAAGGGATAGATATAGAGTCGGACGTTACGCTTGAAGAGACGACCAAGGGCCTCAAGGATTCCCCCTTCGAGGTCATTGTAATGCTCGGGGTTAAAAATTTCGTTGAGTCCTGGAATCCCCATCGGGAGGCCGATCGGACCCTCGGTGTAGCGGGTCAGGAAGTTGACCAACTTATAGTATTCTCCGTAGTCGGAGATCAGAACAGTGCGGCCGAGCGCACCAAGGAGATCGACTCGATCGAGAAAATCTTGGAGATCAAGCGGGCCATGGGAGAGAAGGTTTTTCATGGTGATTTCCATAAGAATAGCGGGCTCTGAGTCGGCCACTCCTTCTTCCCGATCGAAAAGGCGCTTAGCCCCGTCCAGCATATCATTCGTGACATACGTGACCGGCCGAAAACTGCCACGTTCGACAAGAATCGGCTTTTTATGAAAAGCATCAGAAGCCTGTACCACCTCGCCATCAGGTCGGAACAACGTCGCACTCGTGAGCTTCTGCACGACTAGCTCCAAGCTCATGATCCGATTATCAACATCCGGGAAAGCCGGCCCAG
>CANMQB010000151.1 GCA_947499885.1 Spartobacteria bacterium
GTTGTCCAAGGCTTCCGTGATGATTTGCTCGGGGTTCATGCGTTTTTCTTAATCAACGCACGGGCCTGCTCTTTTATTAGGAAAAATAATGCACGAAAGGCGTCCTGCGTAGCCTCGGTTTTAGTAAAGGGCAGTCCCACATATTCACACAATATTCTTTCTTGTCCTCGCTTCTTTGACTGTAAAGCCCGGACGCAGATCGGTTTTTTCTCCTTCACCCGACAATCCGCGATTCGACCTGTTTCATGGTCTCGCGGAGCGCGGCGTAGCCGAAGTGGCCTTGGGGGGCCTTGGAGGAGGATGGATGGAGGGGGCACAGAGTGGAACCCCATGAAGCGGGGAGAAGATTGGCTCCATAAGGGCCAGTCGTATCAAAGCAAATCAAGAGAACTTTTCCCGCGCACTTCTAGGAGCTTCATACAGTTAGCGTGCGAAAATCGGCGAGGTCTAGGGCCGGGCATTTGCCTCGTCGCAATATGACCCACAGAGGCAGAAACCAGTCGGCGCATTTTAAAAAAATAAGAGATTCTGAGCAGGAATCTTTGGCTCAACATTACCGGGCGGTAGCTTTCAATCGTTGGCCGATTGATCACTGAAAAGTTCCTCGATGTTCCCGTCCAAGATATCCCCTTCAAGTAGCATCAGATACTTGTCGAGCGCTGAACGAAAAGCGGGATTTGCGATACTGACATTTTGTCCGACCGGATCGTTTTTACCTCTGTAGAAAAGCAGAAACATGTCGCCGTCCTCTACGGCGAGGAGGTAGACGATGCGTTTGGGGCCGTGCATGGAGGTGGCATACGCCTTGATCAAACGAGTGTGCGGAGGCAGTCCCGGGGCCGCTATCGGAACACCCAAGGCAGCGCGGCCGATCGGGCTACAACCGACAAGTCGTCTTCAGAAACTTTTCTACCGAATTCCTTTCGTCGAATTTGAGCAGAAATGAAGACCCTCACCGCCGAGGTTTCGTTTTTTTCCAGACTTTGGCGATGCGATCCATACTGGCTTGCGTAGAGGGATCGACTTCCAGCACATCAGCTGTCGGATCGGCTTCCAACAAAAACGGTATGCGCCGTGTCTTGGCGACATTTGTGAAAAAAAGACGCACGGCCGTAGGCAAATCCAATCCCATTTCTTTAAGGGCTGAAGCCGCATTGTCACGCAGTTTCCGAGAAAGCCGGACTTGAAGCGTTGTCGAAGTTGATGTCATGGTTTGTATATTACTTGTCATGCATATCATGTAAAGTCCACCCACGGCAGCTTGTCGGTTTGGGTGATCGGTTTTCTGTGGCACAATCATGCCAAGCTGTTTTGCAGGCGAGGAGCCTCAAGGAACGCGGTTTGGCTCGTCTCTCGGTCACCCGACAATCCGCGATTCGACCTGTTTCATGGTTTCGCGCAGAGCAGCGTAGCCAAAGTGGCCTTGGGGGACTTGGAGGAGGCTGGAGCCGGGCCAGCGGGATTGAAGGAGCTTGAGATCCTCGAGGGGGGAGATGCGGTCGTGGAGGCCACCAGTGAGAAGGATGGATGAGGGATCGCAGAGCGGAACCCCATGGAGTGGGGAGATAAGGTGGTCGAAGCGGGCGGTGTTACCGCGCGAGTGGCCACGGCTGCGGAGTTCGCGCCGCATCACGGCCGAACCGGGGCTTTCCCAGATCGCTTTGTCCATATTCGAGATCGGCTGCACAAGGGCGACGAACCGGAAGTCGGCTTCCAGAAAGGACAACAGCGCGCCATTCCATCCACCGTAGCTCGTGCCGACGATAGCGAACTCGCGTGTGCCGCGCGTGCGGAGCAGCGCCATGAGTTGGCGGAGTTCGATGACGCCTTGGCGGATGCCCTCGGCGTTTCGGACGAGGTCGGCCGTGATTGCCAACTCGCCATTCCAAGTGCGGCGCGGCGTGCGCGAGTAGTGGTAGGGCAGGTGGGGAAATGCGACGCTCCAACCATTGCCGTTGAACCATGCCGCAAGCCGCCTGTAGCCGATATCACTCGCGCTCATGAGGGCGTGGAGGAGCAGGACAGTCGGAGCATTTTTATCGCGGGCTGGAAAAAACCGTACGCGCACTCGGTCATTTTCCGGATGTCCGGTTCTTCGTGGTGAGTCCCACTCAATCCAGCCATTTTTCAGGCTCGGTCGCTGGGCTGGTAGAATGCGAAAGTATTCTTCGCGACTCTGACCGCTATATTCCACCAGATACTTCTCCAATGCGGCGACCGAACAAGCATCCGCCCTACGGCGCCATTGGATGGCGTGCATCATGTTGCACATCGTGCCGTCGACGAGCCAAGAGAGAGGTCGCTTCATGAGGCCCCTCATGGTTCGCGCATGCGCTCCTGCGGGGAGTGCGGCAGGTCATCCGCTGTGAGATGGCATTTTTCGACGAGCCTGTCCTTGAGGCGGATCAATGCTGCGGCGACATCGTCGCGGAGTTTTTTTCGTCCACCCTTGGGCGTTGGAAAAATGGGCTCACCCACCGCGATGTAAACTTTAGCCCTCCGCCAAGGGAGCCAGTTGCGGCGATTGTAGAGGCGCTCGCTGCCGAGAATCACAACGGGCGTAACCGGGCAGCCCGCCTTGGCCGCGATCAGAAACGCCCCCTCGCGCATGTCCGCGCCAGAGAGAATCGATTGCACGCCGTCGCGGATGCCGCCCTCGGGGAAGATGCCGATCATGTGCCCCTGCTCGAGCCGCCGGAGCGCATGCCGCAAGGCCTGCCGGTCGTCGCCGTGACGATCCACTGGAATCACATCCAGCCAGGTGAAGGCGGCCTTCGACCACGAGGCGCCGAAGAGCTCAACCATCGCGATCCAGTCGATCTTGCGCGGCAGCCAGCCGCTCAGAAACGGTGGGTCGAAATGGCTGATGTGGTTGCTGACCATCACGCATGCCCCATTCGGGATTTTTCCAAACTGCAGAAAACGGACGCGCGAACCGAAGTGGAGAACGAATTTTAAGAATGAGACGACGCCGTGATAGAAGACCGTGTGGAAAGCGGCGCGAGCGGTCATGGGCTATTCCGCAGCCTGAGTAAAAAAGCGTTCCTGCTTGGGAGTGATCGTGCGGCCGAGTTTTTTTAGCACCAGCAGCATGTCTTCCCAGACCTTGCGTTTTTCGGTGATCGTTTGGTTCCGCAAAAGATAAGCAGGATGGTAAGTCACCATCACGGGAATGCTTTCGAATTCCAGCCACGTGCCCCGGATGTCGCGTATGAGGCGGGTTTCGCCGAGGAGCCCCTCGGCAGCGGTTGCGCCGAGCGCGACCATAGCACGGGGCTTCACAAGCCGCACCTGCTCACGCAGCCAAGGCAGGCAGGTGGCCATTTCGTTCCCCTTCGGCTTGCGGTTGCCGGATTCACCCTCCGGCATGTCAGGACGGCATTTCATGACATTGGCGATGAAAATGTCATCCCGCGTAAAACCCATGGCCTCGATGATTTTTGTGATGAGCTGACCGGAGCGGCCTACGAAGGGCTCGCCCTGCTCGTCCTCATCGGCGCCGGGAGCTTCTCCGATGAACATGAGCTCCGCCGAGCGGTTGCCCACACCGAAGACGACTTGCGTGCGCGAGGCGACGAGATTCGGGCATTTCACGCAACCACGAATGGCCGTCTCCAGTAAATCCCATGTCCACTCGGTGGCTGGCGGCGGAGGCAAAGGCTGAACTGCGGCGGCCGGACGGGTGGTCGCCGCCTTGCGGAGTCGCTTGAGAGCCGATTGCGAGGCCTTGGGTGGGGACTTGATGCCCTTTTGAACCTCTTGGAGTAGGGGCAGCGCGTGTGCCAGCGCTTGCTGAAAAACATCACTCATTTGTGACAAAATTATCAACCGCCGATGAATCGAGCGAGTTTTTGCTGCGGGGGAATGGAATTTTATTTCACGGAGCCGCAGCGGGGTCCATAGTCATTGCCACTTTTTATGGCTAAATCCGACGACTCCACACCCACTGACAAGGCGGCCGCAGCCCGCCTCAAGAACCTCGACCTCGCCCTCCAACAAATCGAAAAAGA
Source organism: Spartobacteria bacterium (assembly GCA_947499885.1). Taxonomy (GTDB): domain Bacteria; phylum Verrucomicrobiota; class Verrucomicrobiia; order Chthoniobacterales; family Terrimicrobiaceae; genus UBA967. The sequence goes on from CANMQB010000151.1 coordinate 4,011, forward strand.
TTACGGCAGCGAAGCGATCCGCCGGCTCGGCGACGCCCACGTGTCGCAAGTTGAGAGCATCCCGACCGGAAATATCATGATCGACCGCGCACTCGGAGTGGGAGGTTTTCCTCGTGGACGCATCATCGAAATCTACGGCCCGGAAAGCTCGGGAAAAACCACCCTCACGCTCACGGCCATCGCTCAAGCTCAGAAGCTCGGTGGCTTGGCAGCATTCATCGACGTGGAGCACGCGCTGGATCCCCACTACGCCCGAAAGCTGGGGGTGAATCTCGACGAACTTCTTGTCTCCCAGCCCAGCTCGGGTGAGGAGGCACTTCGCATCTGCGAGACACTCGTGCGCTCAAACGCACTCGACATCATCGTACTCGACTCCGTCGCCGCTCTGGTGACGAAATCCGAGCTCGAAGGCGAGATCGGCGACGCAGTCGTAGGCGCCCAAGCCCGCCTCATGAGCAACGCGCTCCGCAAGCTCACCGCATTCATCTCCAAAGCCAATACGATCTGCCTTTTCACAAACCAGATTCGTGAAAAAATCGGTGTCATGTTTGGAAACCCAGAGACCACGCCCGGTGGCAAAGCGCTCAAATTCTACGCCAGCATGCGCGTGGACATCCGCCGCATTGGAGCTATCAAGAACAGCGATGGCACGATCTCCGGCAATCGCACGAAAATCAAACTCGTCAAAAACAAGGTCGCCGCGCCTTTCACCGAAGCCGAGTTCGACATCATGTATAACGAAGGCATTTCGAATACTGGCTCGCTTCTCGACCTCGCTTTGGAAAAAGGCATCGTCGAAAAACGCGGTTCTTGGCTCAGCTACAAAGGCGAACAACTTGCCCAAGGTCGCGACGCCGCGAAGGAAGTTCTCAAGAACGATCCAAAAATCTACGCGGATGTCGAAGCCCAAGTCCTGGCCGTTCTCTAACGCCGCTCCCGCCTCATCGAGTCGTGAAGGCCGATCTGGCGGGAATGCCGAGCCTCACTTAGGCGTCTAAAGAATCCCAAGCCGCTGGCAGATTTCGCGCGTGGCGGTGGATTGGTTGAGCGTGTAGAGGTGAATACCCGCGACGCCGTGGTCGAGCAGGTCGGCACATTGTTCGGTCGCATAGTGAAGGCCGATCTGGCGGAATGCCTCGGCCGATTCGCCTGCCCGTTGCAAGGCTTTGAGAAGACGGCCAGGAAAACGCGCGCCGCCTGCGAGCTCGGCCATTCGGCGCATCGAAGACTGGCTGGTCACTGGCATGATGCCCGCGATAATCGGGACATGGATACCTGACAACGCGCACCGGTCGCGGAAGTCGTAGAAATCATGGTTGTCGAAGAAAAGCTGCGTGCAGATGTAGTCTGCTCCAGCGTCCACTTTCTCCTTGAGGTAGTCCATTTCCAACAGGCGGTTTGGCGTGGCAGGGTGGCCTTCGGGAAATCCCGCAACGCCAATGCCAAAACCGCGCGGATCACTATGCCCGCTGAAATTTTTCACGAAACGCACCAGATCAATAGCCTGTGGAAATGTATCGTCCGAGTGATTGTAATCTGGTTTATCGCGCGGCGGATCGCCTCGCAGTGCGAGAATATTGCTCACTCCTGCGGCAGCGTAACGCTCGAGAATGGTCGCGATCTCATCGCGGGTATGTCCCACACAAGTCAGATGCGGCACAGGGTCCAGCGTCGTCGTACTCTTGAGCCGCAGAACGAGATCGTGCGTGAGCTCGCGAGTGGAGCCACCCGCGCCGTAGGTGACACTGACAAAATTCGGGTGGATTTTTTCCAACTCTCGAATGGTCCCGTAAAGTGCCTCTTGCGACTCAACGGTCTTTGGCGGGAAAAACTCAAAGGAAACAGTCGGCTTACCAGGTTGAAGAATATCGCGGATGTGCATGATGGATGAAGACGGAGTTTGAAGTTTTAAGAAGCGAAGAAAGACTGTTAGAGGCGACCTTAAGGGTGAAGTATCCTTTCCTCAACTAAGTTTGAAGTTTTTTCGAACTGGGGGTCAGTGTTGAATGGCGCTAAGTTAAGAGCCTTTTAGGATGATTTTACGGTTTGATTTTTTACGGGTTCCGGGAGCGGATTTGAGAAGGATTTCTTGGCTAATAGAGCG
>CANMQB010000152.1 GCA_947499885.1 Spartobacteria bacterium
CGATTTCACGACAGGTACGTCCTCCTCATCAAAGCCAAAAACAATGCCTTCCAGTTTCTGGGCGTGCCGGCGCAGCACATTTTCGAGCCCGCACCCCTGGGCTGGAGTCTGAGCGTCCGCCACGAACCGCCCTCCGGGCAGGACGACGGAATTTGCAAAAACAATGCCAGCTTTCAAAAAGTTCATGCTCCCGTAAAATTCCAGATCATCTGCCGAAAAATACGAACCGGGCAAATTGGTATAAGCGAAGTCGTGGCTCCAAAAGTTCCCTTGGTATTCGAGCGAAAAAGGTGAAAGCACCGTGGGAACCGGAATTTTTTGATCTCGGATGAATACCGCCGCCATAGCAGCCTGCCAGCCGACCAGGTGCACGGCATCCGGCGCGTGCAGGCGTGTCACTTCTGCAACGCATTTGGAGAAAAAAATAAACCTCGCCGCGTTGTCTTGGTAATCGCGAGCATCGGCCCCATAGAGGCCCGAACGATCAAAAAACTCCTCACGCTGAACGAATCGCAACTTCACACCCTGCGGACCCGCCGCCTCCCAAATCTCGCAAGGGAGGCTTTCCCTCCCGACATTGATGACAAACTTGGTCTTCGAGCGTTTCGCTCCAAGATTCTTATCTTCCCTGATGCAACGAAAAAAAGGCAACACCACCATGACCTCGTGACCGGCAGCGCTCAGGTGGGTCGCTAGACCCCCCACAAAATCTGCAAGCCCCCCGGAACGTGCGAATGGAGCCATTTCGCTTGCCGCAATCAGAATGTTCATTTCCTCATCCTGCTAAACCCAGAGCCCCAAAGTCGATTGAAAACAAAAAACCCCGCCGAAGCGGGGTCTTGATGAAAACAAAAGCAAGTTGATTACTTGGCAGCCTTTTCTTCGATGTACTTGATGACATCGCCGACGGTTTGAAGTTTTTCAGCGTCCTCGTCTGGAACTTCCACGGAAAATTCTTCCTCGAAAGCCATGACGAGTTCGACGGTATCCAGCGAATCTGCGCCCAGATCCTCTATGAAGGAGGCAGAGGGAGTGACTTGCTCGGCGTTCACCCCGAGTTGCTCGACAATGATATCTTTGACTTTTTCTTCGATGGATTTTTCAGACATGTGATTAATATAGGATTGCGGGTTGTGAGTAATGAGCAGCCTTGGATATTGCAACAAGAAAGTTGAGGCAACATCTCGACGCGGGCGATAAACTTGCCGATGTCAGAAATAGGTCAAGCGCATTTTTCTATGAAACCATTTATTTTCGAAGCCTCGACGGCTGTCTCAGCAACTCAGGAAGCCCTTTATTCCTTTCATGAGAATCCAAAGAATATCTCATGCATCGCACCGCGTTCCTTGTTGGTCCTGGAGGTTGCGTGTGATGAGAAAGCGGAGCAGGGCGGCATTTTTCGAATTCATGCGAAGCAATTTGGCCTACCTATTCGATGGACAGGCCGCTGGGAGAAAGCCGAATGTCCAACACTGCTTGTTGACACGGCGATCAGCTCGCCGTTTGTAATCTGGAGGCATAGTCACCGCTTTAGTCCGCTTCCTCAGGGCGCGCTGCTTACCGATCGAGTCGAGTATTTGCTTAAAGGCGGTCTATTCGGAAGCGTTGTGTCCCGATTTGTCATGCCGCTGGTCTTCACTGGGATGTTCCGCGCCCGCCACGCTGCGACCCGCCGATATTTCTCAAAAATCAATAGCACCTCTCGGGAATCATCCCGCTCCAAGGCTGAGTGAGCCTTCCAATAAAACGCTCCCAGCTCTCCTGACCGGCTAGGATTTCAATTTCAACCCGCATGTAATAAACGGGCACCTCAGGGTTCATGATACGGGGAATACGTACAGCATCCTTTTCTGTGGTCAGGACCGCATCCAGATTTCGCCTCGCACAACGGCGGATAAAACGGTCCACCTCCTTGGTAGAATAGCGGTGGTGGTCCGCGTAGGTCTGGGTCAACTCAAGTTCAGCACCCAATCCACGCAAGGCGGATTCAAAGCTCTCGGGCACCGCAATCCCGCTCAGGGAACCGATTTTCAGGCCTCTGAGAAACTCCAAGGGTTTGATCTCACCTGTCGAAAAATTCCGCAGGTGCTTGGGACGATGCGTACACTCGATGATCTCAGCGGTTCGATTGTAGCGACGAATTCTTGCGATAATTTCCGAGTTCTCGCTGCCATCGCATTTGGTGAGAAAAATGTGCGTCGCTCTGCAAAGATTCTCCGGCGGCTCGCGCAATGTTCCCCGTGGAAGCAAATGCTCGTTGCCAAATGGCGCCTGGCGATCAATGAGCACCACTTCCACTCCATGACGCATTTTCACATACTGAAAGCCGTCATCCAAAATCAGCACATCAGCCCCGAATTCCTTGATGGCATAAATGCCACTCCGCACACGATCACGATCCACCAGCACCACGACTCCGCGCAGGTTGTTCGCAAGCATGAATGGCTCATCACCCGCTGTGCGGGAATCCAAGAGTAATGAAACTCCATCCGAAACCACACGAGGGACAAAAAGCGATTTGCGGCGCGTCAATTTTTCGCCAAGCCGCATAAAAAACGGCCTTGGCACGCTTTTGTAACCTCGGCTCAGGATCGCTACACGGCGCCCTCCTTCCTGAAGAGCTCTGGCGAGCATCTCAACCACTGGGGTTTTCCCAGTGCCTCCGACCGTGAGATTGCCCACGCTGATCACTAAGCATCCATGCGAGTGACTTCTAAAAATGCGGCCCCGGTAAAGTGCCAGACGCGATTGCACAATGGCCTGATAGATTTTCGACAAGCCGGAAAGAATCCATCGCAAGAAGCCCGCCCTCCGTCCGTAGCGACGGTCGAGGATCACATCCATCGCGAAGGACTCAAGCCCCTCGATCCAGCGCCTCATGCGATTTTCACCCCACCGTTGTCGGCACGAACTACGATGGCGCAGGCCGATTCGAGACCGCATGCCGCGATCATGGCATTTGCGACGCGCTCTGGTCGGCGAAGAGTCGCACAAGCCACAGTGGAGCCTGCTCCACTCAGCCAACCACCCAGAGCTCCCTCGGCACAGCCCGCTGCGATCACATCGTCCAAATATGGCAGGAGTTTTGCCCGATAGGGTTGGTGCAAACGGTCCTCAAAACAACCTGCCAACTTGCGGTAATCACCGCTCGCAAATGCTCCAGCGATAGCCGAGGAATTTCCAACTGACAGCACGGCATCCGAGTGCGGAATTTTCGATGGCAGCACACTGCGGGCGGTGGATGTCTCGAGTTCCATTTCAGGAATCAACAACACAAAAGCGAGTTGATTATCGATGGGATAACGCTGCAGGGCCCCATTCTTTGGCGCGATGCAGAATCCACCAAAAGCACCAGGCGCAGCATTATCCGGATGACCCTCCAATTCCGCACAAATATTGAAAATCTGTTTTCGGCCAAGAGGTTTTGCTGCCAATTGATTGAGTCCATGCAAAACGCCAAGCCGGACGGTCACGCTACTCCCTAGACCACGCGACCTCGGCACGTCGCCCTCCACAGTCCATGAAAATTCAAAGGGTTTTACTCCGGAGGTCCTAAAAAATAAGTCCGCCGCCGCGTTGGCCATCTCGCCCGGATCAGCTTCCCGTCCCCGAGAAACGGTTGTTGTATTGTAGATTTGCAGGGCAATTCCCATCGCATCAAAACCAGGACCCAAATTCGCCGTAGTAGCCGGCACTCGCACTCGAACGTGTTTCATTCTTCAAGCATTCCCTAAAAAATCGACATCCGGCAACGAGAAACCCGAAAAGCAATAGTTGCATCGGATGCTTTTTTATCACAAACTCTCCACCCACAAAAAATTGGCATGGCAAACGATCAATCGGCTCTACAAAATGAAGTGATGAACGGCGATGAGGCAGCGGTCTTCCTCAAAATGCCAAAATCTACCCTCCTCAAACTGTGTAGCGAGGGCCAGTTGCCTGGAGTAAAAGTCGGAAGACAATGGCGTTTTAACCGTTTCGCCCTCGAAAACTGGATGCGCGAACGCGATGGCGAGGCCGCAAACCTTCCTGAGGATTCGGTGGGCGAGCCGATGGAGACGGATTTTCCTGCAAAACTTCAAAAAGCAGAAACCACTGTCGCTCGCGAAATCAAGCCAGTAGTGCAGGAAATGGTGGGATCTGTGGGGGATGATGACTTTGATTCCGTTGGTGAAGTTCACGATATTGACGGTGAGAGCGGAGTCGGCCGTGTGACCGAGCAATTAGACGAAGAAGAAGAAGACGCCCCAGCGAAACCCCAGACGAAGGCTCCCCGCAAATCATCTTCCCGCTCGACTTCCGCCTTGGAACTGATGGCGCAAATTTCCGAAAAATCGCAGGGTAAAAAGCCATCCCGATCTACGCCCCCCGCCAGGGACCCGAAAATCCGCAAAGCTGTTCAGCCCACCATCTCAGATCAGCCATCTCGACGCGAAAACGTACGCGAGACTTCTTTAGATACGGACGCCGTCGAGATATCCCGCCCATACAACAAACCCGGCTCAACTCCACATCTCCACTCAAATCGTGGGGAACGCTCAGGCGGAGGATTTAACGCATTTCGCAAACTGGCCTACTGGGTGGTTATTCTTGTTGTTTTAGGAGCAGCTGGATTCGGGATCAGGGAACTCTTAGCTCCGAAAACAAGCAATCCATCCCCACTTGCGCAGCCAAAACCCAAACCCACCATGCCCGTGCTGCCGGAGTTTCAAGTCGTTTATAAACACAACGAGACTGAGGAACCCTCCCAAGCAAATACAAGTGCCGCACCGATGCCGAACGCAGTCACGGACACAATTGCCACCGCAACACCCACGCCCGCTGCAGCAGCGCCCCTGGAAGCGCCAGTATCCAAGCCTGTCACACTCATTCCCGATGTGCCTCCCCGCACCTCACCAATCGCTGCGGCTCCTCCCGCCGACCAAAATCTGGAATCCATCAACCGCCTCCTTCCAAGTCTCATGGAACTTCCAGGCTGCGTGATTACCAGCAACAAAAACGAAATCCGCATCAAGTTTGAGGAAGGAATTTTCGCCTCTGGGTTAAAGGTCGATAAAAAAGGCCGCGAACAATTAGCCCGTGTCGGGGCCCTATTTGCCGCAGAAGCTCCGGATTTCTGGCTCATCATCGAGGGTCAGACAGACGGCACGGCGATGCGCCAACAATCCCCATTCCGCGACAACTTCACTTTGGGACTTCGTCGCGCAGTTGCTGCGACGGAGGTTCTGCGCGAATCCGCAAACTTCCCATCTGATCGCCTTCTCGTCAGTTCGACAGGCGGCATGGCGCAGCCGTTTGCAAGCGATGTGCCCAACGCGGCCGCACGCAATCGGACTGTCGTTCTCCGCCTTGTTCCGAAAACCGGTCCTGTGCCTCCTTCAATCCAGTAGGCTTAAACTCTCCAACGCTTACCGCGTAAGGAAGGGCAAGCCCTCAACTAGTCCGAAGAATCCGCAACCTCCCGAAATATCATTTTCATCTGGTCGGGATGAATACCGGGATAGATAGACAGGATTCGAGCCATCAAGCCCGTGGCGACCGGTGCAGAAAAGCTTGTTCCAGCAATGGTTCGCATCGTTTTATCCCGCCATGGCAAGGTCAGTTTCACATTCCCCCTAGCCGCAAATTTAACAATTGTCCCAGCACGACGCTGAAGCCGGCCACTGGGAACAAACTCACTGGAATCCACCGCCACAACGCTGGAAAAATGTGCCGGCCACACGCGAGTAGATGGTTCTCCGTTATTGCAAGCAGCGACGACATGAACTCCGGCGAGATAAGCGGCATCAACCCAGGACTTGAAAGCCATCACAGTAAAGGCAGATCCGCTCGTCCCGAAGCTACAATGAATAATGTGATATCCACGTGCAATCGCTTCCAACGCGGCTCTACGGATAATTTCATCACGACCATACACGCTGCCGCCTAGAACGCGAAAACTGCCGATGGTGACGGCAGGCGCGGTTCCAAAAAGGACGCCTGCCACAGCAGTGCCATGGCCGAAAAAATCAACCCCGCGAGCATCTGTCGGGGCACCGCTGCCTTCCGTGGTTGTGAAGCAAAGATCATCAGCAAAGGAAGCACCTTCAAATGCTGGATGAGTTTTC
>CANMQB010000153.1 GCA_947499885.1 Spartobacteria bacterium
GTTTCCGACATGGCAAAATCCTATCCCGCGGATTGAATGGTTGGCGAGACATTGAGGTCTCGGCATTTTCGAAGCAGCCTTGCGGACATGGCGATGGCAGCGACACCCAGACCTACAACAAAACCGACCCAGACTCCAAGCGCTCCAAATCCAAAATGGAATGCCGCCAACCACGAAACCGGTAAAGCAACCACCCAGTAGGAGACGATTCCCACTAAAAAAGGAACCCGCGTGTCGGCAAAGCCGCGCAATGCTCCCGAGGAGACAACTTGAACACCGTCGAAAATCTGAAAAACACCTGCGACCACAAGCAGCTGAACAGTCAACGAACGAACCGCAGGGTCGGGAGTGAAGCCAGCTGCAATCACATTTCCCAAGAAAAGGTAAACCGCCCCGAAAAGAGCCATCAAGCCCACCGTAAGGCCAAGCGCACTATGGACGATAGGCGCAATCCTCTTCCCTCGCCTCGCGCCTCGCGCATGTCCGATCCGCATACTCACCGCCTGCGCAAGACCGAGAGGCACCATGAATGTCAGCCCCGCAACCGAGAGGGCAATCTGGTGTGCCGCCAACGGAACCACACCAATCCACCCCATCATCAACGCACCAACCGAAAAGCCTGACACCTCGCAGAGATTCAGGCCGGCCGTATGAATGCCGATTTTGAATAAAACCCAAGCCTCACTAAACATCCCGGGAGCGAGCCACTTTCGAGGCCAGGCAGCGCTCAACGAGCGCTGGCAGGCAGGATAAACCAACATGCCTAACATTACAGCCACACGGCTCAACAAGGTCGCCAGACCTGCTCCATCGATCCCCATCGCAGGTGCACCGAGGTTTCCGTAAATCAAAATCATGTTCAAACCCACGTTCAGCAACACCCCGGCCATCATGATCCAAAATGGCACCCAAGGTTGCCCGAGCGACTCACAGAAATTTTTTGCCGCGCCACTCACAAACAAGGGCAGCATCGACCATGCACAGAGAATTAAAAAACCATTTACCGTCTCATTGACCTCGGGCGGTTGGCCGAGAATCGGCAAAAATGGCGTTCCCAAGTGAGCGCCCACACCGATGAGCAGGCCCATTGCGAGCGCCAACACGATCCCCCCGCGCAGACTCTCACCGGCAAGATGGGAACGCCCTGCGCCATGTGCGTGCGAGGCATGCACGCTCACTGCCGAGAGCAGGCCAAATCCAAAAACCATCGGCACAACCAAAATTGTGTTCACAAAGGCGCAAGCGGCCAAGGGAACCACCCCGATCCAGCCGACCATCACGGCATCCACGATGCCCATGAGCATCTGCCCGATGAGCCCGGACACGATCGGCAGCGCCAGAAAAAAAGTGCGCCGGTTTTCGCGAAGCAGGATTTTGAAATACAGGCTAGCGGGCAGAGTTGGGCTACTACGGACCACAGGTCTTCCTCAGCGTTGGTCCACGTGCCTCAAAAACCGCTCGATGGAGGCCGCCTTGCCTGTCTCGGGATCAATTTCGATCAAGGCCCCGCAGACTTGTACGATGCCACGAGCAATTGGAAATTTCGTCGGCATGCAGTCTTCAAATTTTTGGATTACTGGTCCTGCCTCCCGGCCAAGAATCGAGTCCATGGGACCGCACATCCCGGCATCACAGAGAAACGCTGTGCCTCCGGGAAAGATGCGTTCATCTGCCGTCTGCACATGGGTGTGGGTGCCAACCACTGCAGAGACCTTGCCATCGAGATGAATGCCCATTGCCGTCTTCTCGCTCGTGGTTTCTCCATGCACATCGACAAAAATCACAGGCGTCTCGGCGCGAAGACGCTCAGCCTCTTCCAGAGCGGCATGAAAGGGATTATCCAATGGCTGCGACATAAAGGTGCGGCACTGCACGTTCATCACCGCGATTTTTCCTTTGGCTGTGTCAAGGACGACGCTGCCATTTCCAGGAACGCCAGCCGGATAATTGATAGGCCGTAGCAAACGCGGCTCCGTAGGGAAGTAGGGGATGATGTCCCTCTGGTCCCAAGCATGGTCACCCGTCGTGATCACTGCCACACCCGAGCGCAGAAGATCGATCGCAATTTTCGGAGAAATGCCTTTGCCTTGTGCGGCATTCTCGCCGTTGACGACGATAAAATCGACCTCTCCCTCCTTGAGCATGTCGGAAACCACTATCTTCGCCGCAGCCCGACCGGGCTCGCCGACGATATCACCAAGAAAGAGAAGACGAATCATCCGTTCTTTTTATAGCAACCCGGCCCGAACGCATTTAAAAAATCATCCATGCGCCATTATCTCGCCGCCGCTTCACTTTTTTTTGCCTGCCTGCATCCCGGTATGGCCGCCAAGCTGAGCCCACTCGCCAATGCCCCGGATTGGTCGCAACTCGACAAATTTCAGCAAACAATAAGCCGAGAGGAATTCACTCGACTCCTCGAAAACACCTACGCTCCGCATGGCGCCTCGGCAGGCGTCATCACGATCACTCCCACCGCTGCGCGCATTGAAACCTCCCGTGGCAAGCCGCCCTACATCCTGAAATTTTCCTCTTCTTCCGCCAAACCTGTGCCGCGTTTCTGGCGCGCTCGCGGCGAGATCGCGCCGCAACCCGGCAAGCCGCTCGCAGGCCTGCGCATTGCCATCGACCCCGGTCACATCGGTGGAAAGTGGGCCAAAATGGAAGAACGCTGGTTCCAGATTGCCAATAACAAACCCGTTGTCGAAGGCGATATGACACTCCGCGTCGCGAAGCTCCTCGTGCAGCGCCTGAAAGCTCTCGGTGCGGATGTCTGGCTCACACGCTCAGCTTCCGAGCCGCTCACAAACCGCCGACCCGCGCAACTCCGCAAGGAGGCCGCCGCCGCGTTGCGCGACAAGGGCGAGGCCGTCAATGCGCGCGCTGTTGCACGGGAAAGCGAACGACTCTTCTACCGCACCAGTGAAATCCGCCGAAGGGCCACGCTCGTCAACGACTCGATCCGTCCCGATCTCGTGCTCTGCCTCCACTTCAATGCCGAGGAATGGGGCAACCCGGCCAAGCCATCCCTCGTCTCGAAAAACCACCTCCATTTTCTCATCACAGGCGCTTGGAGCGCAAAGGAACTCGCTTACGACGACCAGCGTTTCGAGATGCTCGTCAAACTTCTCAATCGCACCTACCCCGATGAAGTCGCTGTCACAAAATCCCTCGTCAAAACCATGTCCTCCGCGACCAAGCTCCCGCCATTCATCTACCATGGAAAAACCGCCGTCCGCATTGGAGCAAGCGACTACATCTGGGGCAGGAACCTGCTTGCAAACCGACTTTTCCAGTGCCCGGTCATCTACGTAGAACCCTACGTGATGAACTCCCGCGACGTTCATGCCCGCATCCAGGCTGGTGATTACGAGGGCAAAAAGAAGATCGCCGGAGCCACACGCCAGAGTATTTACCGAGAATACGCCGACAGTGTCGTTGCGGGTCTTGTCGATTATTATGGCAAACGCTGAGCATATCGGCCCAAGCTGTTGACAATTCCTCTGCGCTCTGTGCAACAAAGCGGAGGCAACTACTTAATGAAAGTCATCGCGATTACGAATCAGAAGGGAGGGGTTGGCAAAACGACGACCAGTGTCAATCTGGCCGCAGCCCTTGCGGAAAAAAAATCCCGCATTCTTCTTGTGGATCTCGATCCGCAAGGAAGCGCGTCTAGTGTTCTGGACTCGAAGGAATCCGAAAATCCCAGTATCTACTCCGCACTCATCGGTGAGAAAAGCGCAACTGAGCTTGTGATTCCGACCCGCCTCAAAAACCTTTCGCTGATCCCCTCGAATCTCGATCTCGCCGGGGCTGAGATTGAAGTCGCCCGCATGGATGACCACATGATGCGGCTCAGAACCTGCTTCGAGCCACTTCGTCGCCAGAGCCTTTTCGACTATGTGATCCTCGATTGCCCCCCCTCGCTGGGCATCCTGATGTCAAACGCCCTCGCAGCAGCGGATGAGATTCTTGTGCCGATCCAATGCGAGTACTATGCGCTCGAGGGCCTCGGACTTCTCATGGAAGTGACCGACCGCATCCGGGCAAGCGGCGCCAATCCCACGCTCTCGATCTCAGGCCTCCTGCTGACCATGTTTGATGGCCGCACAAACTTGAATCCCGCCGTGGAAAAAGAAGTGCGCAACCACTTTAAGGATGTCGTTTACAAATCTGTCATCCCGCGCACGGTCCGCTTTGCGGAAGCCCCAAGCCATGGCAAGACGATTTTCGAGCATGACCCTCACGGCAGTGGAACTCTGGCCTACAGGAAGCTTGCGAAGGAATTCCTCGATCGTCAGAAACAGGGTGTTTCCTTTTTAAACAAGGCGGCTCATTAAACCAATCGCGATGCAACCAACTCCGTTTCAAACCAAGACGCTCTGGGCGGCCATTACGTCGCTCTCGTTTCTGGCCATTGGCTTCACGATTCTGCTTATTGGTTCGCTGGTTGTGAGTGCGATTTCCTTTCTCCAACCGGTCCTCACCCCGATTGCCGTGGCGGCCATCCTCGCCTTCCTCCTCGAACCGGTGGTCAAATTTTCGATGCGACTCGGCCTGAGTCGGATCGTGAGCATCACGCTCGTGTACTTGGCGTTTGCCGCATTTTTTGTCGGGCTCCTTGTGTACATCATTCCGCCTGCCTATCGCCAAGGAACGACGCTGGTGCATAACTTCCCTACATACATGCAGAAGACGCAGGCCCTCACGACGCGCACTTTTGAAAATCTTCATCGTCTCTCAACCCTCGATTTCCTTCAGACTGAGAAGACCGATCAGGCCACCAACGAACAGCTCTCCGCCATGGTGAGCCAATCCATCAAAGATGCCGGAACTTGGGTGCAGCAAAAGCTTCCCGACCTCGCCGTGGAATCCGGCAAGTTCCTTCAACGGAGTTTGGGTGGATTTCTCGGCGTCTTCGGCCTCCTCCTGAGCATGATTCTTGTGCCCATCTTCCTGTTCTTTTTTTTAAAGGATAGCGCTTTGATTGCCGAAAACTGGAGCCGCTACCTCCCACTCCGCGCCTCACCCCTGAAAAACGAGATCGTTTCGCTTGTGAGCGAGATCAATTCGTATCTGATCAGCTTCTTCCGGGGTCAACTCATTGTGAGCCTCATCGACGGCCTCCTGATCGCCATCGCTCTGTTGGCGATGGGTCTCGATTTTGCGATCCTCATCGGGCTCATGGTAGGTGTCCTCGGGCTCATCCCCTACCTTGGAATGATGATCTGCTACATCCCGGCCGTCATCATCGCAGCGGCCCAGTTCGGCGACTGGACGCACCCGCTCATCGTGACCGCCATTTTTGTTTTGGCGAATAACATAGACGGCATTTTCATCGCGCCAAAGATTGTCGGGGAATCTGTCGGCCTTCATCCCCTCACCGTCATCATCTCCGTACTGGCTTGGAGTTTGATTCTGGGCGGCCTGCTCGGCGCCCTCCTCGCTGTTCCTCTCACAGCCACGATCAAAGTTCTTTTGAAACGCTATTTCTGGGACCGTGCCCCATCTGCCCAACTCTCGACGCCTCCGGCCTGAGTTGCCGTTGCGCGAGCACAATAGTTCCACTCGATGCCGATGACCGAGTCCGAAGCTTACATCGCCCTGAACATGGTGCCGCGAATCGGTCCCGTGCGGGTGCGGCGTCTGCTGGAGGCGATGGGATCTCCCAAGGAGGTTCTGAGCGCTCCAGCGGCGCGTTTGCAATCCGTACAGGGCATTGGTCCCGAAGCTGCAAAATCCTTGCACGAGTGGCAAGACAATGTCGACCTCGCTGCCGAGCTCGACCTCGTGCGGAAATCTGGTGCCAAGGTGCTCACCTTGGCCTCGCCCGATTATCCCAGCCTCCTGCGTGAGATCCATGACCCGCCGACCGTTCTCTATACCATGGGCGAGATTCTGGATCGCGACCGCCATGCCATCGGCGTCATTGGCACACGGAAGCCGACCCACTACGCCACGGATTGTACGAAAAAAATTTCCTACCAACTGGCTTATGCGGGAGTCACCGTTGTGAGCGGGTTGGCTCGTGGCGTGGACACCGCCGCGCACCAAGCTGCGCTTGCAGCCAAGGGCCGCACGATCGGCGTG
>CANMQB010000154.1 GCA_947499885.1 Spartobacteria bacterium
ACTCGGATGGACATTTGAGTAGGGGACCGGAAAATTCTTATCTGAAATTTTTAAAAGAAAAGATTTTTTAGAGCCTCTTTGCATCGTCCTCACCGGCTAAGAATAATCCCACTGAACTCGATTTTTTTATCGCCCAATAGGCAAGAATCACGAAAAAGATACTGGCCAAAAGCGGCTTAAACCATATCCGAGTTATCCTATAAATATCTCCATAACAATCAGAACCAAATCCTACACAGAGAAAAACAAGGAGCCATGCCAGAGGAGTGAAAACTTTTTCACGAAAGAAAAATGAGGCAAAGAGCGCGGTGTAGGGTGCAACGATAATGTAAGAAACCGTTTCTGTTCTGGGATTAAACACCATGAGATAAGCTGCGGCGAGTGCCATAACAAGAAATGGAGCCACCTTCTCGGCATAAATTCCTTTAAAGCGCCAAGCCAAACCAAGTGTGATCAAAGCAAATCCAGCTCGAATCGGGAACCACTTCTTGTCAGGAAGATCAAATCCAAATGTGCGAAACATCGCCGCAATGTCATCAAAGTTATTGCCCGGGGGAATGCTGGCGACTGTGACCTGTTTGATGCACATGTTCCATTGGTCTAGAACGTAGTTCGGATCGTAATGAACAAACGAAAGGGCGGCGAAAATGAGGCAACCGACAGGCAACCTCGCCCAGAGTGGACGATAGAGAGCACCAAGTAAGAGCAGCGGAACCAATCCCAAGGGCTTGGCAATCAAGCCAAAAAACAGCCAAGCAGTAGCCGCCCACCAGCGCTTTTCCGAGACACAGAGAGCAGCAAAAATCATCGACGCCGCCAGCAGCATATTAAACTGACCATTTCGCCCAGCCGTGAGTGATGCGGGCAAGGCAAGTACAGTCACAATGCAAAAAAGACTCGAGGCTCCCGCGCCAACTTGGAAAAAGCGGCACATCCGCCAGATCGCCCACCCAAAAAGCCCTAATGAAAAAGCGCGATAAAAAACCTCGCCAAGACGGAGCCCCAGGGTTGGCAACAGGGTGTCACTCAGAGGCTCCTTATTAAATTTCTTCAGGTTTTTTGGGAATTCCTGCCAAGCGAAGGGCGTGTAGATGAGGACCGACTGAGGAAAGTAGAGAAACCCCTGCCCTTTCAAGGAGTACATGTTCTCGGAGTTCCACCAATTATAAGCAGCTCGGCTGTAGTGGTGCGTGATATTTCGTTGCGCCGGTTGGAAAAAAGCCAACAGAGCAACGATGGCAAAAAAGAGCAACCAAATCCGCTTGGCGTAGGTATCGGACTTCGGACTCCAGAAGAGAGCGATAAATTTATCAATCAAGATGCGCGAGGGTCATACAGCGAGCGTTAAATGCAAAGCCTCAATTTGTGAGTGCAGCAATGAATCAAAATCAGGCTCTTTTGCTCGCTCTACCACAAGGTTGTCGAAGCCGCTGGAGGCATTCCTGTCCTTGTTCGCGGAGGCGGCAAGGCGCCGGATGCTGAGATCTTGGCCCGCACCGAGGCACTCATCCAACAGGGAGTTTCCGGTATTGTGTATGGGTGCAATGTGGTTCAACACCAGAACCCCGCCGGCATGGGGCTGCGCTGATGGCAATCGTTCACGACGGAGCAGCAGCAACCGAAGCCGCAAAATTTCTAAACTAAAACATGACCACACGACTCGCATCGGAATCATTGGCGGCGGCCTCATGGAGCGCGAGGTGGCAAGCACCCGGCACTGGTTCTTTCAGCGTGGGAAAAATCAACAACTGGATAGTCAACAGATTGCCAACGGACGCCGTGCAGGCCCTTCCTCAAAGCACGTCTGTTCACCACCCCATTGGATAGATGCGCAGAAAATGAACCAAAGGGCGCTTGATTGCGTGGGTGGAGATCGCTCAACAAAAGCTCAACTCGGCCCAATCCTGTTGGCAGTGAAAAGACACCTTCCCGGTGTGGGGTGAGGTCGAAGAGAGAACTGGCGGTTCTTCGGCCGACGAGTAGTCATAACGGCTGAAGGAGGCGCACCACGTCCGACCTTCCAGCGGCGTTCCTGCAGGTAAGAAGATCCGACTGGGCACGGAGGCGCAGATATACCATTTCTCGCCTTCCGACCACTGGGAGAAGTCGAAGATCGGCTCGTGAACCTTCAACTCATCGAGCGCAACTTTCTTGTCGTGGACGCGTCGAAGGGTCTCGGCATCGGGCCACAAAAGCTGAAGTCGCTTCCCGTTCGGAGCGACATGAAATTCGGCGTAGGTCTCGAGTTCCGAGTCGCGGAGGAAAATTTCAAAAACATCGCCGAAGGAACAAAGGATTTGGTTATCCTCTGTCGCGCTGGTGTAGAGGTGCGGGTCAGTCAATTCCCCCAAGACCAGAAAGCAATCATGCCTCCATCCGATCCTTACGTGAGCGGGAAGGAATCCAACCTCAGGGGCGACGCGCCAGAACTGCTGCATCTGCATGGTTGGCGCCTCGGCAAAAGCAGCGTGGACCGCCTTGGGATCTCTGATGTCAAAGTGGGAAAGTGTGGGACAATTCATTTTCAATGCATCTCCACCTTAACCGTTCCGATCCCGGAGCGCAGGTAATGAAAATGGACGTTCGGGTGGTCCGCGAGAAGCGACATCGGGACGCTGGAATCTGGGAGCCGCTTCGAGATCATCAGGGCGCTGAGCCGCAGTCCGAAAGGATTGTCATGGTGACCCGGATGCCAGATCGAGACCTTTTCGGCTTTCCATGTTTCGCGCGGGCCGACAGTGGCGGCTTCAGTTGGCACCAGCGCAACGTTGCCGCCGCCGCTCGTGCGGGCATTCTGGGTGATCGTTACGGGATGCAACTTCACAAAGCGGGTGCCGAGCTTGAGGTATTCTACAGGCGTCGGCGGGGTGTTTTTGTATTTGCCTGTGCGCGGCAGCGGGTCGTTGAATGCCCAGTGCTTGATCTCGCCCTGCCCGCCCTGCATGACGACACAGCGAATATCGTCATAGCTCTTGCTGTAGGCCTCTAGGTCGCCGCTTGGAAAATGCAGGTTCTTCTCCGGGATGCGCAGGCTTTTGTCGATCCGGTCGAAGCAGAGTTCCTTGTCCGCCTTGGCAAAAGAGAGCGGATGGTTCGTGTCCACGGTTTTCCCATCGATCACCCACTCGTCCATTCCCCAGAAATGGGCGTCGTGCTTTTTGAGGTTGATCCCAAGGGCGTTGACCATCTGCGCCACAATGGGGAGCTGCTCGGTCGGCCCGATCGGTCCACAGATGCCTGCTGGGTTGTCGGGCGTGCTCTGACGCCAGGCGTCGATGTATTCCAGGGCCTCGGCGGCATAGAACTCCTGCACCGTGTCGTAGAAGTGGATTGTGAAACCGGGGCGCGCGAGGCCCTTGAGTTTCTTCTCATCGATTCTCGCGGCATCGGCGAGGAGTTCGGGTTCGAGTGTCGTGTAATCCCACCAGGCGGGAGCGAGTTTGCTGATTGGTCTTGGCATCGGCTTTTGGGTTTAAGTTTTAAGAAAATCGGCTATCGGATCGAAGTCTTCGGGGCCGAAGCCCAAGTGGGAATGGCGGCGCCAGCCTTCAGCAAAATCGTATCTTCCGCTCATGAGACCGACCTCACGGCTCATGCGCTCCATTTCGTCGAGGTAGGCATCCATCCCCTGCGTGACGTCGAGCCATTCCTTTTGTGAAGCATGGCAGGCGAGCATCGCACGCTTGCGAGCGAGCACCGGGCCGATGTCGGTGAAGAAATGCGGGGCGACCAGCTGACGGAGCGCATCGTTGAGGCCGTGAGGCAGCGCGTGATAGAGCGCAACCGGCTTGTCATAGATCGCGACGTCCGGGCTGGTGACGAAGTTTTTCATCGCCCGTGTGAACGCGCCCGTTACGACGAGGCGTGTCGTGTTTTGGTGGTCCTCCATGTAATCCTGCGGACTCTGGGTCAGGATGATATCCGGCTGGATTTTTCGGATCACCGCCGCAACGGGGCCTATCGAAGAAGCGTCGTAAAAGATGCCGAGATCGTCGAAGAGCGGTGGATGTGAGGTTCCTCCGGCAAGCTTCGCCGAAGCCTGTGCCTCTTGCCAACGGACGGAGATGGCCTCCTCTCGGGTCAGCGTCGCTGATCCACAGCACCCGTTGGCGAGGTTCCAAAGATGGATTTCGCACCCCGCGTCCTTGAGGCGCAGGAGTGTGCCGGCCATCATGAACTCGATGTCGTCGGGGTGGGCGGCAGCGGCGAGGACGATCATAAATCAGAGCGCAAAAATCGCATCCATCGCCCGGGAGGTCGTGTGAATGAGGACTTCCGGGCAGTGTTTGTAGAAAGGCACGGGCGGAATCATCTCGGCAGCGATCCATCCGTCGTAGCCGACTTTGTGAAGCGCGGCCATGACCGCTGGCCAATCCACATCGCCGGAAAGCAAGTCGCAGAATCCGTCCACGGTTCCCACGTTGCGGCGATAATCTTTGAAGTGAACGCGCTTGATCCGTGAACCGAGGATTTCGATCCAATGTTCCGGGTAGCCGAAGGCCAGAGTATTCGCGACGTCGAAATAGACACCGACGTTCTTGCTGCTGAACTGGTCCACAAACGCTCGCATTTCCAGCGGGGTGAGGAGGAATTTATTCCAGACATTTTCCACCGCGATGGTCACACCAGCTTTCTCAGCTGCGGGAAGCGCAGCCTTGATGAACTCGGTCGCTCGCTCATAG
This sequence comes from Spartobacteria bacterium, assembly GCA_947499885.1. Lineage (GTDB taxonomy): Bacteria > Verrucomicrobiota > Verrucomicrobiia > Chthoniobacterales > Terrimicrobiaceae > UBA967. Next base: position 4,683 of record CANMQB010000154.1, read on the forward strand.
GCCAAATCGTAGCGCACGGTTTCCGCGCCGGGAATGAAGTCCACACCGACCGCGCCGGGAACGGCGAGGATCGTGTCGATTCCGAGTTGCTGCGCACACTCGATCTGGCGCGCCAGGAGTGCCGAGGCCTTTGCCCGCACCGCTGAATCCGCACTCGCGGCGTTGGCGCCCCAATAGAGGAATGACATCAACCCGCTGAGTTCGAGACCGTGTTTTTCTGCGAGCGCTCGGAAGGATTTCAGCTCCTCCGGGGTGCTCTTCAGATTCACCGGACCATCCTCGCTGAGATCGATCTCGAAGCCAGTGAAGCCGGACTCCTTCGCGAGGACGAATTTTTCTTTGATGCTCCAGTTTCCGTAGAAACAACAAATGCCGATGGATTTTTTCATAGTTTGGGTTGGTTAAAGTTTGACCGTGCGCCCGGTGGCGGCGGATTGGATTTCAGCGAGAGCGGTGGCGAGGGATTCCGCAGCCTGTTCACCTGTGGCGATCTTCGGCGCCTTTTTTTTCTGAAGGCATGTGATGAATGCGGCGAGTTCGTTGTAGTAGCCGCCGAGCGAAGAGACATTGCCCGAACCGGTCGAGGATTCCCCGGCGCCGGGATTCGTGTAGGGCAGAGGCTGCTTTTTTCCATCGCCGATCGTCACCATCAGATTCGGATTGGCACCGCTGTCGAACTCGACAGTTCCGCGCTCAAAAACGGCTTGGAACGCCATTTGGAATCCCCAGTTTTTCGGATAATTCCAGCCGCCCTCGGCAGTCACAGCCATGTTTTTAAAGTGGTAGGTCGTGAAGATGTGGCTCCAGCCGGATTTATCGCGAGTGCCGACGGAAGTCACCGCTTCTGGTCGCCCGAGCAAGTGATGCACATAATCCGTGTCGTGGATATGCAGGTCGAGCGCCGCGCCTCCCGAACGGGTTCCGTCGTTGAGCCAGTCATCCGTGCTGTAGGAAGGCCGTCCCGCACGGCGCTGGAGCGAGAGACTCAGTAATTTGCCGGCTTTGCGGGATTTTACGAAGGCTTCAAATGCGATATACTCTGGCCAGAAACGAATGCACTGGCCGACCTGGAAAAGCACGCCCGCCTTCTTCGCTGCTGCGGCAATTTTTTTTCCGTCGGTCTTCGTTAGCGCCAGAGGCTTCTCGCAGAAGAGGTGCTTGCCAGCTGAGATCGCCTTCATCGCAAACGGCGCATGGAGGTCGGTGGGCAGGCAGATGTCCACAAGATCCACCTCACAGGATTGGATCAATTCCTCGAACGTCCCAAAGACGGCAGCTTCGATACCAAGCTTCGCGATATCCCGTTTTGCCTTGGCCCGATTCTTGTCCACGACTGCCACGAGATTTGCATCGTGAAGCTGTTTGTAAA
>CANMQB010000155.1 GCA_947499885.1 Spartobacteria bacterium
GAAGTCGCGGGCAGGACCAAAGACAATGCCCGAGCGTTTCTCGACCTCGCCTTTGAACCACGCAATGCCGCGATCTTGGATGGTGTATTTCAAACGCGCATGCTTGCGGTTTGTGCGGTCGCCGAAGTCACGCTGGGTGGTGAGGATGGCCTCTCCAACTTGGTTGACCTGATCGGGCGTTATGAAGCCAAGCACATCGGCCAGGCGCGGGAACGTCTCGGCATTTCCATGGCTCATTCCGAGCCCGCCGCCGACCGTGACATTGTAGCCGACGAGCTTGCCGTCCTCGAGGATCGCGATGTAACCAAGATCCTGGGAAAAGACATCCACATCATTTGAGGGAGGAAGCACAAAGCCGGTCTTGAATTTGCGCGGGAGGTAGGTGTCGCCATACATGGGCTCGCGCTCTGGCTCACCGCCGGCGACGAGTTCCTCATCGAGGTAGATTTCATGGTAGGCGCGTGTTTTGGGGAGGGCAAATTCGCTCCAAGAGACAGCGGCATCATAGACCTGCTGGGCGGCCGCGCTGCCCTCAGGGTTTGGCGGTGCCATGACATTGCGGTTCACATCACCACAGGCGGCGATGGAATCGAGGAGAACCTGATGCATGCCCTTGACAAGCTTTTTGACATTGCCCTTGAGCACGCCATGGAACTGGAAGGTCTGGCGCGTGGTAAGGCGGAGCGAGGGCGAGGAGACATCCCCCGCAAGCTTGTTGAGAACGAGCCACTGGGCAGGCGTAGCCTTGCCACCGGGCAGGCGCACGCGGAGCATGAAGGAGAAGGCTTTTTTGTTGCCTGCCTTCTTCAGTGCCACGCGGAGGTCACGGTCGTCCTGAAGATAAAGCCCATGAAATTTCGTGAGCTGGCCGGTCTCTTCGGCGATGGCTCCCGTGGAGGTATCGGCGAGTTCCTGTGCGATCGTGCCGCGCAGGTGGTGCGATGCGGCTTTGAGGACTTCGTTTGCGCTGAGTGGCTTTGGTTCCTGTGTATCTGTGCTCATGAAATGAAAGAGCTAATGTTTTGGAAAACCGCCGCCGGGGCAATGTCTTTCTTAAACGGAACCCAAAAGGAATGCACCACAGATGGCGCAGAGATTTTTTGAACCAAACCTTTCAGGAAAATTTAAAAGATCGTTTTTCGAACTTTAACAGCCGATCTCGTTGACCTGATAATCTTGTAAATCCTGGCCAAGTGCTTTGTTTAGCTAGATGGATTTCGAAGAAGAAAGTTATCTGTCAGCGGATGGGCAAGCCTGGACGCTACGACACTATCCTTGTGTAGCCTCTACGAACGACATCTGTCGCAACCTGCCAGCTTGGACTGCGGTACGGGCGGATTCACAAGATAAAGGCCGGGGCCGATTCGGAAGATCGTTTGTTTCGGAAAAGGGCGGCTTGTGGATTTCAGCGACGCTGCCTGCCACAGGCGGGCATGAAAGTTGGGCGGGGTTTTCGCTTCGTGTCGGAGCATGCCTACTGCGTTACCTCAAAAGCATCGGGATTCCGTCTGCGCGCCTTCGGTGGCCAAATGATCTCATGTGCGGCTCACGCAAGGTGGCCGGACTATTGATCGAGCAGCCTTCCAATGGCATGCTTATCGTCGGCTTTGGACTGAATATCTTTAACGAGCCGTGGAGTCAGGATGCGAGCCTGCGCGCAACAGCCACAAATCTTGCCGAGTGGATCGTCCCCCCGGACATCATGGTGCTGACGCGTGGAGTGATTGAAGCCATATCGAAGGCGCATCGCGAAATGCAGAGCGGCGGAATGGCTGCGGCCATCCAAGAACTAAATCGCACTTGGGAAGTCCCCTCGCCCGTCGAACTTCGACTTAATACAGGAAAATTCCTTTCCGGCCTTTTCACCGGTTTGGACGCAGAAGGCCATCTGAAACTTCTTGATCAAAACGGGTATCCCCTACGCGTCGAGCACAACTCAGTAGAAAAACTGCGAGAGATTCTGCCATCATGACATCAAACTTTTGGACAAATCGGCTCCGAACTTCTACGAATACGCGCGCATGAGCAGTCCCAACCTTGATGTCCGAGATGTCGCACGCCTAGCGCGCATCGAACTCACCGACGAAGAAGCCACCACATTCCAAGCTCAGCTCGGCCGCGTGTTGGAATACGTGGAGCAACTTAAAACTCTCGACGTTTCGGGGGTCGAACCCACCGCACACGCCAATCCGGTATTCAACGTGCTCCGGGAAGATGTTTCCCAACCCGGACTGCTTCGCGAAGCGGCACTTGCCAATGCCCCACACTCAGCAAATAACCTCGTCGTTGTGACCAAAGTGATTGAATAAAATGAGCGAACTCACTGACCTCAGCATTTCCGAACTCCAAGCAGGGTTTCGGCGTGGAGAATTCACACCATCCGACGCCCTGCGAGCCCTCGAGGCACGTATCTCGGCGGTTGACCCTGCGATTGACGCCTACCTCTCCCGCGATTTCCAAACGGCTCTCGCCGCTGCCGAGAAGGCCGACATCAACCTGCCGCTTGGTGGCGTTCCCATAGGGATCAAGGATGCTATCAATGTCTTGGGAGAGTCGTGCACCTGCTCCTCCAAGATGCTTGCAGGTTTCAAATCTCCATACGACGCCACAGTCATTTCCAAACTCCGCGCCGCTGGAGCCATTCCCTATGGCCGGCTGAACATGGACGAATTTGCGATGGGGTCCTCGACCGAAAATTCCGCATACAAAAAAACGCGTAATCCTTGGGATACAACCCGCATTCCTGGCGGATCCAGCGGCGGCTCGGCGGCCTCTGTTGCAGCTCGCGAGGCTTTTGCCACGCTGGGCAGTGACACCGGCGGATCAATCCGCCAACCCGCAGCTCTGTGTGGAGTCGTGGGACTCAAGCCAAGCTATGGACGGGTTTCCCGCTACGGGCTTGTGGCCTTCGCATCCTCACTCGACCAAATCGGCCCGATCGCCCGCACGACAAAAGATTGCGCCTCGATTTTAAACGTCATTGCCGGCAAAGACTCTCATGATTCGACCTCGCTCGATTTACCTAGCGAGGATTTCACGGCAAAACTCGGGGGCGATTTGAAAGGCGTGAAACTAGGCGTTCCCAAAGAATACTTTGTCGATGGAATGAATCCGCAAGTCCGTGCCCAAGTGGAGGCCGCCATCAAGCGCTGTCAGGAACTCGGAGCCGAAATCATCGAAGTCTCGTTACCGCATACCTCGTATGCCGTGGGTGTGTATTATATCATCGCCACGGCAGAAGCCTCGGCAAACCTGGCACGCTTCGACGGTGTGCGCTACGGCCACCGAGCCAAGAACCCACGCGATCTGCTCGACCATTATATGCGCTCGAGGGACGAGGGATTCGGCAGCGAGGTCAAACGCCGAATCATTCTTGGAACGTATGTACTCTCGAGCGGGTACTATGATGCCTACTACTTGCGCGCGCAGAAGGTTCGCACACTCATCCGACAGGATTTTACGAATGCCTTTGAAAAAGTTGACGCCCTCATCTGCCCGACCTCACCCGATGCGGCCTTTAAAATTGGCGAACGCGTGGACGACCCCCTCCGCATGTATCTGGCGGATATTTTTACCATCGCAACAAACCTCGCTGGCATTTGTGGTATCAGTGTGCCGTGTGGATTTGTGAAAGAGGAAGATTCTCATCTTCCTGTGGGGCTTCAGTTCCTTGGCAAGGCACTTGATGAGACGCGCTTATTGGGAATCGCAGATGCCTACGAGCGTGCCTCCGGCTTCACAACTCAACGTCCTCAAACAGTCTGATTCCCTCAGGAAATGCTTTTGTAACGAAAAGTTCACAAGTCCAAGATTGTTGCCTACTGCGAAACTGAAGTAGGGAAGTTCTAGCCTTATGAAAACTGATCCCGAAGACATATACCGACAAATCCGCAAAGAAATCTTGGACAATCTTGACGAGGAACTCGAACTTGAGCTCGAGGAAACCGTCGGCCCAGGGTCAGGCAGTGCCGCATCCAAGGACACCGACCGAGATTTTCGGCACACCTATTTCCGTGAACTTTTCCGCCTCCAAACCGAGTTGGTGAAACTTCAAGACTGGGTCGTAAAAACAGGCAAAAAAATCGTCATTATCTTCGAAGGCCGAGATGCCGCCGGAAAAGGCGGCGTCATTAAGCGGATTTCGCAGAGAATGAATCCGCGTATCTGCCGCGTCGCTGCTTTGCCAGCACCAAACAACCGCGAGCGCACGCAGTGGTACTTCCAGCGCTACGTGGCACACCTGCCTGCCGCCGGTGAGATCGTTTTGTTTGACCGCAGTTGGTACAATCGCGCGGGCGTCGAACGCGTCATGGAATTTTGCACCCCAGAGGAGTACGAACAATTTTTTAACGACGTGCCAGAGTTTGAAAAGATGCTCGTCCGTTCCGGCATTCAGCTCATGAAGTATTGGTTCTCGATTACCGACGCTGAGCAGGAATTCCGATTCCACGCTCGGATTCAGGATCCATTGAAACAGTGGAAACTCAGCCCGATGGATCTTCAATCCCGCACACGCTGGGAGGATTATACAAAAGCTAAAGAAATCATGCTTCAGCGCACGAGCATACCTGAGGCTCCTTGGAGCGTTGTCCACGCGGTGGATAAGAAAAAAGCGCGACTGAACTGCATTGCTCATCTGCTGAGTCAGGTCCCGTACGAAGAAGTGCCCCATACGCCAATCACGCTACCCGAGCGCATCCACCATCCAGACTACCATCGCCACGACGTTCCAAAGGAAATGTGGGTTCCCGAGGTTTACTGATCGCCTGGAGAGCACTTCACCCCCATTGCAAAATCCAACCCGCGACATTTGATTTCCTTTTGTTGAAACCGGAAAATCCATTCCACACAGCCCCCGACGAATCCGCGCCGGATGCCTCCGCTGTGCATCACTTTGTTTGCAAGGGCTCCTTTGAAATCAAACCGCGCACCTTCCCAGGTCTGAGCGTCAAGAGGATCGAATCCGAATCCCGCCCGTGCGATTTTTACGACACCCATGTGTGGAGCCTCTGGTTCGGCAACGCCATTCTGGCGAACGAAAATGGATGGACGCTCCAAGTGGGTGACGAATTGTTTCGATCAGCCGATACCCCGCAAACCCCAAAATTTGCGGAGGATTTTCCAGAGGGGCCGCTGCGCACGCAACTGGGCGACTTGACGGATATCCGCGCGCTGAGGAAGACGGCTTCGGTGCATTTAAAGCGGGATTTTTTTGAAGCCCACGACACATCGCGCAGGATTGTCTTCCGCCTTGCGGTGTGCCGGATTGCGACCACAAGATCGCGAAAAGTTCGGACAACTCTGGTCGAAGTCCTTCCTGTTGCAGGCGTGAAATTCGACATGGGAACGCTTGTTCAGGCCTTGATGGGCACCGGTTGCCGTCCGACCCACGAGAACCTTGTCCAGGAAGCCTACAAGCTCTGCCGGGTGCGCCCGTCGCCCTACTCGCTGAAACTGCGGCTCGCCTTTGCTCCCGAGACGCATGCCCGCACCGTCCTGCTCGAAATTTTCAGCAGCCTGCTCTCCATCGCCCGCTGGAACGAGGAAGGCATCATCAAAGACATCGACACGGAATTCCTCCACGACTACCGCGTTTCGCTCCGCAAGCTCCGCTCGGTGACCGGCCAGATGAAAGGCGTTTTCCCCGAGCACCTCACCGAAGCATGGAAGAAACAAATCGGCGACCTTTGCCGCAGAACCAATGCCCTGCGCGATTTCGATGTTTATCTCCTCTCGCGCCGTCGTCTTGAAAACATGCTCCCCGAGGAACTTCGAGGCGGGCTCGATTCGTTCTTCGAGGAACTCAAGGCCGAGCGCCACATCGAAGCGGCGCGGGTTGCGGAGTTTTTTCGCTCCGATACCTACAAAAACCACATCGCCTCGCTACAGGATGCATGGGGTTCGGCTCATTCGATGGATGCCACGCCAAATTCCACGCGTCCGATCCTCGAAGTCGCTGGTGAGCGAATTCTAAAACGCTTCCGCCGCATTCGCAAAACCAGCCAATCGATCACTCCGGAAACTCCGGACCCGGTGATCCACTCGATCCG
>CANMQB010000156.1 GCA_947499885.1 Spartobacteria bacterium
TCGCGTGCCGTCTCCGAGCTGGCCGATGGTATTTGAGCCTACGGCCGAGATGGTCCCGTTTGTCGAAAGAAAGAGGGTGAAGGCATCTCCGCAAGTCACCTCGGCAATGCCTGAGAGGTTGCCCGCTGCGCCGCGCGACAGCACGGCAAGCAGTCCATTGGTGGTGGAGTTGTTTCCCAACTGGCCACTGGTATTGAGCCCGACCGACCAGACGCTGCCTGTCGATGTCAGAAAAACGCCGTGCCCAGATCCGCCGGCGGCGGCTTTGACGCCCGATAAGTTTCCGGCACTCGTCCGCACCTGCACGGGAATCCTGGATGCCGTGGTGCTGTTGTTTCCAAGCTGACCATTTGCGTTGTCGCCAAACGCCCAAGCGCTGCCATCATTCTTGATGGCGTAGGAAAACTTGTCTCCCGCCGCAATCGCAACGATTCCGGTTAACCCTGGAACCTTGACGGCTCGGGTCGAATTCAGAGTCGAATTGTTGCCCAACTGGCCGACGGTATTTGAGCCCCAAGCCCACACCTCTCCAGAGGTGCCGAGCGCCAAGGTGTGAGAGGCCCCCGCCGCAAGAGCCGTTACGCATGTCAACGACCCGGTGGCAGTCAAAACCTGCACCGCCTTGAGCTGGCTGGTTGTGTTTCCATTTCCCAATTCCCCGCTGGAATTCAGGCCAACTGTCCACACCGTGCCATTAGCCATGAGCACCGCTGTGTGATTAGTTCCACTTGCGACATCCACTGCCCCACTGAGATTTCCCGACGCGGACTGCATGCGTACGAGACCAGAGCGAAAAAGGGCAGTTCCATCGCCCAAGCTTCCATTTGCATTCACTCCAAGTCCCCACACCGAGCCATCTGAGGACAGCAACACGGTTTGCTGCCCACGGGTGTTCAACGCCACGCTGGTTACTCCGCTGCTAGATTGAGCATGAACCTTCCCCACGCCGAAAGCCATCGCAAGCAAGAATGGCAGAAAAAGCCTTGCAATTTGATAACCAGAGAGCATCCGGATACCCGCATTATTATGGACTTTTTCGTAAAAACTGGCACAGCCCAGCGATAATCGCTCCAGCTTTGTTTGATAAAATTTTTTCCCCTCGTGCATATTTTTTTTGTTTTTTCGGAGGGGAGGGCGGCACCATAGACAGCAAATGGTGTTTTGCAATGTAACAATTTCGACATAATTGCATTTTAAGGCATACAATATTACGGAGGATGACGCGCTTTATATTGCAAGCGTGTCGTTTACTCGGCGTTAAAAATGGCGTGTTTATAAGTGTATTTTTATTGTATAAAGATGAATTTTAGGCCGATGATGGCAGAATCGGAATGCCGCTGGAGCGGAATTTGCGATCGGGTTCGAGCCTTGAATTTCGAGATCAAGGCGGGAAACTCGAGGCCAGGCTGAGCCTGCTGGAAGGGTTTGCGTTTGCCACTCTCCCTCACAGGTCCCCTCGCCGCCTGAGTGTGGTTTGGACTGCCTGTGCAAAGCTTTCTCGCCCTCACTCCAAATCTTTCTTAAAAAATTCTCCTTGAGTGTGGAGGAGTTTTTGACTGAGGGATTGTTGGAGTTCTATGCAGTAAATCTCGTTAAAAATTGCCAAGCCAAGGCGTGGTGTTTATAGGTCAGGTCTTATTTATTTTCCCAATGTATAAACTAGTCCTCATCCGTCATGGCGAAAGCACCTGGAACAAAGAAAACAGATTCACTGGTTGGCACGATGTCGAGCTCAGTGACAAAGGGCGTGCCGAAGCGAAGACCGCTGGGGAAGCCCTAAAAAAAGAGGGGTTCGTCTTTGATATCGCCTACGTCTCGCTTCTGAAGCGCGCCCTCAACACGCTTTGGGGCGTCCTCACGGAACTCGATCAACTCTGGATTCCGATGGAGAAAGACTGGCGTCTCAATGAACGGCACTATGGAGCGCTTCAGGGCCTCAACAAGGCCGAGACGGCTGCAAAGTTTGGCGACGATCAAGTTCTGGTCTGGCGCCGGAGCTATGATGTGCCGCCGCCACCACTCGAAAAATCCGACGAGCGTTGGCCTGGGCACGACCCCCGCTACGCAGGCATTCCCGAGTCGCAGTTGCCACTCACCGAGTGCCTCAAGGATACGGTGGACCGATTCCTCCCGCTCTGGCATGAAAAAATTGCCCCTACTGTGAAGTCCGGCCAGCGTGTGATCATCGCCGCACATGGCAATAGTCTCCGCGCCCTCGTAAAGTACCTCGACAATCTCACCGAGGAAGAAGTACTCAAGCTCAACATCCCGACGGGAATCCCGCTTGTTTATGAGCTCGATGCCGATCTGAAGCCAATCAAGAGCTACTACCTCGGAGATCAAGACGCGATTGCCGCCGCCATGAATGCTGTGGCGAATCAAGGCAAGGCCAAGTAAAGAGGGCGCTGCGGCGCCTTCTTCGCAGATTTAATCGATACTCGGGTAGTCGGTGTAACCTTCGGGTCCGCTCGAATAAAATGTCGCAGGGTTTGGTTGGTTGAGTGGCGCTGCCTCGCGAATGCGAGACGGGAGGTCAGGATTGGCGAGAAAGCTGGTGCCAAAAGCAACGGCATCGATTTTGCCAGAGGCGATGGCATCCGAGGCTTCATCGGGAGTGTAGGCCATATTCGATACGAGGACGCCGGTGAAATTTTTGCGGATCGGAGTGAGCACGTCCCCATGTTGCTCCCCGAGGAGGTCGGCGCGCATGACGTGGAGGTACGCCAGGTGCAGGCTGTCGAGACGCTTGGCGAGCCACGTCGCCAAGGCCACAGGATCGCTATCGCGCATACTATTGAAGCTATTCAGCGGGGAAATGCGAACGCCCACCCGATTGGAGTCCCACACGGATGAAACGGCCTCGAGGATTTCGAGCAAAAACCGGGCGCGATTCTCGATGGGGCCGCCGTAGGGGGCGGTGCGTTTGTTGGCGCCGTCGCGAAGAAATTCATCGATGAGGTAGCCATTGGCTGCATGGATCTCGATGCCATCGAAGCCAGCGAGCTTGGCATTTTCTGCCGCTTTTTTGAAACCAGCTACAATGCTGGGAATCTCGTCATCGCGGAGCTCACGCGGGAGATCGTAGGGTTTTTTACCATCAGGGGTATGCACCTCGTCATTTGTGATCGCCAAGGCACTGGGCGCTACTGGCTGAGCGCCTCCATTGAAGGACGAGGGGCACGCCCGACCACCATGCCAGAGTTGAAGAAAGATTTTTCCGTCCTTGGCATGGACGGCGTCGGTGACTTGGCGCCAACCAGCGACTTGAGCATCCGAGTAAATCCCCGGTTCCGCGTAGAATGCCGAGTTTCCCTCCATCACCATCGTGGCCTCGGCGATGATGAGGCCTGCAGAAGCGCGCTGAGCGTAGTACTCGCACATCAGGGAGCCGGGCACGTGTCCCTCCTCGGCACGGCATCGGGTGAGAGGCGCCATGAAGATACGGTTGGGCACCTCGAAAGCGCCGAGTGTGAGGGGTCGGAAGAGAGCAGTGTGGTTCATCGAATTAGTTTTTGTTGGTGATAAAATTCCGGAAAGCGTGACGCGCGGCCACGACTTGGATCAAGGCTAGCACGGATACAAGCAGGACAGGCGGCTGAAGCAATGCCAAGGGACCGAAGAAAAAGAAATTGAAGGCGGCGATATTCACAATGATCGGTCCCAGAATGAGGAGTCCGAGATTGCGCGTCTTGGGAATCGCGACGAGCAGCCCACCGAGGATTTCGAGGACTTTGACAAATGCCAAGAAGCCACCAAGGAACATTCCGCCCATGAACATGGCGGCCGGCGAGCCTTCGGGCGGTTGGGGTATCGCGATAAACTTCAGAAAGAAATTTACTCCGAAGACGATGAAAACAAAGCCCAGCAGGGCGGCTGTGAGGTTGTAGATGTATTTCATAGGTTTTTTATTGGTCAGTGAAGATCGAAAAGAAGGGCGTTGGATTTCGCATTGGCAGTCAGAGTCACAATCCCTGCAGCCTCGATGGCGGCGGCGTCCCCTGTTTGCAGAGTGACTCCATTCAGCTCAACCGACCCCTCGGCCATCTGAATCCAAAGGCCTCGCCCCGAGCGCACCTCATGCTGGATCGACTGGCCGGGTTCGAGGAGGATGCGGTAAATTTCGGCGTCCTGCTGAATGCATGCGCTGTTATCGCGACCGTCAGGGGAAATCACCAGCACTTGGGGATCGTTCCCTTGGGAGGGCAAGGGATGCCACTCGGTGTAGGATGGCTTGAGACCGGCCTCGCGGGGTTGAATCCAAATCTGCAGAAAATGCGTGGGCTCGGTGGCAGAGGGATTGAACTCACTATGCCGCACTCCGGCTCCCGCGCTCATAAGCTGAATCTGGCCGGGCTTGAGAACCCGCTCGTTGCCGAGGCTATCGCGATGTGCCAGCGCACCTTCCAACACATAGCTGAAAATCTCCATATCCCGGTGCGGATGCTCAGGAAAACCTTGCCCGGCTGCGACGATATCGTCGTTGATGACCCTCAGGCTCCGGAACCCCATGTGGGAGGGATCATAGTAATCCGCAAAACTGAAAGTGTGGCGACTCCTGAGCCATCCGTGATCAGCGAGACCGCGGTCCGAAGAACGGCGCAGGACCACCTCGGATGTCAGGATTTGTGTTTCCATATGGAAAGACTACGGAAACAAAGCTTCTGAGGAAACACTTGTTTCCACAAGTTTTCTCAGCCGAATGTGAGCTCACGAAGCGGGCACCACCGCCCTTTAAGAGTTTTTCGTCCTACGTCGGAGTAGGCGCTTGGTGGGGATGCTCAAAAAATGAAACAAATTGACCCCTGACTCCCAGTTCCCCCAGCGTTCTTAAAAAGGTCCTCCTGTCTTCGTCATCGAAACAATATCCCCTCGCCGATTACCCCTCGCCGTGACATGATAAAAGGCCCCTGCATAATCGATTCGAACTTGTCTTGAACTGACGCGATGGAAGCGCAATCACGAGATCATGTGAAGAATTAATTCCTGACCCCTTCAACACGAGATCATGTGAAGAATTAATTCCTGACCCCTTCAACATGGGTTGTATTTGCGGTAAAGATGCACATCCCGATGCGAATATCAACAGACAGGTTACGACAAGTATCCTGAGCGTGTTTATATTGCTGCCTGAAGTCCCCGATCAGGCATACTCACTTGGTTTTTGGCGCCAAAGGCCGGTCCGCAGCCGACATGGCAAAAGCGCCGAAGGCATGGGGATTAACCGCACCAGCCTGTTCGCTCTTGTTTATCCTTAGCAAAGATATCCGCAGTCCGCGCTTTTCTCCAAACACTTCCGCTATTTCTGGCAAGTGGCCAACACCTTCAAATCCAAATTTGTCATTCAAGCGTTGTGTGGCCACATTGTGATCAAAATACATGCTCAGCAGGTTCTCCACTCCCAGTCGCGGACATGCTTTGATCATTCTCTCTTTCAGCATCGTTCCAATGCCCTTACCTTGATGTGAAGATGAAATATAGGTGCTGATCTCGGCTGTCTTGTTGTAGGCGGGCCGCCCACCATAGAACCATAATAGGTAAATGCAACCAACGATCCGCCCTTGATCCAACGCCACCCAAATGGGCCGCTTCTTGGCGTCAAACTTCCTGAACCAATCCAGTCGCTCTGCAACGGTGATTGGCTCTGTGTCAGCGGTCGAACGACCAGCTGGGATTGACTCATTGTAAATTGCGATGATCGCTGGAAGATCATCCTCGCTCGCATCGCGGACGGTAATCATACTGTTTGCAAAAGTTGAAGCTGAGACTCGTGCATCAAGTTTTCTCCTCAGGCCTTTGTTCGCATTTTTTGCGTAAAAATGGGTCAGGCATAAATTCTTGACATGATTTCCTGTTCCACACCAGCAAGCTTGGCATCTGTTTTCAGCAGCTCTCGATGCCGCTTGATGCTGCGGCACACGCCAGCTCGAACTCCCATTCGCAATCTCTCACTAATCCAATCCAGCGGCACCGTCGTCTCCCGGTGGATGAGTGAAGCGATCAGAGCCTTTCTCTCATCGCCTTTCGGCAGAGCGCCCAAGTCCTCATCCCTC
>CANMQB010000157.1 GCA_947499885.1 Spartobacteria bacterium
TTTCGATTTTAAGGGCGGCGGCGATGCGGTCGGCGTGTTGATCGATGAGCTCTTGTTCGCGGCCCTCGATGAGAAGGCGGACTTTGGGTTCGGTGCCGGAGTAGCGGAGCAGGACGCGGCCTTTGCCGTTGAGTGAGGACTCGGCTTCGGCGAGGAGGGTTTGGATTTGCGGCAGGGTCTCGAGTGGCGGCTTGTCTTTGACGCGGAGGTTGCGCTGGGCCTGTGGGTATTTTTTGAGAACTTTTTTGAGTTCGCTGAGCGGCTTGCCGGTTTCGATCATGACGCGCAGGATTTGAAGGGCGCTGACGATGCCGTCGCCCGTGGTGGCGTAGTCGCGGAAGATCATGTGTCCGCTCTGCTCGCCGCCGACATTGTGTCCATCGCGCAGCATGGCTTCGATGACGTAGCGGTCGCCAACCTTGGTGCGTAGCATTTTTCCTCCGTAGGCTTCGAGGGTTTCGTCGAGGCCGAAGTTGCTCATGATAGTAGAAACGAGGGTGCGGCCTTCCAAGCAACCCCTTTGCAGGTAGTCTACTGCGGCGATGGCCATGATTTCGTCACCGTCGACGAGGTCGCCATTCTCGTCACAGAGGAGCACTCGGTCGGCATCGCCGTCGTGTGTGATGCCGATATGGGCTTTGCATTCTTTAGTGAGCTTCTGGATTTGCTCGGGGTGGGTGCTACCGCAGTGGGTGTTGATGTTTGTGCCGTTCGGGTGGTTGTTGATCACGACAAGGTCGGCACCGAGTTCGCGAAGGATGCAGGGACTGGTTTTGTAGGCGGCGCCATTGGCACAATCCAGCGCGATGCGGAGTGACTCAAGCGTCAGATGGCGAGGAAAGCTCTGCTTGGCAAACTCCACGTAGCGGCCGATGGCGTCGTCGATGCGGAGCGCCTTGCCGATCTTCGTGGCGGTGGGACGGATATTTTCGATCTCACCGCTGAAAACCAGGTGCTCGATGCGCGCCTCGATTTCATCGTCGAGCTTAAAGCCGTCGTGTCGGAAAAATTTGATCCCATTGTCTTCGTAGGGATTGTGGGATGCGGAGAGGACAATGCCGGCATCGGCGCGCAGCGAGCGGGTAATATAGGCCACGCCGGGCGTAGGTAGAGGACCGATAAGCAAGGCGTCGGCACCGAGGGATGTGAGACCGGCCACGATCGCATTCTCAAGCATGTAGCCAGAAAGCCGGGTGTCTTTGCCGATGACCACACGCAGGCGGCCGCTCCGCGAGGAGGCGCGGGACTCGGCGAAAACATGTGCGGCGGCGCGCCCGAGTTTCAGCGCCGTCTCGGCGGTTACCGGCTCGATGTTGGCGACACCACGCACACCATCGGTCCCGAAAAGTTTGCGATTGATGCTCATTTTGCGATTTGAACTTGGGCGGTTGAGGATTTCAAAAGATCAAGCCGGACGGGATTCCGACTGACGTTCTGTTTGATGAGAAACCAAAGGGCGAACGCCAGAAGAAGACTGGTGAGCTTGATTTTCCAATTGTTCAGAAGTGCTGTTTTCATACTTTTCATTTAAGAGGAGCTGGCTAAGCCGCTGGCGGAACTTTTCCACACTCAGATTTCGTTCGATTTGTCCGCCGTGACAAATGGAAACCTGACCGGTTTCTTCAGATACCACGAGCGAGAGGGCGTCGGATTCGTCGCCTAGACCGAGTCCTGCACGGTGGCGCAGGCCAAGGTTGCGATCGAGGTCTTCGCGCTGGGAGAGGGGGAAAATGCAAGCCGCTGCTACGATGCGGTCGCCGCTCACAATCATCCCGCCATCGTGAAGGACGGTCTTGGGATGAAACACCGTGAGAGCGAGTTCTTTTGAGAATTTCGCATCCAAGGCGACGCCGGTCTCGACGATTGTTTTGAGGCTGATTTCGCGCTCCATGGCGATGAGGGCGCCGAAGCCTTTGCTGGAAAGCTCAAAAACGGCATCCGTGATGAGTTCGATCGTCTCTGTTTCCTGACTGGACGACACAAAAAAACGGTGGCTGCCGAGTTCCGTGAGCGCGCGTCGCAATTCCGGCTGAAAGATCACAACCAGTGCGATAGCTAGAAACACCGAGATGCTGCGTAACAACCACCCAATGACTTCGAGATTCAGGAGTTGGGAAACAAGGGTGAGGGTGAGGAAGACCAACGCTAAACCCAACAAAATGCGGGCGCCGTGCGTTCCCCGCAGGTAGATAAAAATGTAATAAATGACAGCCGCAAGAATTACGATTTCTATCCCGGAGGTCCACTGCTCAAGAAGGAAGGTGGAGGCTTGTTTAAACATGGCCTAAAATCGCTTCTGTCATGCGAAGTGCTTCTGTGTGCGATTTGACATCGTGGACCCGGACGATGCGGGCGCCACGCTCGCGACAGAGCGAGGTGAGGGCCACGCCGGGCCAAAAACGATCTTCCATTTTCGAGGAGCCAATGAGCCATCCGAGGAATGATTTGCGGGAAAGCCCGACGAGGAGAGGGCGCTGGAACTCCAGAAACGCAGAAAGATTCGCGAGGAGGCAGCGATTGTGCTCAGGCGTTTTTCCAAATCCGATTCCTGGGTCGAGAGCGATGCGCATCGGGTCAATCCCGCACCCTACCGCTCGATCAAGGGCCTGTCGAAAAAATTCCCCGACTTCGCGCACGACGTCATCGTATTTGGGGGCAACCTGCATCGTGCGGGGCTCGCCTTGCATGTGCATGATCACTACGCCGGCTTGGGAGGTGGCGGCCAGCTGAGGCATTTCGGGATCACCGCGCAGGCCGGTGACGTCGTTGATGATATCTGCCCCAGCTTCCAGCGCGGCGCGAGCGACTGCGGCTTTTGAGGTATCGATAGAAATCATAACCTCACTCTCGCGACGCAGAGCACGAATGATGGGAAGGACACGGTCCATTTCCTCGCTTGCCGAAACGCTCTCCGCGCCGGGACGGGTGGACTCGCCGCCGATGTCTAAAATTTCTGCCCCCTCGGCAACCAATTTTTTCCCGTGTGCCACCGCATCGGCGGGATCAAGAAATGAGCCGCCGTCGGAGAATGAATCTGGCGTGGCATTGATGACTCCCATCACCAGCGCTCGACGGGAAAGGTCGAGCTCGCGGCCACGGATTTTCCAGATCACTTTTTCAGCCGGATGGAGGCGGAGCGACCGTGGGCATCGAGACCTTCGATTGCACTGAACGTCTCGAGGTGAGGCAGTGAGGCGCGGAGGGAGGCTTCGTCAAACATAACGATGCTCGTGCGGCGTTGGAATTGGTCCACCGTAAGGCCGGCAAACGAGCGGCCGGCGCCACCTGTCGGAAGTTCGTGGCTTGGACCGGCGAGAAAATCTCCACCCACAACTGGCGAGATGCCGCCGAGGAAGATGGCGCCTGTGGAATGGAGTTGCAGGGCCACTTCTCCTGGTTCTTCCGTGGCGATCGAGACGTGCTCGGCGGCGTACTCATTGGCGATATGAATGGCAGCCTGCATATCTTCAACAAGGATGAGCTTCGTGTTTTTGAGCGCCTTCGCGAGTTCGGCCGGGCGCTTCGAGAGCTTGGTCTGACGCTCCACAGCCTTTTCCACACCGGTGAGGATTTTTTCAGAATCCGTGACAAGAATGGCCTGGCTGCCATGGCCATGCTCGGCCTGGGCCAAGAGGTCGGCTGCAACCCAGTCGGGCTTGGCCGTCTTGTCTGCGATCACCAGAACTTCGCTGGGACCGGGCAGCAGATCGATAGCGACTTTGCCGAAAACCTGGCGCTTCGCTTCGACCACGTAGGAATTGCCGGGGCCAAAAATTTTCTGCACGGGCAAAATGGTCTTCGTGCCATGCGCGAGTGCTGCAATCGCCTGAGCCCCGCCAACGCGGTAAATCTCGGTGGCTCCGCAGCGGGAGAGTGCGGCCAGCAAAGCAGGGTGTACGTTGCCGTCAGGACCAGCGGGGGTCACGGCCACAATTTCCGGAACACCTGCCGCCTGAGCAAGCGTGCAAGTCATCACAGCCGTGGAAACGAGCGGCGCCGTTCCGCCAGGAATATAAATGCCGACGCGTTGGAAGGGATCAAAGCGCTCGCCGGCGATTGCGCCTTGCCGGTTTTTCATAAACCAACTTTTCCGAAGGCTGCGCTTGGCAAACGCGCGCACATTCGTTCTCGCGACATCTATTGCCTTTCCCGTAGCCTTAGGCAGCGTATTGATGGCCTCCGCAATTTCCAGTGGAGTCACGGGAATCTGAGCGGGTGAGAGGTCAGGACCGCCAAATTTTTTAGCGTAGCGAAGGAGTGCCACGTCGCCTTCTTTGGCAACAACGCTCAGGATTTCTTCGACCGTCGAGCGCACGGCCTGGTCCGCCTCATAGGAGCGCTTGAGCGATTCCACTCCACGCTTGTAGGATTTATCTTTCGGTCGGAGAATTTGCACAGAGCTTGGTTTATTTGACGTAGGCTAAAACAAAGGCGGTGACGAAAATATTCACTAGGGCCAACTCAAAGAAGAAATACCAACCCAGCTTCATGAGCTGGTCATAGCGGAAGCGGGGCACTGTCCAACGTACCCAGATGAAGAGCACCAAAAGCGCACTCACTTTTGCAAAAAAGACACCGATATTCACCAAGCCAAAAAGAATGCCCAGCAGGCCAGGCATGGATCCATCCGGTATGAGCGGCAGGCTCCAACCGCCTAGGAACAGGGTCACAATCACTCCCGAGCCGGCAATCATTGCTGCATATTCTCCCAAGAAAAAGAGAGCGAATCCCATGCCTGAGTATTCCGTGTGGTAGCCACCCACGAGTTCTTGCTCTGCCTCGGGAAGATCAAATGGAGCGCGGTTCGTTTCGGCAAACATCGCAATCAAGAAAATGACAAACGAGATCAGCATGGGAATCCAGATCAGCAGCCGATGAAGCGAGAATCCATTCACAAACGTGTCCAGCACGGCTTTGAAATCCCCAGATAGTAGGACCTCCCAAGTGAGACCCTTGGCCCAGAACGGGAAAACCATCCAGCCGTGTTCGCGTTGCCAGTTCACAATGTCGGGCATGTTCAATGTGCCGCACAGCATGAAGACGGGAATCACCGAAAGACCGAGCGCCAACTCGTACGAGATCATCTGGGAACTCGAGCGAATGCCTCCGAGAAAAGGATATTTGGAATTGGAGGCCCAACCTGCAAGCACGATCCCGTACACGCCCAGCGAGGAGACCGCGAAGACGTAAAGCACACCGATATTGATATCCGCTATCACCATCGGCACACCCGCCAGAGAGCTTCCGAAAGGCAACACAGCCAACACCAGAATCGCCGGCACCATCGAAAGCTTCGGTGCGATGTAGTAGTAAAACCTGTTCACATCACGAGGAATGAAATTTTCCTTAAGCAGCAGTTTGAGCGCATCGGCGATCGGTTGGCCAAGGCCGAGAATCCGGATTTTCGTAAGAGGAATACCCGTTCGGTTCGGTCCCACGCGGTCTTGAATCCAAGCGCAAATTTTCCGCTCGGCATAAACCGTGTACGATACCAAACCCAAAATCAGGCCAAGCAGGCCAAGCGTTTTTGCCAGAGAGGTCCAGACAAGAAACGGCTCAGGCGTCATGAGAAAATTCAGGATCTCCATATTCAGAGTTTTATTTAACTGGATGCCATCACCCTGTCGAGCGGCAAGGCGAAAAAGTCGCCCCTCTTTGTCGCAACGCGGCGCCACGGAAGGTGAAGGCCCCGTAGCATGACCTGCACCCGCTCGGGATGTTTTTGTCTTAAACTTATGATTGTATATCTCACAAAAAACCGAGCATTCACGCTCGCCGTACTACTCTGCGCGGGTCTTCTTGTATTTGCCTCGCTGAACTATTCCGCAACAGCCCAACCGTTGCCGACTCCCACCGGGCCATCGGTTCTCATCCTCTACGACAACGACGCGCCCTACGGTTGGCTGGGGTCGATCTACACTCTCAAGCTCAAGAACCTCCTCGCCCACTTTGATGCGCGGGTCGTTTCCAAGCCTCTTGCGGATTATCAAACAAACGATCTGGCCACCTACG
>CANMQB010000158.1 GCA_947499885.1 Spartobacteria bacterium
CGATTTTCGAAGGCGGAGGGATTTGTTTTGGAAGATTCTTGCCTACGAATTTTCTTCGAAAATCCGCTACACGGTGAGCGAAATCTGAAGCGATGAACTCCTCCTCGCTGAAAGTGAGCGTCATCGGCGCTGGCAGTCATGTTTTCGGCTCCAGTCTGCTTCATGAGGCGCTGGTCGAGTTGAAATTGGATGCCGTGGAATTTCATCTTGTTGACCCGAATGCCGGGGCTCTGGAGGCGATGGCCGCTTTCGGCCGGACTCTGGCGGAGCGGATGGGACGCCGTGCGTCGTTCCATACTCATGCTTCATGGGATGATGCCGGAGCTTTGGACGGAGCCGATCTGGTCGTGCATTCAGCGGCTCCGGAGTTGGCGCGCCGCTATGGGATGGACTGCGATGTGATGGAGTCGTTGTGCCCGGAGGAGGCGATTTTGGAATTCGGCGGGGTCGCGGGCATCAGCTACTCGCTCCGGCAAATTCACCTCGTGGAAAAGCTCTGTCGACAGATGCAAATCCGGTGTCCCTCCGCGCGTTTGTTTTGCACGGCGAACCCCCTGCCGCGCGTTTGCCAGTTCGCAATGGGTATGGGTGTTGAAACCATCGGATTCTGCTCGGCTTGGTTGGAGGGATTTTCTTTTCTCTCCCAATTTTTCAGCGGGACTCCGGAGGATGATCCCTGGCTGGAAGCCCGTTGTCGCTGGCGTTTGGAACCGGGCGGTCTCAACCATTTCGTTTGGGCGACCCGCATCGAAGACCGAAGCACAGGGCGGGACGTTTTACCGGAATTGCTCCGCGCCTTCGCGGAGGGTTCCGGTTGTGGACAACCGCTGGGCGAGGCGCAGAGTGTCCGTTGCGGAGCCTGGTTGCTTCCGAATGACCATCATGTGAGGGACTTTCTCCCCAATCCGCGCCGGACGCACCGGCGGGAATATCCGATGCATGGGTCGCCCTCTCAAAGGCGTGAGGCGGTCGAGCTTTTGCTCCGCGCCGCGCGGGGCGAGGTATCTTTCAAGGAGGCCGTTCCACATCCATCTTGGGAGAAACCCATGCGTGTGGCGGCAGGTCTTCTTCTCGGCGCACGGGTGGAGTTGGATACTCTCAATCTTCGGAACAGCATGGGCCAAATTCCAGGATTGCCGTCCTCCGTCTTTGTCGAGACGCCTTGTGAGATTCGCGATGGCATCCTGCATCCGCGTCGGGTTCATCTGCCGCCACCGGCTTTGGAGGCCTGTCTTCGTGCCGCCGAGACGACTCAAGCGATCGTGGAGGCTGCGCAAAGCCGATCCCTCGCGGGACTCCGCAGATGTTGCGAACTCGATCCCACAGTCCGCTCTCCCGAAAAAGCCTTCACGGCCTTGAAAGAATGTCTCCGCGTCCATGAAGACCTCCTGCCCGTCTATTCCTGACACCTCCGCACGCCTCACCGCGAAAGCGTGGGAAATGTTCGCCGCCGAGTTGTCCTTCTATACCTCGCAGCCCGTGGTCGACGGAGCCTGGATTTTTCCAGAGACCGGAATGGACGAACCCTCGCAGGTCGGCCAAGGGCGGTGGTTTATGGTTCTCGCCACGGCGTTGATTGCGGGGCGCGGCAAACGAAACGATCTTCTGGCCGCTCTTGCCGATTGCGGCGCGTATTGGCTGCGAGCCCGTCGTCCATCGGGCCGGATCGATTTGCGCAATTGCAATGCGGATTCAGGGCCCGATACGGCCTTTTTGCTGGAGCAAATCCACTCGATTCTCAAGCTTGTCGATCTACTGGCGCCCACGGATGACGATCTGGCAAATGCCTTGAAACCGGCCATCGCCTTCGCAAGGGATGCCGCCAGTGCCATGGGCGATGCGGGAATTCATACTCCCAACCACCGCTGGGCTGTCGCCTCGGCCATTGCGCTTTCGATCACCCGGTGGCCGGAAATGCGCGTCGGCCTGGAACCCGTTCTCAAGGCATTTCTCGCGGAGGAACCGGATTTGGACGCCGACGGTGCCTTCATCGAGCGGAGCGTTGCTGTTTACGACGCGGTCACCATTCGCAGTTTTTTGAACATTCACCAGTCGGTGGGTTGGCCAGCGGGCTTGGAAGCGGCGCGGCGGAATATGGAATTCGATTGGACGCTCTTTCACGCCGACGGAACGGTGGATACGCGTCTGAGTCATCGGTATGACTTGGGTTCCAGGCCGGTCCCGCTTTCCCTTGTCACAGCTTGGCTCCAACTCGCCCGGGTGGACGCGAACCCATTGGCTGCCCAACGCGCGTCATGGATTTTTGAGCAGGTCCCGCGAGATATCCCCAATGTTCGCCACCTCATCGTCCCGGTGATTGGAGAGTTGTTGCGCGGCAATTCCTTCGTCAACGAGTCTTCGCCTCCGGGAGACATTGAGATTTTTCATTCCGCAAATGCCTTGGTCCGCATCCGTCGCTCCAGAACGAGCATCAGCCTGCATGGCGATAATACCTGCCCGGCTTCCATCCTTCACGGTCGCATCGCACTGGCTGCCATCCGGGCCGGCCAATCCTACTTTGGGCACGGTCGCTTCCTGGGCAACGAGATTCGGCCTGTTTCCGATGGATGGGAACTCTCGTATCGGGGACACTTGCCGGAGTATCCGCTGGGATATTCGCAAGCCCTCGGTGAAAAAGTTCCGCCCTCCGCGTGGTGTGAATCATTTTCCCGTCGCAAACAGCGAAGCGTTCCCCCTTGCCGGAGTCGCCTGCAATTCGGGCTTCTCGAGTCCGGCGACGGGCTTCGCATCGTTTACGAGTCCGTGGAGGGGTTGGATGGAATACCGGCTCAAATCACCTTCGATTTTGAGCCCGGTCCCTGCTGGGAGTCGGGGGCACTCGCTTTCCAACCGGCCGCGGGCCAAACCCTCGTCTTGAAAGAGGGATTCGGGAGAATGGTTTCTGGCACCGATTGGCTGGAAATCGGCCCCGGACAATCGGGGCATCTACCCTGGGAAATGCGCGACTACCCAAAAGTGGGCTCCCTTGTGCGGGTCGCCATTCCTCTTGTCACGCCATTCACCTACGAGTTGACGCTTCGTTGGAACATGAAGCCATAAGCGCGCTTCAGGCTGACGCAAATTCACACCATCCCCGTTCGCTTTCACCCCTTGCGAAAATTTGATCTGACAGGAAATTTCTCAAGGTGAGCATCCCTCCTCCGAACAATTGGAAGCGCTTTTTCTTTTTTGCTTCGATTGGCCTGTTCTGTCTATTGCTGGCGCTTTGGCCGCATCCACCTGCTGGATCCCCAGGCGCTTCCGAGAAGACATCCCAGCAGTCCAAGGAGCCGGAGCATGCAGCCGCACCGGTTGAGGTCGATCACTGCGCAGCTTTCGAGCAATGGTTGGCCATGGTGCAGCACTCGCCGATGCCATTGGGGGAAGACAAAATCCAAGCGGGTGTTTCCCTTGCAAAAACACGCCGGGATGCGATGGCGGCATTGATCCGCACCCAGCCCGAGGAGGCGCTTGCCCGTGCTTTGACTCCCCGCCAGCGGGCGCTTGTTCCAGAGGCCATCCAACCGCTTCTCGAGCGTGAGGTCTCCGGCAGCGGGTTTTATGGTGTGCTGGCCATCTGTCATGAAGAAGACCTCTCGAAGAACCGCATCGAGCGTGAGGCGATCATCGCTGAGGAGCGGTTTCAAGCCCATGTTTTCGGGCAGCGGTTGGTTCGAAAAACCGAGGAGAATGCATCGTTGTCCGGCATTGCCTTGGATGGGCATATCGCGCTTCGAGAAGAGGAGGTCGTCATTCGCTCTGCCGATCAAATGCCGCCAGGCGAGGTTCCCGAAGGCAGGTATGCCGCCACATTCCGCGGAGAGACCTCCATCCTTGAAAACCAAGCCGCTCTGGATGCCTTTGTTAAGAAAAAACTCACTCCGCCGGAACTCCCCCTCGCAGCTTCTGGTCCCGTATTTGATCCCGAGCAGCCGCCGACTGGTCCTACTCCCCCTACTGCCGCTTATAATGAATACAGTGGTTCCTACGCCCATCAAAAGGGGCCCAAGACCGTTTTTGTGTTTTTGATTGAACCCAGTGATGGCCCCGCCTGGACCAATCCCCCAAGCCAAGCCACTCTGGAGGCCCAGCTCAATAGCTCGTCTCAAAATTACTACAATGCCAGTTACAGACAGACTTGGTTTGGCCCGAAATACACCATCAACTCGAATGGCACCGAAGTGCTTGTCCCCAAGTTGGTCGTGGCTCCTGTAGTTCGGCTCAATAAGACCGCCGCCGATCTTTCGAACGGCATTTACACTATGAGCATGGATGCCAAGGCGCTCATCGAGTCCATGGGCGTAGAGTGGAGGGACAATGGCTCGAAAGATCCGGATAACTTTGACCGCTGGGTTGTGATGAGTAATACAAAGCTTATCACATCGAGTGGCTTAGCTTATGTAGGTGGGGCAATTTCATGGTCCGGCGGGGCTTTGTCTGGGGGCGTTGCAGAACACGAGTTTGGCCACAACTGGGGTGTCGTTCACGCCAATTCTTGGACTGTTCCCTCGGGTGCTGAGCCGCGATCTCCTCTTGGTGTGAATGGTGAATACAGCGACGGTTGGGACATCATGGGGGGCGGTGGCATGGCGAGCGCATTCAATACCATGTTTCGAGAGGAGTTGGGCTTTCTTGAACGATCCCGCGGTGAGGTGCGGGATGTTTCCACTTCGGGCACTTACCGACTCTACAACTACATTGATCCTTATTCGAGGAACTCGGTTGCAAACACCCGAGCCTTGCTCATACCCATGTCCAGCTTCACCGATTGGAAACGGATTTTTTTGGGATTTGGCCACATGAGCGGAACAGATGGGGGGACAACCCGCACAGATTGGAACCGTAACGCCGTGGCGGTTCATACCGGTCTGAGCGATGGAAGCAACCGGATCGATACCACTCCGTATTCCAATCTTGCGGCGGATGCCGATGACAGCTCGATCAAGATCGGTCGCACCTACACCGAGGGGCCGAATGTCAATGGCAACCAAACCTATGGCGGCTTTAGTATCACTCCCGTTCTTCGCGGAAAAACAACGGCCAATGGCACAGATCACGAGTGGATGGATGTGGTGGTGAACTACGGTTCTCCGTCAGCCTCGGCCCCAACGGTTCAATTCGGAAGCCCGATATACACTGCTTCGCCGGGGCAGCCGGCTGTCCTATCCGTCACGGCCTCGGATTCCGACGGGGACACTCTTGCCTACGATTGGGATTTTGGTGACGGCAGCTACTCGATTCTCAATAACTCCACGCAAACCCGCTCCTGGAGTGCTGCGGGAGTCTATTTGGTATCTTGCACCGTGAGCGATATGAAAGGCCGCACAACAACAGCAAGATGCTGGGTGAATGTGGGAAATCAACCCAACCGCACGCCGGATACCGATCCCAATGTGTTGAGTGGATGGGCCTATCGCTACTATGAGGGCACCTTCAGCACATTGCCGGACTTCAATACCCTGGTGCCAAAGAATAGCGGGTTTGTCGAACAACCAACCCTCTCGGTGAAGTCGCGAACGGACAATTTTGCGATTGTCTTTGACGGCTATATCGAAGTGCCTGCCACGGATATTTATCGATTTCGGACGACTAGCGAGGATGGCTCCCGTTTCTGGATCGGAAATACTCTTGTTGTAGATAACAACTCGGATCGATCCAAGGCGCTGTCAGCCTCCGGGAATATTCCCCTTCAAGCCGGAAGGCATAAGGCACGGCTTGAGTTTTTCCACAAAGACGGCACGGAGTCTTTGCTTCTCGAAATGGCGACACGGGACACCTCTTTTGCTCCGATTCCATCAAGCCAGTTTTTCAGAACAAATCCTGCAGCTAAGGCGCCGCTATCGATCGCTCTCTCAACACCTAGTTCCGGAGCCCGTTTTGTGGTGAACTCCGATATTCTGATTGAGGGCCAAAGTAACTCGACGCTCTCGTCCGTGGTCTTTTTTGCGGATGGATCTTTTATCGGCACCGCCAGCTCTGCTCCTTTCCGCATC
>CANMQB010000159.1 GCA_947499885.1 Spartobacteria bacterium
AGATGGCGCAGGGCCTGTTCCTCAGGTGTGTCGCCGAGGATGAAGTTTTGGAGGATGGTGAGGTCATCGGCGCAGGCTAGCATCTCGCAATGCGAGTCTTTGCCGTCACGACCGGCGCGACCGATTTCTTGTTGGTAGTTTTCGAGGGTCTTGGGGAGGTTGAAATGGAAGACCGAGCGGATATCCGCTTTGTCGATGCCCATACCGAAGGCAATCGTCGCCACGATGACATCGCAGCGGCCCTGCATGAAGTCGTCTTGGGCCGTGGCGCGGACTTCGTTTGCAAGACCGGCGTGGTAGGCTTTTGCCCGAATGCCCGCTCGCTGGAGGCTCCCAGCCACGCTCTCCGCCGTATGCTGGAGGGTGACATAGACAATCGCGGGAAATGGCTTTTTGGTTTTCAGGCTATCGATCAAGAAATCCAAGCGCCGGTCTGCGGAAACGGGTGAGATATGCAGGGCGAGGTTTGGGCGGTGGAAGGAAGTTTGCACATGGTCGGCTTTGGCGATGCGGAACGCTTCGCGGATTTCCTTCGAGACAGCAGGCGTTGCTGTAGCAGTGAGAGCCAGAACGCGCGGAATGCGGAACTTTTTGGCTAGAGCGGCCAGGCGCAGATACTCGGGACGGAAATTGTGTCCCCACTCCGAAATACAATGGGCCTCGTCGATGGCCAGCATGCTGATGCTTGCGCGCTTGATCTTGGCGATGAAGGTCTCGCTCACGAAGCGCTCCGGAGCGACATACAGGAGTTTGAGTTTTCCAGATGAGAGCCCTTCGTAAATGGAAGTCGTCTCCGATGGAGTGAGCGTGGAATCGAGGCGTGCTGCGGCTATACCGCGATTTTGCAGCACATCGACTTGATCCTTCATCAGAGCAATGAGGGGCGATACGACCAAGGTCACGCCCTCCATGAGGATCGCAGGGAGTTGATAGCACAGGGATTTTCCTCCTCCGGTGGGGAAGACTGCCAAGGCGGAACGACCGTCCAGCAGTGTCTCGATCACTTGGCGCTGACCTTCTCGGAAATTTGAATGGCCAAAATGCTTCAGCAGGTCTGCTTCCAATCCGGTGTGGTGTGCTTCCATTTTCCAGCCCAATAGAGCGTAGTCTCCACGGCTTCGCAATGTCGCGAAATCTGTTCAGCAAAAGCTTGGCGTACGGGTGGAAAAGCCGTCATTGTGAGTCGAAGTCCCATGCAGCAATATCACCGCCTCCTCCGCCTCGTTCTTGATGAGGGCCGATTTAAAGCCGACCGCACCGGCACTGGTACTTATTCTGTGTTTGGTGCTCAGGAGCGCTTTGATCTGCGTGAGGGATTCCCCCTTCTGACGACGAAAAAACTGCACCTGCGCTCGATCATTCATGAGCTCCTCTGGTTCTTGAAGGGCGATACCAACACCGCCTACTTGCGTGAGCATAACGTCACCATCTGGGATGAGTGGGCCGATGAACATGGCGATCTCGGACGTGTCTATGGCGCCCAGTGGCGAGACTGGCGAGGCGCGGATGGCGTTACGGTCGATCAGATAGCTCGAGTCGTTCAGGACATCCAAAAAAACCCCGACAGCCGGCGACTCGTGGTTTCGGCCTGGAACCCCGCAGAGCTTCATCTTATGGCTCTCGCTCCCTGCCACGCGCTTTTTCAATTCTACGTTCAGGATGGCGAACTCAGCTGCCAACTCTACCAACGCAGTGCCGACCTCTTCCTTGGTGTGCCATTCAATATCGCTTCTTACGCGCTTCTCACTCTGATGGTCGCACAGGTTTGCGATCTCAAGCCTGGTACGTTTGTTCACACTTTTGGCGATCTTCATCTTTATGCCAACCATCTTGAGCAGGCTCGCCTGCAACTCACTCGCGAGTGCCGCGCTCTGCCGCGAATGCTCCTCAACCCCGAGCGCAAGCATCTCGAGGATTTTATTTTTGAGGACTTCACTCTTGAAGGCTATGATCCCCATCCGGCGATTAAGGCGCCGATATCCATTTGATTCATGATCGCCATCGCCGCCATGTCCCGCAATAGAGTCATCGGAGCTGATGGCAAAATCCCTTGGTATATCTCGGAGGATCTTAAGTTTTTTAAACGCACCACGCTTGGCCATATCATTGTGATGGGGCGAAAAACCTACGACTC
Organism: Spartobacteria bacterium; assembly: GCA_947499885.1. Taxonomy (GTDB): domain Bacteria; phylum Verrucomicrobiota; class Verrucomicrobiia; order Chthoniobacterales; family Terrimicrobiaceae; genus UBA967. Next base: position 2,135 of record CANMQB010000159.1, read on the forward strand.
ACTTGGGAAGCCACTTCCCGGTCGTGAAAACTGGGTTCTCTCGCGTGGTGCGCAGATTGATGGGGTCACCATGCTGCGCAGCCTTGATGCCATTCAAGAACCCTCTGACGGTCGGAAACTCTACGTCATCGGCGGAGCTGAACTTTACACCGCCTTGCTACCGGCCTGCTCCGAGCTCCTCCTCACTCACGTGGATAATGAGGTCGAGGGGGACACGTTTTTCCCGGATTTTGAAAACAACTTTGATGCGGGCGAAGTCGTGCAGTCTGGTGAAGGCTACCAGATTCGCCGCCATCTTAGGAAGTAACGGACTTCTCTTGTTGAGGGTTTTTACAATCCCTCGAAGTGGGCGATGTGTCGGAAGAGATCGTATCGGGAATCGATCTGAGCGCTATCCACCGTTTTCAGACGTTCCAGGCTGAACGCTTCCACATTATAGCTGGCGAGAACGCTTCCATAGACGACTGCTTTTTTCAGGTGCTCGAAGGTTACCTCTCCGTCTTTGACCGTCGAGGCGAGGTAGCCAGCGAGGCCTCCTGCAAAGGAATCTCCCGCTCCCGTGGGGTCGTGGATGTCCTCGAGCGGATAGGCCGGACAGCTGAAGTACTTGGCCTCAGGGCCGAAAAGAAGGCAACCGTGTTCGCCTTTCTTGATCGCAACAAATTGAGGCCCCATAGCGCGGATTTTCTTGCCGGCTTTGATCAGGCTGGTCTCGCCGGTAAACTGACGAGCTTCGCCGTCATTAAGAATGAGCATGTCGACGCGGGCGACGAGTTTTTCCAAGGATTCTTTGGCGATGTTGATCCACAGGTCCATCGTATCGGCAATGACGAAACGCGGTTGGCTGACTTGGTTTAGTACGTGGTGCTGGAGATCGGGGGCGATGTTTGCCAACAGGACAATGGGAGTCGCGTGGTAGCCGTCGGGGAGGGTGGGGGTGAAATGCTCAAACACGTTAAGCTCAACGGAACGCGTTTCGCGTACGTTCATGTCCCACATATATTCTCCAGACCAGCGGAAGGTCTCGCCCGGCACAATTTGGAGGCCGCCTAGGTCAATCCCACGACGGCGGAAGAGTTCGATGTGTTCTTGCGGAAAATCTTCCCCAACAATTCCGACCAGATTTACGGGGCTGAAATTTGATGCTGAGACGGCTCCATACGAAGCCGATCCGCCCAGCAGGTTTTTGTGTTCGGCGAGTTGAGTTTTGATGTCATCCAACGCGATTGATCCTACGATGAGAACTGGCATAATTTTGATAGATTGCTGGCTTAAAGGCTCCTCTGCGAGAAAAATAGCTTCGTCTTAAGAGTGTTTCAGACGCGCCATGCTTCCTGAAGTTATAAAAATGCTAGGGCGCGTGGATTATTTTTCAACTGCCGCTTTGACGATTTCTGAGAAAGCGAGCGGTTCTAGGCTTGCCCCTCCGACCAAGGCGCCATCGATATCGGGCTGGCTGAGGAGCGTGGCCGCATTGGCTGGCTTGACGCTGCCACCATATTGGATTCGTACCTTGGCAGCGGTCGAGGCATCGGTGAGTTCGGCGAGAACAGCACGGACATGGGCATGGGCGTCTTGCGCTTGTTCCGGAGTTGCATTGCGACCTGTTCCTATCGCCCACACGGGCTCGTAAGCGATCACGACATCGTTCATTTGTGCAGGCGTGACTCCTGCAAGGCTTCCTCGAAGTTGGGTTTCAAGAACGTCTTTTTCGCGTCCGGCGTCACGTTCTTCAAGCGTCTCTCCAACGCAGAGAATCGGGCGAAGGCCACTTGGAAGGGCAACCAGGACTTTTTTATTGATGAGGGCGTCTGTCTCACCAAAAACTTGGCGGCGTTCGCTGTGACCGAGAATGACGTAGCGTACAAAGAGTTCACGCAACATCGCAGGGCTGATTTCGCCGGTAAATGCGCCAGACATCTCGAAATACATATTTTGCGCTCCGAGGCGGATTTTTTGCGATCCCCCCAAGATTTCAGAGAGCTTTGCGATCGCGGTGAAGGGGGGAGCAATGACGATTTCGACTCCATTGACCTCATCTACGTGGCTTCGAAAATTTTCAAGATAGCTGACCGTTTCAGCCACGGTCATGTTCATCTTCCAGTTAGCAGCGATAATTTTTTTGCGCATTTTTAAAAATTAGGCCTTCTTCCTATCCTTCTGTTTCCGATTCGGCAATACGGATCGACCTTCGGAAAATTTTTAAAAACGGAATTTCATTTTCGTAGGTGCCTGCTATTTGTTTTGAGAGCAATGCCGCCCTCCCTTCTTTCTCCAGTTCCTTCCGTTACAGGCACGGTTGTTCTTTCGCCACTCACGCCGCTGTGCGCCTCCAAGTTTTCAGAGGGTTTCTTCACGCTGGAAATTCAAGATTTCCCTTTTCGAATTGGGCGTGATGAGGGCAACGGGCACAACTATCGAGCCTCAGGCACGCAAAACAATTTGAGCGTTCAGGACAACGAACCATTCCAGGTCTCGCGTAAGCACTGCTTCATTGAGAAAGAAGGGGATTCGTTTTATGTGAGAGACAACGGGAGTTCTTTGGGGACGATCGTCAATGGCGTTCCTATTGGAGTGAGGCAGATCTCCCTAAGCGAGGCCCTTAAGCCTGGAGAAAACACTCTCATGCTGGGGACAGCGCGCAGCTCCTTCAAGTTCCTGGTCGAAATTCTCTGATCAAAATTCAGCTTGTGATGTCGCGGATCAGGGGCGGGCCATTGTAAACAAACCCTGTGTAGAGTTGAACCAGACTTGCCCCCGCTGCCAGTTTTTCCTGAGCGTCCTGACCGCTTAGAATGCCGCCGGATGCGATGATTGGAAGATTCGTTGAGGTACGCAGGATACGCAGGACTTCCGTGGAGCGTTGGCGGAGGGGTTTCCCGCTGAGGCCGCCCTGTTGGTCAGAGTCTTTCGACACGGAACTGTGATCCAATGTTGTATTTGTGGCGATGAGTCCTGCGAGGTGCTCTTCCTCGGCCAGCACGGCGATTTCTCGCAGGGCTTCATCCGGGAGATCAGGAGCAATTTTTACGAGAAGCGGCTTGATGTTATTGATGCGTTTGAGCGTACGAATGATTTCGCGAAGCGCCTCGATATCCTGTAACGCGCGCAGGTTTGGGGTGTTTGGTGAGCTCACATTGATCACAAAGTAATCACCAAAAGGCAGGAGAAGTTTGTAGCTTGTCGCGTAGTCCGACGCGGCTTGTTCATTTGGGGTGATCTTCGATTTGCCGATGTTGATACCTACTGGCACGCGAGGCCATTTGCCGCTCGATTTATCGCGTGCGAGGCGCTCTGCCACAGCACTTGCTCCGGCATTGTTGAAGCCCATTCGGTTGATCAATGCTTCCTGTGAGGGATACCTGAAGCAACGCGGCTTTGGGTTTCCTGGTTGGGCGAGCGCGGTGATCGTGCCGACTTCAACGAATCCAAATCCCAGTGCCTCCCATGCGCGGAGGGCACTGGCATTCTTATCCATTCCGGCCGCAAGACCCACGGGGTTGGGAAAAGTGAGGCCAAATAGCTTCGTTGGTTTCTGTGGAGTGGCTCCAAATGCCAGTCGCAGGAGGGGGCATGGAGTCAATCGCAAGCCAAGAATCGCTAGGTTGTGAGCGGCCTCGGCGGGCAGCATAAAAAATAGGGGTCGCAGAAGCTGGAGATACAAATTCACGTGGTCTTAACTCTAACCGCGTGACGGGTCAGCCAAAAGAAAAATGCCGCCGCTTGGCTTGCTTAAAGGGCATTTGCAAGGTTGCCCTCGCCGGTTTTGATTTCGAGCGGTCGGTAGATAATAATGCCGAAGTGTTCGTTGGAACGTTTTAGGTAGTCAGAAATC
>CANMQB010000160.1 GCA_947499885.1 Spartobacteria bacterium
CTTGGTTCGGCGACAATTGGCTGGGGAATCGCATGAGGCTCGAGTGATTCATCAAAAATACTATCCGCTCTTTAAAGATCTTTTCATAGAACCCAATCCCGTGCCGGTAAAATTCGCCCTCGCCCGTGCTGGAAAAATGGCATCCGAAGTACGCCTGCCACTCTGTGAGATGCTTCCATCCAACGTGCAGCGCCTCACGGCAACCCTCACTCATCTCGGCTTATGAATCCTACCCGTGTCATTGTGAATGGAGCCAGAGGACGAATGGGGCAGGCGATCATTGCCTGTGTGGGTGCGGATGAGTCCTTTGTCTTGGCAGGTAGTACCGATCTTGGGGATGACCTGGCTTCGTCTTTGTCTGCGTGTGATGCGGTGATCGATTTCACACATGCCACCTCCACGGTTGATATTGCCAAGACGTGCGCCGCTGCAGGCAAGGTTCTTGTCATTGGCACCACCGGTCACGACGAGGAAACTCGCCGCTCTATTGCAGATCTTTCAAAAACAATTCCAATCGTCTTTGCTCCGAATTTCAGTGTTGGTGTGAATACGCTCTTCTGGCTGACCCGCAAGGCTGCCGAAATTCTGGGCTCTGACTTCGATCTTGAAGTTGTGGAGATGCATCATCGTCTGAAAAAAGACTCCCCGAGCGGAACGGCCCGCCGATTGGCCGAGATTCTTGCTGAAGTGCGTCAACTCGAATACGGAGCGGATGTGATGCACGGTCGCGAAGGTATGGTGGGCGAGCGAACGAAGTCCGAAATCGGGATGCATGCCATTCGAGGGGGTGACGTCGTTGGCGACCACACCGTCATTTTTGCAAATTTGGGGGAGCGTTTGGAATTGACCCACAAGGCTTCGAGTCGCGATACCTTCGCAAAGGGGTCGCTTCGTGCTGCACGCTGGGCGCAAACTCAGGGTCCCGGTCTGTACGACATGCAGGACGTTTTGGGTTTAAAATGAGAGTCGGCATTGCGCTCGGATCGAATCTTGACGAGCGCTTGAAATGCTTGCGGTCTGCGCGTGATCATCTTCGGTCTTTGCACGAGGACAGGGGGCCATTTTTGAGCTCGCGAATTTTTGAGACCGAGCCGTTTGACTGTCCAGCCGGTTCGCCACGGTTTTTGAATGCAGTCATTGAAATCGCCTGCACGATGCCGCCGCTGGACCTTTTGGCGAGGCTGCAGCGCATTGAAGAATTACTGGGTCGGCCCCGCATTCATGGGTTTCATGCGCCGCGCACGATCGACCTAGATATCTTGTACTACGACAATCTTTATTTCAGGCTTCCTGAGCTTACTCTTCCTCATCCTCGAGTGCATGAGCGACCTTTTGTCCTCTGCCCGCTTGCCGATATTTGTCCTGACCGCATTCTGCCTGGGTTGGAAAAAAGCGTCGCTATGCTTGTAGGAGAGCTGAATGCCGATGCGCTGCCGAAAGCGGTCGCTGCCTTTTGAAATCCGCTGTATGTTTCGCCATTCTTAGTTGCTCTCTATTGTGAAACCTTCACCCAACTCACTCCGGGAGGCCAAAGCCATTGGTCGCCGCTTAGCGTCTCTCACTGCCTACGACTACCCCACGGCCCGACTGCTGGATGACTGCGGCCTGGATTTTCTTTTGGTCGGAGACTCGCTGGGAATGGTTGTTCTTGGGCATCCTGACACGACCCATGTCACGATGGCTGATATGCTCCACCACACACGGGCCGTTGTGCGCGGAGTTTCAAAAACCCTCGTGGCTGTGGATTTGCCATTCGGGAGCTGTTCCACTCCTGAGATGGCAGTTGAGAATGCTCGTCTCCTTCGCGACGCTGGGGCTGATCTTGTCAAACTTGAGGGCGGTCGTGAATGCTTGCCTTCCATCGAGGCGATTCTTTGTGACGGGATTCCGCTGATAGGACACCTTGGCATGCTTCCGCAGAGGGTAATCGAGGAAAGAGGGTATCATATTAAGGGGAAATCCGGTCCTGAAGCTGATCGGCTTTTAGCGGATGCCATCACGATTGACCAAGCGGGCGCCAGTGCCCTCGTCTTGGAACTCGTTCACGCACCTCTTGCCGAAGCGATTTCCAAACAGGTGATCTGCCCGACGGTTGGGATTGGCAGTGGTAATGAGTGCGATGGTAATATCCTCGTTCTCCACGACCTCATTGGTTTGTTTCCTTGGTTTCGTCCCAAATTTGCCACCGCCCGAACCGATGTCGCTACTTCCATTCAGCAAGCCGTTCGCGAGTTTTCGGAAGAGGTCAAAAGGTCTGCGAACTAAAAAAACCAAAGAATTTTCACAGGGATCTTGTCTCGTCTTTGCCTCGAGGAACTATGGCGAGATTGAATCTCGGTTATAAAAAATAGCGACTTTGAGGAACCAGTTTATGTCTCTGGCTCGAACGTGCGGTGGAGTTCAAAGTGAATCTCGTATTGATCTCCAAGTGACGTGACGCGGCGGCGAACAGGAGAGCCGAGGATTTGACGAACAAGAGATTCCTCAAGCGCGTCTGCTTCGGGGAACGCCTTGTGCAGAGCCAGATTGGGATTGTGTCGTTCGATAATTTGGTGGCCAGGCACGAGTTCTGTCATGCGCCCTTCCTCATCACGAAATTTTGTGAAGAGGCTCATCTTTTCTGCAAGCGTGGCTTGAGCGGGGATCTGAGCGCGGTATTTTTCGGTTGTTTCCTGAAAGAAAAGCAGCAGTAATTTTGCTGCGCTACTGGAGCCAAAGAGTTTTTGTGCGTTGTGCAGGATCGAGATCGTTACCGTGTCGTGTGTGTCCCCGAACCAAGCTTGGCCTTTCCGCGTGAGAGCGTAGATGAGCAGTGGGCGTCCTGCTGATTGGTGGGCATTGCGACTCGATAGCAGGCCTCTTTTTTCAAGAGTGAGGCAGTGCTGCTTGGTGCCCATGTAACTGAGGGTGAGTTTCGCTGCGAGGTCCCGCACTGCGAGGGGGCCGGAGCGTTTGAGTTCGTGTAGAACTTCATCCTGTCGACATGTGGGCTGTGATTCGTTGCGAGGAGGCATGGGCAGTGGCTGTCTGGACTTTCAGGAAAAACTATTTTTGAGGAAGAAGAGCTAATTCTTCAGGGCGAAGGGTGCCCGTTTTAATAGTCCTGACAATATCGTCAGCCTCCTTGTTTTTCCCCACGCCATACAGTACGGCTGCTCGAACGGCTTTCCAGGGAGCGGGTGCCGAAATCCAAGGGATGGCTTTACCGGTATAGAGCTCATCTGCAGCAGTAGCGTTACCGCATTTTAAATGGCCAAGCGCTGCGATACTGAGTGTGGCCAATGATGTCTGGCTTGTTTCATGCAGTTTCAGTGCGGCTTCTGCGTTTCTGACAGGGTTGTCACCGGTTAGGAGTCTCAGATAAGTCAGATCGCTTTGCGCTTCCCCCAATGTTGGGAATGCCTGAGTGAACTGCTCATAGAGTGGCAGGAGGTTTGCGGCAGAGGTATTTGAGGGCCAGCATCGGATGAGGCCAAGGAAGCCCCCAAGAGCGGTTTCCTTGCGGTTGGAGAGTGTTGTGTAGGCCTTGATGGCCTGAGTGCGTTCCTCGATGCGCAACGCATATGCAGCCACAAATGATACCACTTCGGGTTTCTCGTAGGCCAATCCAAGCTGCATGTCTCGCCAACTGTTATCGGCGCGCTCTTGGTCTCCGGATTTTTCAGCGGCTCTGGCTAAAAACAGGAGGCGAATGCTATCTGAGAGGCCAATGATGGAGTTCTCATCCAGCAGGGAAAAAATGTCATTCCAGCGTTCGAGACCAGCTAGCGCATCAAGATAAACAAGGAACCAGTCTGGGTTCGACCGCGCGCGCTCCAAACCTATGAAGTCCACCGCTTCCTTATAACTGAGGTGGCGGTTCAGCCAGCGAGCAAATGCGAGGCCTTCACTGGTAGGCGCTGCAGTTCTTGCAGAAGCAGCTTGAGCCAGAAGAGCAGGCTTGCTGGCAGGATTTTGGAGGATTTGGAGGTCCAACGCCAGAAGCTCATCGTCGCGCGTGCGAAGCGGGTGCGAGAGGATTTTTTCTGCAAGATTATCGGTTTGCTTAGATTTTTGAGTTGGTTGGAAAAGTTGTTGCGCTGCGAGCATGCGGAGGGCGGTCATTCCCGTTGCGGAGTCCTTATCCACCAGTTGAACCAATATCTGCCGACTCGCGGAGGGATCGGACTTCAGCGTCATCTCCGCTGTGGCGAGCAAGAGTTTCTCGGCGCCTTCGGGCGGGAGAGTGGGAAGCTCCTTTCGTGCCAGATCGAGAGCGGCGGCTTGATTCCCCTCGAGTTCCAAAAGGCGCATTTCAAGGATGAATTTCTCTGTAGAGCGATCTTCCTGCAGGCCCTCCAGAGCTGATTTGGCAATCAGAACATTGTTCGTTTTAAGAGCCTGTTTAGCGAGGGTCAGGAGTTCTTCAGAAGAGGCCTGTTTTTCCAGCATCAATTGCTGGATGGAATTGAGAGCAGCAGGGTCTCCAAGTGAGGCATTGAACAAGCGAACCTTCCGGAAAACTTTTTCCTCATTCGGGGCCATGAGGATTGCGCGGCGCATCAGGCTGAGTGCTTTGGGAGCGTTTTCTTCACTGATAGCCACCTCGGATTGCTGCAAGAACTGCATGGCGCGGTAGATCTTGATCCTTTGATAGACTGGGGGAGCGGCCATCCATGCCAACAAGCCCAGAAAAAGAACCGCCAACAAAATGCGGGCTCTCGTATCGCGGACCAGGTTGCCTAAAAAATGAGCTGGTGAATGACTCTCCGACGGGCCGACTTCATAATCGGGCAGCTCAGCAAGAATTGGGGTATCCTCTACGGGGTCGGGAAAAATTTGTGGTGAGGCCTTCTTGGCAGTGTCTTTCGAAGAAGGGGTTCTTTTGGAAGTCCGAGCAGGTTTTGTGCGACCGCTCTTTGTCTGATTCGAATGGTTCATTCTTGCGCAGACGAGGGGACAACTATGACGCCAGAGAGAAACTTTGCGAGTTCGTTTGCAGCGAGAGATACATCGGTCGTGTTCCAGACTGCGGCTTCAATGAGGCTTTGGCCTCTATTTCTTATGCCCTTTCTCACAACATTCCAACGGCCCTGCAGAGTGTAATTCTCATCAACTAAGTTCTCAGTAATCCCAGAATCATTACTCGCAGCGACGCCTCCTGCAATAATGGAGTGGAAGACGAGGATCGGTCGCCCCTCATCGTGGAATAAAAAAACACGAAAGCGGAAAGTCTGGTCAGCAACAGAGATCGTGATCGAGGGGAGTTGTCTGTCCAAGACCATGCCGATGCTGGCCAGACAAGTGCGGGGGTCGTGAATATTCAGGGCTTGGATGGCGGTGCGACCAGCGGGCCATCGCAGATAAAAAAACTGCCAATTCCGTCCTCCTGTATCCAAGAAGCGCTCGGAAAAGCCTTCTGGATAAAACAAAATCCGGCGGGTGCGGTCGGAGATGGGAACAGACCTTGTTCCGGATGTGCCGGATTGAATGGTCCACTTGCTTTCCTCATTCGGCGTCTGTTCATGGGAACGGTACCAAATTTCTGTACCTGCCAGAGAAATCAGCGTTGTGGCAAGTACTGCCATGCAAGCGAAGCGTAGCGGCTTTGGAATCTGCAATGGTCCATGGAGGATTTCTTTGTCGCTTTGGATTGCCTTCAACTTGGAATGACAGGCTCGGTAATAGAAATACGAGACACCCCAGAGTGTGCCGATCGTTGTGAGAAGAATGGCGTAGCCCGCGATGTCGTGCCATTTTTCAATGGCAGCCAACCCATAACTCGAGGCAATGAGCGAAAGAGTGGTTGCTCGAGCGAAGTTTCCAAAAAGGGCGAGTAAAACGGAGGAGAAAACCAGCCCGCAACGGACAAAAATGCTGAAGCGAAAAATTTCGCCGAG
>CANMQB010000161.1 GCA_947499885.1 Spartobacteria bacterium
TCATGAACCATCCGTTGGATGGAAAACTCATTGCAACCCCTGCCTATCGCGATGCTTTTGCACGGGCAATCTTGGAGGGCGTGGGGCGCTACCGGAGTGCAGTCTCAGGCGAAAGCACATACCAACCACCCTCCGCGGTTGCTTCTGCGACGGACAAAACCTCAATCCCCGACTTGCGCCGCAGCATTTCCCCGATTGGAATGCATCCCATGCTAAATGAAGCCGTGCAGCGTGCCGCTGAGTCCATAAAAGCGAAGGAATCCCAGGCACAGGAGACCACTCCCAATGCCAACTGAGCCAATCACCTCCCCAATCGGAGTCTTTGATTCCGGGATCGGCGGTTTGACAGTCGTTTCCGCCCTGCAAGCTCTCCTGCCTGCGGAGAACATCTTCTATCTCGGCGATACAGCCCGGGTTCCTTATGGCGGAAAAAGCCGAACTACTGTGGAGCGCTACAGCATCGAAATTGGAAATCTCCTCCTCGCAGAAAGAGCAAAAATTATCGTCGTTGCCTGCAACACAGCCTCCGCACTCGCGGTACCCCGCTTAAAGGAATGTTTTAAAGTGCCGGTACAAGGGGTCGTTGCACCCGGTGCCTCTGCAGCCGTCGCTTCAACGAAAAATAAAATCGTCGGAGTCATCGGCACCCGCGCCACCATCGCAAGCGCCGCCTACGAGAACGAGATTCACTCCTTGGATGCAGACATCCGCGTCATCAGCGTCGCCTGTCCACTTCTCGTCCCACTGATCGAGGAGGGCATGTTTGAAGATAAAATCACCGACCTCATGCTTGCCCGCTACCTAGCCCCCCTACTTGCTTCGGGTATTGACACGCTTGTCCTCGGCTGCACCCATTATCCGCTACTGAGCCACACCATTGCACGCATAGTCGGCCCCGGGGTGGCTCTTGTGGACTCCGCCGCGAACTGCGCTCAGGCAGTGAAAAACGTCCTCGAGAAGAATGCCCTCTCCGCACCCGCTGACCAACTTGGAGAACTCAACGTCGCCCTCACAGACGCCACCGAACGATTTCTCCGCACCGCAGCCAATGCCCTCCACCTAGAACTCGGTGACGTGGCCCTCCGCTCTCTACAAAATCCGGAAAAACCCTGACCTGAGCAGGCATCGGATATCCACCTGCGAGGCGGCACGGGGCAACAAGCAAATACCGCAAAAGGGAGATGATCCCGAAAACGGATTTTTGACAGGAAGACAGGATGGAGATGATTTACAGGAAAGGCTTTGGCTTTCGTTTGATATCGCACAAATCATTTCAAACGCATCGAATCATAAACAGATCATCCTCTGTGTCCTCTGTGTCCTCTGTGGTTAGTTCTGCTGGATTCGGGTTGATTTTGAAGGAAATCAAAACGCCGCCTGTTTGCACAGGCGGCGCTCATGATGAGGTCTGCTTGAACCTACAGGTGGATTACGCAGTGGGTACTGTGGCAATCGTCTGAAGGATACGGCTCGCGATTTTGTACGGGTCGCCTTGGGAATTTGGACGACGATCCTCGAGATAGCCTTTATAGCCGCTGTTGACAAAGCTGTGCGGCATACGGATCGAGGCGCCGCGGTCGGCCAAACCATAACTGAATTTATCGATGGACTGCGTCTCATGGAGACCAGTGAGGCGCAAGTGGTTATCCGGACCGTAAACAGCAATATGCTCGTTTTTGTATTTGTCAAAGGCCGCCATAAGCTTCTCGAAGTATTCCTTCCCGCCCACTTCACGGAGGTGCTTGGTGGAGAAGTTTGAGTGCATACCAGAACCATTCCAATCAAAGTCCTTGCCGAGTGGCTTGCAATGGAAGTTCACATCCACACCATATTGTTCGCAGAGACGCAGAAGAATGTATCGGGCCACCCACACCTCATCAGCAGCACGCTTGGAGCCTTTGCCGAAAATTTGGAACTCCCACTGGCCTTTGGCGACCTCGGCATTGATGCCCTCGTGGTTGATACCGGCATCGAGGCAGATATCGAGGTGCTGCTCAACGATGTCGCGTGCGATATCACCGACGGAACTGAAGCCCACACCGGTGTAGTAGAGGCCCTGCGGTGCAGGAAAACCTTCTTCGGGGAAGCCGAGCGGACGTCCGTGTTGATAGAGGAAGTACTCCTGCTCAAAGCCAAACCAAGCGTCGGGATCATCCAAAATCGTGGCGCGGGAATTTGTGATGTGCGGGGTGCCGTCAGGCATCATGACTTCGCACATAATCAAGGCCCCGTTCTTACGGGTTGAATCTGGGAAGACTGCTACGGGTTTGAGCACGCAGTCGGAGCTACCGCCGGGCGCTTGGCGGGTCGAGCTGCCATCAAATCCCCACAAAGGAAGTTCTTCAAGCTTGGGAAAGCTGGAGAATTCTTTCAGCTGGGTTTTGCTGCGAAGGTTTGCCACAGGCTCGTATCCGTCGAGCCAGATGTATTCGAGTTTATATTTAGCCATTTATTAGGTGTAGTTTTTTGAGCAGACCAGGCCGTCTGGTGTAGCTTTTTTTTCGTTTTTCCCATATTCCCGTGCGGCAGGAAAGATAGAGCAATCGCAATGCCAACATTATTGTCAATTTTTGGTGAGATCGATCAGAAAAAATCACCTTGGAGTGGGCACATTGATATTGAGGGAGTTAAGTCCAAATTCGCGCACCAATTTTGCATAGGTCCATGAGGGATTATCTCCCAGATGATCTAATTCCATTCGCTTAAGGTCGTGCTGAAAATCAACCCGGTAGAGCCCAAACCGAGGCGTGAAGGAGCCCCACTCGTAATTGTCCGTGAGCGACCAATGGAGATAACCCAGAAGAGGAACACCGGAATCGAGCATGCGACGAACCTCCAAAAGATGCGCCTCGAGATAGTTGCTGCGGGTGAGTCCATCGCGGCGAGGTTCCCCACCGGCCTCATCGAATCGGCTGCGTAGGGCCATGCCATTTTCTGCGATGAGGACACCCATACCCGGGAAGGCTCTGGAGTAGTATTCGCAGAACGCGCTCATGCCCTCGGGAAGGAAGTGCCAGTCCCACCATTTGCAGGCGAGCACATCGAGCAAGTGGGCAGAGATGCTGGTGCTCTTGAACTCCAAGTCGGAAAAGTCCGGAGAGCGCAAGGCATGGCTCACAAAGGGATCGTAGTAATCCAAGCCAAGGTAATCCAGAGCAACCTCGCGCGGAGCACGCTCGACTTCGTCAAAGAAAAATTGAAATGCCTCGGAAGTCGCCGCACGGGAGGCAAAGTAATTGGCTAGACGGTGCAAACCCGCCCCGGCCATGGCGGCAAGATCTGTACGGCGCTGGAGGGCAATCGAAGTAAAATGACGGGAGAGAGCCTCAGCTCTGGAACGGAAATAATCTGATGACTCACTGGGTTTGACGCCGTTTTGTTTGAGGGTCAGCAAATCGAGAAGCATGTTCTCGGACCAATAGACATCGCTACAAAACGTATTCATCGAAACCATCGGCTTTGGCCAACCACGAGATTCGTGCAGGTCGTGAATAGTGTTATAAGACTTCACATGTGCCGCCAAAAGGCGGTTGTAGGCGCGCAAGCCGACGGGAATCCCGGCCTCCGGACCGGCGGGAAAGTGACGATTCAAGTAGGTGTTCAAAACGAGCATATTGGGCTCATTAAGGGTCACATACCATTTTACTGGCGACTGACCATGATGGTTGCAGAGCCTTTCGTTCAGGCGTGCCATGGTAAACTGGACGAAGTCTTGAAAGGCCGCCGGTGTGCGGTCGTCGAGCCAAGCATCTACTCCCAACCAAGCCGGATGAGTGAAATGTTGCAATGTCACGACGGGCTCCATCCCAGCCTCACGGCAGGCAGCCACTCGATCTGCATAAGCATCGACCGCGGCTGGATCAAAATCGGGGGCCGGTCCCGGAGCGTTCGAGAAAGACGGTTGCACGCGGGACCACTCGATACTGAGGCGAAATGCGTTGAGCCCCATGCCTCGCGCCAAATCAAAGTCCGAGCGATACCTGTTCCAGAAATCCACCGCACGACCCGTGCGATCGACACGGCCGGATTGCTCGCAGGCCCCCCAGTTATTGTGAGGCTGGCCCGGCCCGTTGTATCCGCCCTCGCTCTGGTATCCCGAGGTGGCGACTCCTATTAAAAATGGTGTGCGTGATTCCATGAAAAATCCTCACCTATCCGGCAGCGGCGATGCGTTTGCGCAATGCCTTTTCACGAAGTTTGGAAATGATCGCAGGCTTCCTATCCGGCTGTTCCAGCACGATGCGAGCGATTTCCGAGGCCGCATTGGGACGCCCCAATTTGCGAGCATTTTGCGCCATCTGCCTGAGGCGCTCCGGATCGTCGAGGAGCCTCCGAAGCTTGTGGGCGACAAGAGTCACTTCCGTACACTTCACTGCAGCGCCAGCTTCTAAAAGCACATCGGCATTGCGTTCCTCCTGACCGCCGATCGGATCGAGAATCATCATCGGCAGTCCACAGGCCACGGCCTCCGCTGTCGTCATACCACCAGGCTTGCTAAGCAAAATCGAGGCCACCGACATGAAATCCGACATGTCTTTGGAATACCCCAGAACCCGGAAATCAGACGGGCGATCCTTGAGCAATTCGACGATCTCATTTTGCATCTCCTCGTTCCGCCCGCAAACGATGATCGCTTGAAAGTCCCGATCCACTTGAAGCAACTGGCGCACAACAGCCGTAGCAGGACTCATCCCGAGAGCCCCAGCAACCAGAAGGATCGTAGGCCGCCCAGGCTGCAACCCATGACGCTCCAGCACCGCCTTGACATCCACTGGGTTTCCGAATTCAGGCTCCACGGGGATCCCTGTGACTTCAATCCGGTCGGCGGGCAATCCGAGCGCCTCCATGTGGATTTTGTCGTCCTCCTGCGCAACGAAATACCAGTTGAAGGCGCGCGTAATCCAAAACGCATGAAAATGAAAATCCGTGATCACCACCCCAAGTCGCGCATCCAGTTTCCCGTTGGAAATGAGCCACGAGATCACCCCAGCCGGCATGAAATGCGTGCAGAGAATCACGTCCGGACGGAATTCCCTAACCAGATTGATCAGCGGCAAAGCCTGCGGCAAATCAATGAGCAACCTCCCCTTGTCAGCCACCCACGGATCATCACTCGTTTCATACCACCAACCAAGAAACTCAGGCAGCATGGCGGAAAGCTTCTTGTAAAGTGTCGAGTAGAATTGCTTGTGAAGAACATTGGTGTGATCCAACGAATCATCCGAAAAAACCTCGTCCACATCGGGTCGACTGCGCATGACCCTCGCCAAAGCGTCGGCCGCTTTGACATGTCCCGATCCGACAGATGCGGATAAAATCATAACACGCTTTCCCATATCCAGCGATGTTGCCCTAAAGACAGAGCCTTGCCAAGAGTTCTGGCTGACTCTTTCGTTGACTCCTTGATTATTCCGGAGAAGCTTCCGCGCGATGGGTTGCACGAAAAGTCGAGACACCGAAACGCAAAGATCGGGAGCATTAGTTGATTTGATAGATCAACTATTGAAAGCCTTCGTGTTGCTGATCATCGGTGCTCCGATGGTCATGGCTCAGGATGCTCAAATCATTCGAGTCGGTTTTTTTCCAAATATCACTCATGCCCAAGCGCTGGTGGCAGCGAATCTTTCCCGCGAGGGTCACGGATGGTTCGAGTCCCGCCTGGAAAAACCAGTTAAAATCGAGTGGTCAGTTTACAATGCAGGCCCCTCGGCGATGGAGGCTTTTTTTACCAAAGCCATCGACATGACCTATGTGGGACCAAGCCCCGTGGTAAACGCCCACGCACGTGCCAATGGCAAAGAAGTACGGGTCATGGCCGGAGCAATGCGCGGAGGCGAAGCTTTAGTGGTGCGCGGGGATGCCATCACCTCAGCGGATG
>CANMQB010000162.1 GCA_947499885.1 Spartobacteria bacterium
GTGTCTGAGTTGAGCTTGTGTTTTTTGATCGAGGCTGCGGGCATCATTTTCCATCGCCAAACAACGCAGCATTTTTAGTGCCAATAATAATATCCATTAGCTTGCCGGGTTAATATCAAGCCTGTCATCCTGCGATACCGGAATTGAATTGGAGGGCTGGAATAATTTTGCCAATCGGTATCAGGATCGTGAAAGCGCCTCGAATGGTGAGCGGTTCGATCGCATGATGCATCCTTATACAGGGTTTGAGCTGAAAAAGTTTCATTCAAGTGTGTTCTTAGTTTTAAAAAAGCTTACAATCCTGAAAATGTAAATACTTATTCTGCAAAAAACCTAGAAACTCAAGACGCGAAAATTTTCTCTTGTGGCACAAAGAAAAAAATCACGTGAAAGCCGGGGGATCACATGAAACTCGCAGCAGAATACACAAAAAATGAGCGCTGGAGATTCCAGCAGCTCATTGATTGTGAATTTATAGGGAAAACCCTAAATTAAGACTGAGCCACTGCAGCTACGTAAGCGGGCTGGTGGGCATAGACCGATGGCTGCTCGCTCATGTAGAATCGTGGAGCCTGGCCGTGGCGCTCAACTTCGCGTTCAAGAAGCCGCTCAACCAGCTCTGAGAGGCTGCGTTGTTGGGCATCGGCCAAAGATTGGGCGGCTTTTTTGACTTCAGGGTGCAGGGTGATGTTTGTTTTTTCTCTCATTCAAAAAACATAACACCCAAGCATAAAAACCCGCAATGCTATTCTTCTAAATGAGTTGTATCATGCAATCGGTGTTGCGTCAGGTTTTATATAATATCCTAATGAAAAGACATTTGCCAAGTATTTGCAATGGCCGATTTTTTTTCAAAATGCGTAAAAATCGTGAGAGATTTTCGTTTAGATGCTGGAATTTTTGTTCTTTACATTTCAGTTTTTGGCGACTTGCCGGGCGAGCATCTATTCACCATCTTGGCAATTCTCTATCAGGATTTAGCTCTGGAAGGCCGAGGATATCGTTGAAATGGGCATCATTCGTGACTACACGAGCCCCGAGTGCCTTGGCGCATGTGGAAATGACCATGCGAGTTTTGTTTCCCATGCTGCTTCAGCATTTCCTTGAAGCTCGCCTTACGATCCATCTCCCTAAAAGCCGTTTCCACGGCCTCCGTCTTGCTGGTGCAGATGGAGTTCTCGATCAGCATGTCGAGTAAGTCCTCATTAACATGGCGTTCCATCTCCATGCCATACTCGGCATCGCAGTTATTTTATGTTTTCAGTCAATGCTTTATTTTTTTCTAGGCTGACGAACTGCCTCGATGTTTAGAGAGTATCCCAATGCGCCATCGAAAGGTGCAACTATACCCTTTATTTCAAGCACTGGATGACGGATGGTTTCCAATCCAAATTTTCTGAACGGGCGGGCAAACATTTCTGTTTCGATGAAACCGGAGCGGTCGCAGAGAGTCATGAATTTCATAAGTTCTCCGTCGGATTGGTGGTGCGTACGCTCCGTGACTACCAATCCGCAGAGGGTGACGCGTTGGCCAATGCACTCTGGTAAGTGGGACACCTGGCAGTATGTGTCCCAAGCGATGTCGGGCCAGAGGTCGAGAGGGTGGCTTGATACAGTAAAACCGAGAAGTTCAAATTCGTCGCGGAGCCTTTCCAGCAGGGGTGGCTCAGCGGTGAGTTTGTAGTGGTTTTGGGTCGAAAACATGGAGCTTCCATACTGTGCAAGTTGTCTCATATCCCACACGGCTCTGGTACGGGAGGTGATAAGCGAATCCAGCGCTCCAACCCGCAGAAGAAGGTGGAGAGAGGTTTCGGTGGCCAATGTGCGTTCGTAAAAATCGCGAAGGGATTTAAATGGACAGTGTTGGCGCTGGGTGGAGATTTTTTCTAGAAGGGCCTCGGGAAGATTGGCTATCGCTTCGAGCGGGACACGGATGAGATTTTCTGATTCCACAAAATAACGCCCCCGCGATGCGTTAACATCAGGCGGGAGGAATCCAATGCCGAGCCTGCGGCATTCGAGCGAGTAGAGGAGTCGGGAGTAAAACCCTTTGCCGTGCGTGAGCACGGAGGCCAGGAACTCGGCCGGGTGGTGCTTCTTGAGGCAGGCTGCCTGCCAAGCCTCAAGGGCGTAGGCTGTCGAGTGGGCCCGGCAGAAGGCGTAGCCACGGAACATGTGCACGAGATTCCAAACGGCATGGATTTCGTCCTCGCTGCGGCCATGAGAGCGAGCGCAGGCCTCAAACTCGCAACGCATTTTTTGGATTTCCGCATCGTTTATTTTCACCAATGCCCGGCGAAGAATATCCGCCCTGCCTGGGGGCATGGCGGCGAATGCCTCGGCAATTTGTAGAATGTGTTCTTCATAGGCGATGACGCCGTGCGTGCTGCGCAGCACTGGTTCGAGCGAAGGGTGGGGGTATGTGGGCTTTTCAAGGCCTAAAGCGCGCCGAGCAAATGTGGATTTCCGAAGAGTATTAGCAGCTCCCGGACGAATCACGGACACGATGGCGACAAGTGAGTCGATGTCGCGGCAGTCGCACATTTTTGCGAGATTCGTCATGGCGGGACTCTCGATGTGGTGGACCCCGCGGGCATTGCCGGTGGCGATCATTTCCCACACCGAGTTGTCATCCCACGGGCCTGCGAAGCTTGATGAAATCACGATTCTGCGCGAAGCGAGTTCCTGTCGTGTGTCGCGGAGGACGGCGAGCCCGCCCTGAGCGAGGATGTCGAGCTTCACGAGGCCGATATCCTCCACGGCATTCATGTCGAAATGTGTGGTTGGCCAACCCTTGTTACTTTGAAAAGTGGGAGTGAAATTGTGGATGGGATGCCGCGAGAGAACGAGTCCGCAGGGATGCATTTTTGCGTGTCGAGGGAGTCCTTCCAAGCGGGCTGCGAGTTTGAGTGCCGTGAGTGCGGGTTCTTCGTCGAAGAGGCCCTGCGCCTTGGCCGTGGCGGCCGCATTTTCCGCATCCCCCGCTTTGGCTAGCCAAGGAAAATGCTCGGTCAATCGCCGCACCAAGCGCTCTGGCATTCCAAGCACCTTTCCGATCTCGGCGACGGCAGACCGGGCGTGAAAAGTATTGAAGCCGCCAACCACGGCGACATGGCCTGCCCTGTGAAGGCTGAAGACTTTTTCGACGACCGCATCCTTCCTGTCATGAGGAAAATCGAGATCGATATCCGGGAGTTTTTTCAGAGCCATGCGGTCACGGTTGAGGAATCGTTGGAAATAAAGTTCAAACCGCACGGGACAGACATCGCTGATTCCCAGGCAAAAGCAGACCAGCGAGTCGGCGGCGCTCCCGCGTGTGATCCACTCGATGCCGTCGCGGCGACAGTGCTGGAGGAGTTCCCAAACGGTTAAAAAATATGCCTCATATCCCACTCCGGCGATCATCTGCAGTTCGGTGTCGAGCTGCGACCGGTGGCGCGTGGCCTGAGTCCCGTAGCGCTCCGCAAGCCCCCGCACGGCCAGGCGGGTGAGAAACTCGCGTGGCGTGCAAGCCTCGGGAGGATCGAAGTGCGGAAAGGAGAGGACGCCAAATTCAAATGCAAAGCCGCATTCTTCGGCGATCCTTTGTTCATCAGCGTATGCAGCCGTACTGAACGCCCCGCCGGCTGATTTACCGGGGTGTTCCTCATTTAGCAGGGTGAGGGTGCGGATACTTTCCAGAATACGCAGGTGCAGGAGCTCGTCCTCGCTCTCGCAACGGATCGGTGGCGCGGTGCTTGGGGATGCGATGAGTCCATCGCGGTGTTGCATCCAGAAGTCGCGGGTTATTTTTGGCTCCGAGAGCAGGCGGCAGAGGTTTTGGTATCCGGTCCGGTCTTTGGCATAGAGTCGGCGCAGACGGTTGTTCACGCTGAGTTCCGCACCGATGATCGGCTTGAGACCCGCAGCCTGTGCAGCTTGGAAAAACGGCACGGCAGCATGGAGGTTGCTGTCGCAGATTCCCACAGCCTTGCAGCCTGCCTCTGCGGCGATTTGGACGATCCGCTCGGGCGTGAGCAGGGATTCCATGAAGCTGTAGCAGGAGCGGAAATGCAGGATGGTTGATGGAGCTTTCGTTGCCCGTCTTATCACAGGCTGCGATGGTTTTTTCGCATCGCTCGGAGGGCTTGGATGCTCCCGCAGCCAGAGGTCGTGCCCTCGCAGGATGGCTCCGCTGCCATGGCGCGTCCGGATTTCATCCGCGGCCATGGCAGCGCGGTGGAGCGTGGCGGAATTTTGTGTTGCGGGTATGAGTGGCAGCTCTGTGAAGAAGGCTCCTTTGTAGAGATTGGAGAGTTTCAGCGAAACAAGGCGGAGACTGACGCGGCGCTCCCAAGCCTTTTTCAGCAGTGTGGCGATAGGAGCATAAGTCGTGGTCTCCAAGTCGGTCGGTTCATTGAGACTGCAACTCCGCAGGCACTCCTCGAAATCGTTGTATCGCACCCGTACCGAAATTGTCCTTGCAGCCTGCCCCTCCGCGCGGGCCTTGGCAAAAAGCCGGTCGGCCATGGAGCGCAGCACGGCTAGCGCAAATGTCTCGTCGGACGTATCAGCCTCAAAGGTTTGTTGCTCGGAATACGATTTTGCAGCGGGTGACTCTGCGACCACGGGGCGCTCGTCGATGCCGTGGGCGAATTCCCAAAGCATGCGGGCATTTTTTCCTGCAAAAAGTGAGAGTTGCTCTGGCGACGTGCGCGCAATATGCCCGACGAGCGGAAGGCCGGCACGAGTGAGCGTGGCTGCGAGCTGCGGGCCGATGCCGGGTAGCCATTTGTTTTCGAGTGGCGCCAGAAACTCACCTTCGCGGCCGGGTGCGATTTGCGTGAGGGAATCCGGTTTTTTCCATTTGCTGGCGATCTGTGAGACAAGCTTGTTCGCAGCGACTCCCTCGGAAAGCGTGATGCGGAGCGTTTCCCGCACCACCTTGCGGATGGCTTCAGCGATCTCGCCGGGCTTCTTTTTGGTGTTCCCTCGCAGGTCGGCGTAGCCTTCGTCGATTGATCCCACCTCGACCACCGGCGTGAAGTCGTAGGCATAGCTGAACATCATGCGCGAGAAATGCTCGTATTTCTCGAAATCCCCGGGCACGACGACGAGCCTCGGACACAACCTCCTCGCCTGCGCCATCGGCATCGCCGAAGTGATCCCATGCCGCCGTGCCTCATACGAAGCTGATGCCACCACCCCCCGGGTCGAACCTCCCACTGCCACAGGCTTGCCCCGCAGGCGCGCATCGGCAGCTTGTTCGACCGAGGCAAAAAACGCATCGGCATCGAGGTGGAGTATCATGGTGTTCAAATGAACACCTTTTTTTGATTGAACACAACCCGATTGAGCGTTATTTGGGTAAGCTCGGGAACTTGTGCGCAAAAGTTCCTTTTGCGAAGGTTCAACTTAAAGCCGAAAAGGGTTTTTTAGACAGGAGGACAGGGGCTGCAGGATTAACAAGAGCGGTTTTTGAAAGTGGTGACTTGGACAAGATAACCCTCCACGACTTGGAGCAATTCATTCACCCTCTGTGCTCTCTGTGTTCTTGTGGTTAATTCTTCTGGATTCGGGTTAAACAAGCTATTAACTATGCCAAAAAACTATTTTGAAACCCACGCGGAAGCCCTTGAAGCGCAATTCAAGTTCTGGGGTTAAAGTAGCCCCGATTCGGCGATGGTTGATGAAATCCGGCTTTCGCAAGTTGACTCCTGCCGAAATGGAGCACTCGGAGTTGGTGGCGGCTTTGAAGTCCCCCCCAGCCTTATTCGCCGATAATCTTTACCAGCACCTGCACGCCGGGCCCAATGCATAGTCACAAAGTGGCAGGGCTGGCAAAGGGTGCTCTTGGATGGCTTCACACGAAGCAAATCAAAACTACGCGCGCGAGTT
>CANMQB010000163.1 GCA_947499885.1 Spartobacteria bacterium
TCATAAAAAGCCCATGGGTCAGCGCAAGCCTCGGCAAGAAAGGGGTGGCTCAGACAAACTTGATAAATGTCGCCAGCCGCGATGTATGCCTGCGCGGATTCCACCATCCTTAAAAATTCCTCTTGGCCTAAAACCGGTTTGAAATCTAGAGGCTCAGCAGAAGCAGAGCTGAAAGTGGCCTCCAATTTCTGCGGTTTATTCGTCCACTCCCCAACAGCATGGGAATAGACGTGAAGCTCGTCGTAAAAGGAAAAATGGAAGTCCCCATCATAACCAACCCAACCGATCGCAGCCCCATCAGGGCAACCAGAAGATCCCGTCACTCTACGCCGGCGGTCCAATTCCGATTCGAGCATCTCCCAATCACGACCACAGAGAATCAAATCCGGCTTGCAAGCGAGGACCGATAGGGAATCGGGCTGAGGCAGGGCAGAATCTAAAAAAACAAATCCCGGCTCGTTCCGCATGGCCCGCGCCGCTTCGACTGGTCGTGCTGCTGGAAAATGCGTCTTAAGATTCATGCTCTTGCCAAGTCATCTCAAAGTTGCTGTGATTTCAAGTCTGCCGCCTGCGATATGTATTTTCAGCGAATCTTTACCACTCTCGTCCTCGTCCTCACATTACCCTGTCTGTGCCCAGCTCAGGATGCCCCCTCCGAGGAAGCTTCGCCGACTCCCTCCCCTACCCCGGCTACCACGCCGGAGGCTGCTCCCGCTTCAGAGCCGACGCCATCACCGGAAACTTCGCCCGCTCCAGAAACCGCAGCCACTCTGGAAGCAACTCCCACACCGGAGGCCACGCCGAGAGATCAAGATTTCATCAACCTGCCAACAGATACGCCTCCTCAAGCCTCGGACGTCATCTCAGGATCACAGATTTCCCTCTCTGGCGAGAACCTGCCTACCGAGCAGTCTGACAAGGAATTTTTAGATCCCAATCAGCTCCTGCCGACGGATTCCGCTCCGGCGGCCATCGATCCTCGCACGCTCGCAGCTTCCGGTGAGGAGCAAGAACGCAAGGTCAAAATCCGGTATCAACAAGTCCGAGCAAAAGCCGAACTCGATCCCGATGTCGCAAGCCTGCTGGCCAAGGCGAAGACCGCGCGCACATTCGAAGGGGAGCGCGCCGCTTACAGAAAATATTACGAGCTTCTCTTTAAAAAGATGAAAAAACTCGACAGCACGCTGGCTAAAAAGTGCGACCTGATGGAAAAAGCCTACCTCTCCCGCCTTGCTCAGACCCGCATCGAGCCCACGATTCCCTTAGAACCTCCACCCAAACCAGAGCCCCTCGCCAACTAATCATTCCTTAGTGCCACATAACTCAATCATTGCCTGACTTCTCATGACTCTTTCCAGCAACCCGGAGATGAAAATCTTCACTGGCAATGCCAATCCAGCCCTCTCCCACGATATCTGCAGCTACCTCGGAGTGCCTGTTGGAGATGCCACAGTCACCTCCTTCCCGGATGGCGAAACATTTGTAAAAATCAACGACAACATCCGAGGCCGCGATGTCTTTATCATCCAGCCCACCTGCCCGCCCACGAACCAAAACTTGATGGAGTTGCTCATCATGGTG
This sequence comes from Spartobacteria bacterium, assembly GCA_947499885.1. Classification (GTDB taxonomy): domain Bacteria; phylum Verrucomicrobiota; class Verrucomicrobiia; order Chthoniobacterales; family Terrimicrobiaceae; genus UBA967. The sequence goes on from CANMQB010000163.1 coordinate 1,582, forward strand.
GACGCCGCACGCCGGGCCAGCGCGGCTCGCATCACCGCCGTGATTCCATTTTTCGGTTATGCTAGGCAGGACCGAAAAGACCAGCCCCGCGTGCCAATCACTGCCAAACTCGTGGCGAACCTGATTGCGGCCGCCGGCGTGGACCGCGTGCTCACGATGGACCTCCACGCGCAACAAATTCAGGGCTTTTTCGATATTCCTGTTGACCACCTGCACGCGATGCCAGTGATGGTCGAACACATTCGCACTTTAGGCATCGAGAACCTCATTGTGGTATCACCCGACGTGGGTGGAGTGAAAATGGCATCAGCCTATGCAACCGCGCTGGGAACCCGCATAGCGATCGTTGTGAAACAACGAAAAAGCGCCACGGAAACCGAAGCCTCCCACATCATCGGAGAAGTCGCCGGGAAAAATATTCTCATCGTTGACGACCTCACAGAGACGGCCGGAACGATCACCAGCGCTGCAAGGATTCTCAGGAAACACGGGGCCCTTGATATTTATGCTGGCATTTCTCACACGATACTGACAGACTTGGCAGTTGAGCGTTTAAGAGATTCCGATTTAAAGGAGTTGATTTCCACGAACAGCGTTCCAGCTCGTCTCACGATCGGCAGCAGAGTCACATCACTCTCCGTTGCCGAGCTTCTCGGTGAGGGGATCCGGCGCATTCACGACGACGAATCCGTAAGCTCGCTCTTTGAAGTAAAACCAAAAAAGTAAATCACACCTATGGCCAAGCAAGTCAAACTCACAGCCCGTTCCCGCTCCGAAAGCGGCCGCAATGCAGTCAAGAGCGTCCGCGCCCGCGGATCCGTTCCAGCCGTCATCTACGGCCACCGCACCGCTCCGGCGAATCTCGAAGTCTCGCATCGCGAATTGGAAGTCCTCCTCTCCCACGCAGTCGGAGAAAACATCCTCGTTGATCTGGAAATTCAGGACGGCTCCAAAACTTCAAACCAACTTTCCCTCATCCAAGAAATCCAACGCCACATCCTGCGGCCCCAGATTTTACATGTCGATTTCCAGGCTGTTTCAATGACAGAAGAAATCTCTGCTGACATCACGATCGAGCCATTCGGTGAAGCCGACGGGGTCAAGAATTTTGGCGGCCTTCTTGAGCAAAGCATCCGCTCACTCGCCATCCGTTGCCTTCCGCAAGATTTGCCGGAGATCATCAAAGTTGACGTGAGCGCGCTGAAAATCGGCGACTCCATCCACGTGCGTGATCTTCCCCTGCCCAAAGGCGTAAAAGCTGATGTCGATGCCGACCTCACTGTCTTCATTGTAGCCGAGCCAGCAGTCGCCACTGAGGCAACCGCCAAGGAAGGAACCGCTGGTCCTGAGGTTATCAAGGAAAAGAAAACCGAAGGAAGCTCAGACAAAAAGTAATTTCCGTCGAAGTGGAATCAACGTCTGCATTTCGACTCGTAGCCTGCCTTGGCAACCCAGGTCCCCAATACCAAAATACCCGGCACAATATCGGGTTTATGGTTGGCGACGAGTTGTCACGACGCAGCGTCACCACATTCACCTTCGATCCCAAGTGGAACGCCCAGACAGCACGAGTCGGTGGCCGCACGCTCATGAAACCTCAGACCTTCATGAACCTGAGCGGAGAGGCCGTGGGGGATTTTTCAAGATACTACAAAATTCCACCATCTGAAATCATGGTGATTCTCGATGACACATCTCTCCCACTCGGAATGCTGCGCTTGCGCAAATCCGGCAGCTCGGGAGGGCATAACGGACTCGACTCCATCCTCGTTCACGCGGGGACAGAGGCTGTACCCCGTCTGCGCGTCGGGATTGGCAAACCCGAGAGCACTCTCCACAATCACGTGCTTGGAGGATTCCGCCAGGATGAACTCCCCGCACTCGCGGACTCCGTGAACCGGGCGTCGGACGCCTTTGAATACGCCAATGCCCACGGCATCGAGGCGGCAATGAATCAATTCAACCAAAAAAACTAGGAACAATGAACCGATACGAAGCACTCCTCGCCCTTAATACGCGAGGCAAAGAAGAAACCATCAAAGACACCATCGAGCGCCTTGAAAGCGTGCTCAAAGCCGAGGGCGCCACAATCGAGCAGGTTCAACGCCTCGAAAAACGCGAACTCGCCTACGAGACCGAACACCTCAAAAGCGCATACTTCGTGAATTTCGTTTTCGAAGCCGCTCCTACTGTCATTAACAAGTTGCGCACAAAGCTCAAACTTGACAACGATATCCTCCTTCAAAACTACTTGAAGCTCGCCAACAAAAAAGCTGCAACACCTGCCGCAGCCTAGCCTCCCCTATCCCTAGAAAACCATGGCCAACGTCAACAAAGTCATTCTGATTGGAAACGTAACGCGCGACCCCGAGGTGAAATTCACCTCGAAAGGCAGCGCTGTCACCGATATAGGCCTTGCAATCAACCGCAACTACACCCTCGACAACGGGGAAAAGCGCGAGGAAACCACCTTTGTGGACGTGGAACTCTGGGGCCGTCTAGCCGAAATCGCGGGTGAATACGCAAAGAAGGGCCGCCCGATTTATATCGAAGGTCGGCTTCGGATGGACACTTGGGACGATAAGGCAAGTGGCCAGAAACGCAGCCGCATGAAGGTGGTTGGCGAAAATCTGCAGCTTTTAGGGGGCCGCACAGGAGGATCTCCTGGCTCGCAATCTGGAGAGAATGATAGCTACGACTCCAGTCCTTCCCAACCGGCTCCCCGCCGCACGGCGCCGCCACAACGGCCCGTCGCACCGCCCGCGAATGAAGCGGACGACGACATCCCATTTTGATTCGGCTCTAGACCTCCCGACAATCTCGAGGAGGAGCATCAAAGCGTGTGCGGTTTTCGGATTTCTGATTCCTTTCCATCCCTTCTGATTCCTCATCATGAACCAACCGGATCCGAAATCCCAAGACCTCGAGCCGATCGACTCGGTATTTGAGATTTCATTACGTCCACCGCTTTTTGAAGAATTTGCTGGTCAGGACAAAACCGTCGAACGTTTGCAGGTGATGGTTGAAGCGGCCAAGCAGCGTGGGGATACCCTGCAGCACATCCTTCTCAGCGGTCCCCCAGGCCTCGGTAAGACCACACTCGCCTACATCATCGGCAATGCCATGAACGCTGAAGTCCGCACTACCAGCGGGCCGATGATAGAAAAGGCGGGAGACCTCGCCGGGTTGCTCACCAACATTGAACGAGGGGGCGTGCTTTTCATCGATGAAATCCATCGCCTCCAGCCCGCCATCGAAGAATATTTGTATCCGGCGATGGAGGATTTCAAGCTCGACATCGTCATTGACCAAGGCCCGAGCGCCCGAACGGTGAGGCTCAGTCTTGCCCCCTTCACGCTCATTGGGGCCACAACCCGCTCGGGCATGATCAGCGATCCGCTGCGTTCTCGATTTGGAATGAATTGCCGACTCGATTACTATGCTCCGGAGACGCTCGCCGCGATCGTGTCCCGCAGCGCAGGACTCCTCAGCAGCACGTTGGAAGAAGGAGCCGCCATGGAAATCGCCCAACGAGCTCGAGGAACCCCACGCATCGCAAACAACCTCCTTCGCTGGGTGCGCGACTATGCTTTAGTTCGCGCCGAGGGACGAATCACTGCCCAGAGCGCCGCCGATGCCTTGACCATGCTCGACATCGACGCCGAGGGGTTTGATGAGATGGACAAGCGCATCCTCGAAGCGCTCATCGGCTTATTTGACGGCGGGCCAGTTGGAGTCAACAGCCTCGCCGTGGCGATCGGCGAAGAAGCAGGCACAATCGAAGAGGTGCACGAGCCCTACCTGATCATGCAGGGCTATCTAAAACGCACCGCCCAAGGCCGAGTCGCCATGCCGAAAGCTTACAGAAAGCTGGGCCTCCCCACCCCGCAATCCTCAACGACTCCCCCAGCCCAGCCCGATCTTTTTAAAGCGTAGGAGCACCTTGAATCCGAAAAACGATTTTTAGACAGTATGCTCCACCTACGGAATTGCAACTCCGGCTGGACAAGACAGAACTAACAAGATTTTCAGGAGGATTATGGGCTTTTGGAGTTGACTCAAAACATGGAGTGCGCATGGAATTGCAAGCAACTCATCCTCTGTGAACTCTGTGACCTCTGTGGTCAATCCTCCTAGATTTGACTTGAAAAAAACGTCGCCTCCTTGGCCTCCTAAAAATCATTGCAAAGGAAAAATTCGGACATCAACCGGTTCGGCGACGAGCATCGAGGCGGGCGGCCTTTCAGGCACCTCAAAGCCATTTTCC
>CANMQB010000164.1 GCA_947499885.1 Spartobacteria bacterium
TATGGAAATTTTGCCCGAGGCTTCGGCCTTCGCCCCTATGGAATCGCCCGAGGAAATCGCTGAAGTCATCTCGCGATGGATCGACGGGGACCTCACCGCCCTGCAGTCCGCTTGATCTTGCTATGCCTGAAAAACCAAAAATCAATACCGCCCAGCGCATCGTACTCGTCCGCCACGGTGAGACCGAGTGGAGCCTCGCTGGACGGCACACGTCGGTAACGGATATCCCCCTCACTCCGAAGGGCGAGCGGCAAGCCTCAGGGCTTCGGCCTTTCCTTCAAAAATGGAACTTTGGCCTTGTTCTTTGCAGTCCCCGCCTGAGGGCTCTTCGAACATGTGATTTAATCGGATGGGGAGAAGTGGCGATTCAAACCGCTGACCTGGCGGAGTGGAATTATGGCCGGTATGAAGGTCTGACCACGGCTGAAATTCGTGAGACTGTTCCTGGTTGGACCGTCTTCAGTCAACCTTGTCCCAGTGGCGAATCTGCTGCCGATGTGACATCGCGGGTGGATCGTGTGATTTCGCGTGTGCGGGAATTTGGTGGGGATACCCTGCTCGTGTCGCACGGGCATTGTCTCCGTGTTCTTACGGCGCGTTGGCTTGATATGGAGCCCCAGTGCGCGCGTTCTTTTACTCTCGGAACCGGCACGTGGAGTGTTCTCTCCTACGAGCATGAAACACCGGTTCTTCAGGTTTGGAACTCCCCGCTATCAGGAAATTAATGTGCAGCGCCGCTTCGGGTGAGGGCCCCGATAACAACATCGGCAACCTGATCCATCTCGTTTAGGGTATTGTAAAAATGGGGGCTAAATCGCAGCCATTTCCGCCCATCTCGGTTGGTCCGAAGCGAGGCTACGATGCCTTCTTGCTCGAGTTTTAAAAAAACGGCCTCATTTTTGGCGGTGGGATGCCTCGCAGTTAAAATTCCCGACCTCAGAGGGTCATCTGCCCGAGGCGACAGGAATTCAAAGCCAAGCGAGTTGAGCCTGTTTTCCAAGTGATCTCTATTGGCAAGAATCGCGGAGTGTATTTTCTCCAAGCCGAACCCAAGGAGCATTTCCAGGCTGGCTTTCATGCCATACATACCGGCGATATTGAGCACGCCGGGCTCGTAGCGCCTTGCAGTGTCCTCAAAAATAATTTCTCTCTGGGCGAGGAAATCCGGCGATTTCACATTCCAAGCGCCGAGCAATGTAGGGCGACATTTTTCGAAGTTTCGCCGCGCCACAAAAACAATGCCCATGGCCATCGGGCCAAGCATCCACTTGTGAGCATCCGCGCTTAGGAAATCAACAAATTCGACATCTGTTGGAGAGGCTCCGAGAGTTTGGATGGCATCAAGGGAAAACAATATCCCTTTCGACCTCAGCATCCGGCCGATGGCACCAACATCAATTCTACGACCGCTCAGGTAGTGACACGAAGCCAACGCCACCAATTTCGTACGAGGGCTCAAAGCCGCTTCAATCGATTCAGGAGTGATGTCTCCGGCCACTTTCGGGCGCAGTTCCTTGGTTGCAACGCCTCGTGAAACAAGGTCTGCCCAAGGGTAAACATTCGCTGGATAGTCGTCCGCATAATAAAGAACTTCGTCGCCGGGTCGCCAATCAAGTCCGTTTGCAAATAGGCTCAACCCAAGGGATGTCGGGCCGAGAAGAGCGATTTCATCGGGGTTTGCGCCGATCAGTGTCGCGCAAAGTGAGCGGGTGAGGGCTACGTCCCTTAAAACCTCTCCGAACTCTTGATGCCTGTGGCAACTTGCTTCTGCGTATCCTTTGATTGCGTCTGCCGCGCGCCGAGGCAGAATGGTGACACCCGCATGTCCGAGAAAAATCCCGTTCTCAACAACCGGAAATTCCCTTCTCCGCTCTGCCTCGTCCTGGAAAAAATTCACTTCCTTGACTCCTCAGCTTCGTGGATGAGTGACCAGAAATCATTTATTTTCGAGACCTCGCCGTCTTCTTCATCGATCGGAAGATTCGATCGGAAAAGAAAATCCCTGATTGTGTTTTTATGCAGCACTCGGTGGATCAATAGGCCCTCGGGGTGTTTTTCAAAATAGATTCGATAATCTCGTGCACGATAGCGGAGCAAGGAGCGTCCATCGCGGGAGACCTTGCCGAATTTATCATCTTCAGGCATCTCCAGGTCACCCGGAAGAAACTGAAATTCGGCGAGTAGGTCCAACTGCAAATCTTTTGGCAGCGCCGCCATCTCTCCAGCGCTGATTTGATTGAAAATCACTTGAAACACAACTCCACACTACCCCTTCCTTAGGCCATTTTGGCAAGAAGTGATTTCGCTGGTGTGTTGCCAAAACACGGCCGATCTGACTTAACTGGTGCTCAACCCCTATGGCTAATAATATTGAATCCCATCTCCAAGAAAAACGCATCTTCAAGCCATCCGCCGCCTTTTCAAAAAAAGCTGCGGTGAAAAGTTTGGCTGACTACAAAAAGCTCCATGCCGAATCGCTGAAGAATCCCGAAAAATTCTGGGCGCGCGAGGCATCCGATTTGCTATGGCAGAAGAAGTGGAAAAAGGTTTTGGATTGGAAATCTCCCTTTGCCGAGTGGTTTGTCGGCGGGCAATTGAACGCCTCCGAAAATTGCCTCGACCGACACCTGAATGGGCCTCGACGTAACAAAGCCGCCATCATTTGGGAAGGGGAACCCGGTGAGCGCCGCACGCTCACTTACCACCAACTTCACCGTGAAGTTTGTATCTTTGGGAATGTTCTCAAACGCAATGGTGTCAAAATGGGTGACAGGGTTTTGATTTACATGCCGCTCATTCCCGAGGCAGTCATTGCCATGCTCGCCTGTGCACGCATCGGGGCAGTCCACACGGTCGTCTTTGGTGGATTCAGTAGCGAGAGTATCAAGGATCGCCTTGCTGACAGCGGCGCAAAAATTGTTGTCACAGCCGATGCCGGTTATCGCCGCGGACAATGCGTCACTCTCAAGCAGAATGTGGACCATGCCTTGCAGGGCAATTCTGAGGTCAAGCGTGTCATCGTAGCCAAGCGCACCACGATTGATGTCCATATCGAGGAGGGTCGCGACGTTTGGTGGCACCGCGAGGCAGAATACGTGGATGCCAACTGCCCAGCGATTGCGCTCGATAGCGAGCACCCGCTCTTCATCCTTTACACAAGCGGGTCCACTGGGAAGCCGAAGGGAATTCTCCACACCACGGGCGGCTACATGACAGGCGTTGCTGCTACGACCAAATATGTTTTCGATCTCAAAGAAGAGGACGTTTACTGGTGCACTGCCGATGTGGGTTGGATTACTGGCCACAGCTATCTTGTTTACGGGCCTCTCGCCAGTGGCGCCACTTGCGTGCTTTACGAGGGAGCTCCTAACTGGCCTGAACCGGACCGTTTTTGGAAAATCATCGAGGAACTCGGCGTCACGATTCTCTACACTGCTCCTACCGCCATTCGTGCTTTCATGAAATGGGGCGACGAGTGGCCTAAAAAGCACGATCTTTCCTCGCTCCGGCTTCTCGGCAGTGTGGGAGAACCCATCAATCCTGAAGCCTGGATGTGGTATCACAAAAACATCGGTGCCGAGCGCTGTCCGATCGTTGATACATGGTGGCAAACCGAGACTGGTATGATTCTTATTTCGCCCTTGCCTGGGGCCACTCCACTCAAGCCGGGCACAGCGACACTTCCTTTTTTTGGAATTGATGCAGCTATTGTTGACGACGCTGGCAATGAGGTCCCGCATGGCGAAGGTGGCAAACTCGTCATCCGCAAGCCCTGGCCGGCTATGCTTCGCACGATTTATCGCGACAAGCCGCGTTACAAAAAACAGTACTGGTCGGAGGTCAAGGGCGCCTATTTTACGGGTGATGGCGCCCGGCGCGATAAGGACGGTTATTTTTGGATCGTTGGTCGCATCGACGATGTTCTCAATGTCGCCGGTCATCGCCTCGGAACAGCCGAGGTTGAGAGTGCCTTGGTGGGACATCCCTCCGTTGCTGAGGCGGCTGTTGTGGGTCGCCCCGATGAGATCAAGGGCCAAGGAGTGGTGGCATTCGTCACCTTGCGGGAAGGTCACATTGCCTCGAAGCAACTGTCTGCCGAGATTCGTAATCACGTCGGAAAAGCAATTGGTCCAATTGCCAAACCCGATGAAATTCGTTTCACCGAGGCTTTGCCAAAAACGCGCAGTGGAAAAATTATGCGTCGCCTTCTCAAACAGGTTGCCGCTGGAGTTCAAATCACTGGCGATACAACCACGCTTGAGGATCTCAGCGTGCTCACGCGCCTGAGCTCTGCAAAGGACGAGTAACAAAATTGAACGCTGAAAATTCCGACCCATTCACTCGCAGATCTCCTGTCCCCGCAGCCGTTGTTACTCGGCCGTGGGGTGTTGTTTTAGCGTTCCACGCCGCTCTGTCGTTCACAATCCTCACGCTAGCGGCGGATTGGAATGTCGTTTCTGCATCCGGCCTCGGAGAGCCTGCCCCGGAGGTCGAGCTCATCGAGACGCGTTGCGTGAATGGGAATCAGACCGCACGGGTCACAGCGCTTTGTTTTAATGACAAAAACCACACCCTCCGTGTGGTCGATAGTCCATCGCCGGGTAGTGCCACGCTTGCCAACACTTTGTCTCACGCCAAGGCCATTGGCGGGGTCAACGGCGGTTATTTTCACAAGGATTATCGGCCGGTTGGTTTGGTCGTGTCGGATGGCAAAACGCTCCACGGCTTCGAAACTGCTAAGCTGCTCAGCGGTTTAGTCGCAGTGATGCCCGATGGGCGTGTTGTCATTTTGCGCTCCGGCGAATACGCGCCCGCTAAATCACCGCTTCCTCAGGCTCTTCAATGTGGTCCCATGCTGGTGGAAGGTGGGTGCATTGTTCCTGGTCTGAATGATCTGCGTATCGCCCGTCGAACAATCCTAGCCAAGGGCGCACGCGGTGAGACGGCTCTCATTTACATGTCTTCCGTCACTCTGGCTGACGCTGCTCGCATCCTTGCCCTGCCATCGGTCCTCGACACGTGGAAGCCAAGGACTGCGATTAATCTGGACGGCGGCAGCTCCAGTGGACTTTGGACATCGAAGGGCTTCTTGCTGCCCGAGATCGCCCGCGTGAGAAACTTTCTGGGGATTTTTCCGCGATAACTTGTTCGCTTGGCATTTGGCATTTGAAAAAATGGATTTCTCATTTCAGTGATCGTTGATGAACTCGTCAGAATCTTCATCTCTTTCTCAAGAGTCCGACTGGTTTCAGTGCCCGCGGTGTCATGCTCCATTCCGTGACCGGGCGTTGAGAGCTCACGAATTTCTTTGCTGTGGGCGGTGCGGTGAGACGGTGAAGACGTCCCAACCTGGGCGCACGATGCCTGCCGCATTGGCTTTTTCGATGGCGGCTTTGATTACTCTGATTCCTGCTAATATGAATCCCATTTTGATTTTTACTGTGGCTGGAAACTCCCAGGAAAACTTAATCATCACGGGTGTCGAGGCGCTTTGGAATGAGGGTTTCGAACCTCTGGGAGCCATCGTCTTTTTTTCTGCCATATTCGCTCCCTTCGTCTACCTGCTGGCGCTCACTTACGTCTCTGCGAGTTGGATTTTTCGGATCCACCCGCCTTTCCTGAAAGCCGCTTTCCGATTTGCTGAATCTCTCGAAGACTGGAATTTGCTTCCCGTTTTTGCGATTGCCTGTGTGGTATCTGTCGTCAAACTTCGCACTCTGGGAACCGTGAGCTGGGAATCGGGTTCGCTTTGGATTTTAGCCGCTGCCATTTTCACAATGCTGGCCATACAATGCTTCGATAAGAAGTCCGTGGAACCCCATTTGGAGGGTGCAAAGTGAGTA
>CANMQB010000165.1 GCA_947499885.1 Spartobacteria bacterium
CGAGATATGCAGCATATTGCTGTTACCATTTGGTTTACCGATCACATCCATAGCCCCGGCGTTCATGGCCTCCATCGCTTTGGCAGAACCTGCTTGGGTAAGAGAGCTGATCACGACCACGGGGATCGGATGGTGTTCTTGGAGGATTTTGAGAAATGTGAGCCCGTCCATGCGAGGCATTTCGAGGTCTAGGGTGATGACATCGGGCTCAAGCTCAAGAATTTTTTCGCGGGCCACATAGGGATCCTCTGCGCCGCCGACGATTTCGAGCTCCGGATCGCTGGAGAGTGCGGTCATGATGGCGCGTCTCGCCAGAGCTGAGTCATCCACTACCAGCACGCGAATTTTTTTTCCTGTGATCATGGTTTTTGGTAAATTCCTTGCTGGATGGATTTGAGTCCGTGGTGGATTCCCATGAGGCTTTCGGAGTGACCGACAATGAGGAAACCGCCAGGGGCTAGGTAGTGGCTGATGCGCTTTACGGCTTGCTCGCGCGATTGGATATCAAAATAAATCATCACATTGCGGCAAAAAATGACATGCTGTTGCAGGGGTATTGGGTATTCATGCTGGAAGAGGTTGATCCGCTCGTAGCGCACTTTGTCGCGCAGTTCACTCCGGACGCGGCATTTGCCCTCTTGAGCACCGAAGCCCTTTTGGAAGTAGCGTTTCAGCAAGTCTGGGGGCACAGGTTCCACGGCATCCATGCGGTAAACGCCCTGCCTCGCCGCAGTGAGGACACGTTTGGAAATATCCGATGCGCAAATCTGCCAATCCACCGCAGGAAAAGCACGGAGGAATTCCGAAAGCACGATGGCGAGGGTATAGGGTTCCTCGCCGGAGGAGGAGGCTGCTGACCAGACGCGCAGCGGGGAGTGACGGGCTATGAGTGTTGGAATCAGTGGCGGGAGGATCTTAGCGATGAGGTAATCGAAATGATCTGGCTCTCGGTAGAACCTCGTGTGGTTTGTCGAGATGAGGTCCAGGAGTTCTTCGATCTCGTCTTGCGATTGGGGAGATCGCAAGACAGCGCAGTATTCGTCAAACGAACTCAAGCCAATGCTCCGGAGTCGCTTTGTTAGGCGACTCGAGAGCAGGGCTTGTTTGTCACTGCCGAGTTTGATGCGGCTGTGACGATAGATCAAATCCACGATGAACCTGTAGGCTTCCGCCGACAGGGGCGCTTCCTGAGAGGAACTCATCGTAGAGGCAAGCTGAGTTTATCAGAAATTGCGGAAGTCATCACTCCCACCCTTGTCTTCTGGCATCGGGATCGAGCGTGACGCTTTGCCTGCAGGTCGCGAGAAGTGGCTCGCGCTGCTCTGGTGAGATGGCTTTGTGCGATTTTGTGCGATGGGTTCCTCCCCAAGGCTTGATCCGCCTCCGACCAGCTTGTGGAGTTGGCCGACCAGATCTTTCATGGTCTCAGCTTGGGAGTCGAGTTCTTCGGCAGCGCTGGCGCTTTCTTCAGCGCTGGCAGCGTTGCTCTGGGTGACTTTATCCATTTGGCCCATCGCATTGTTGATTTGTTGGATGCCTTGGGCTTGCTCTGAGGCTGCATTTGCAATATCCGCGACGAGAGAATCTGTGGAAGAAACCTTTTCCGCGATGAGTTTCAGGGATTCACCGACTTTGGTCGAGCAAACCGAGCCGCTGCGGCTGTTGGCAATAGCGGCCTCGATTTTCTCAGCGGTTTCCTTGGCGGCGGCAGCACTGCGCTGGGCCAGGGAGCGAACTTCGTCGGCGACGACGGCGAACCCTGCTCCTGCCTCGCCGGCACGCGCGGCTTCCACCGCAGCATTGAGCGCAAGGATATTTGTTTGGAAGGCGATCTCATCGATGTTTTTCACGATCTTGGCTACCTCGGCGCTTGAGGTATCGATCGCTTTCATCGCCTGCATCATCTCGTCCATGATGCTTGTTCCAGTCTCTGCTTCGGAACGAGCTTCGCTGGCGAGGGACTTTGCCTTTTGTGCATTGTCGGAGGTTGAGCGGATCATGCTGGACATCTCTTCCAAAGCCGTGCTTGTCTCCTCCACGGAGGAGGCTTGTTCGCTTGCTCCCGAGGAAAGTTGGTTGCTGGACATCGAGACTTGGCGGGCAGCGGAGGCGGTTTGCAGTGCGCCGCGATCGAGATTGGCGGCGAGGGCTTTTAGGGCTTTGTTGGTGGAGCTTGTGACTTGCCAAGCAATGAACAGGGCGAACACTATGGCAATTGCGAGAGCGATTGAGATGTAAAGAATGGCTGAATCGGCATTAGCTTCACCACTCTCTGCAGCGGCCTGGCCCAGCTCGATGTTATATTGCAAATTGGCATCAACGGCTTTGATAGCACGCTCATACGCCGGATCGAGAACGCTTTGGAGTTGCTTTGAGAGAGCGGCGGGGTCGTTGGCAGAAAAGAGTTCCACCGTTTTTTGAATCTCGACTGTGAATTCCTCATTGGCTTTGACGGCCTCTGTCCAGAGAGCTTTATCTTTCGCATCGGAGAGAAGAGGTTCATATTTTTTTAATTCCTCGAGGGCTCTGGCTGAGGCTTCAGCAAGGCTCTTCATGAGTTCAGCACGGCGCTCAGGAGTGAGCGTATCGTTGAGCTGCTGAATGGCTATCATCTTGTCTTGGACGGCATTCGTGATGGCGGCCTGCAGGTTGAGGCTGGGCATGGTATTGCCTCCCAAGTCGAAAATATTTTGCTTCAAGCCCATAGATCGGTTCAAGGCGAATCCGCCAAGGGCCAGCGTGATAATCAGCAGGGTGGCGAAGCCGGTCACGATCCGGCGTCCGATGGTCCAATTATTGATGTTCATGTTTTTATTGTTATTTTTTGATTTGTCCTAAGAATTATTTGCCGTGCCCGAGGAGGCTTGTATCGCGGGCAGAACCTTCAGGAAGTGAGCGGGTAATGGATGCGTCATCGAGGAAAATCTTCTCGATATCCAAGAGGGTTTTTACGGAGCCTGTGGATGTGGTGACGCCCATGATATACTGGGTGTCTGGAGCCCCGCCAAAATCAGGTGGAGGCTCGATCGTATCATCGCTGAGTTGGACCACTTCTTCTACGGCATCCACTATGGCCCCCATGAGGTTTTTGCTCCCGTCTGGTCCGTTGAGTTGAACGACGATGATGCAGGCGCGGTCGCTGTAATCTCCCACAGAGAGTTGAAATTTGGCGCGCAAGTCGAGAACGGCGATGACTGTGCCTCTCAAGTTAATGACGCCCTTGATGTGGGTGGGCATTCTTGGAACTGGTGTAATCGCGCAAAGGCGAATGATTTCACGAACATTCAGCACAGGAATCCCATAGGATTCTTGCCCAAGGCTAAATGTTAAGTAGCGGCCGGTTTTCGTTTTGTTATCTGTGGTAGCAAGTATGCTCATCGTTTCTTAGGTTTTTTATGGATGGATGCGCTGCGGAAAGGTTTTTTAGAGTTTTACGAGGGTGTCAACATCGAGGATGAGACCGACGGAACCGTCACCAAGCACTGCGGCTCCTGCCAGAAGATTTTGATCTTTGAATGTTTCGCCCATGCTTTTGATGACGACTTCCTGCTTGCCAATGAGTTCATCGACAAGAATGCCGCGCATGGAGTCGCCCGATTCGACGACTATAATGATCCCCTCTTCATCAGTTCTCGCTTTGATGCCGGCAGTGCCTAAAAATTGACCCAAGCGAAGGACGGGCGTCTGCTTGCCACGCACACTGACCATGCCCCCGCGTTCGTGGATTGTGGTGACCATGCCGGGCTTGGGACGGAAGGATTCGCGCACGGACATTGTCGGAATGATGTAGCGGTCATTGCCCACTCCGACGAGCAGGCCGTCGATGATGGCGAGAGTGAGTGGCAGCAGGATATTGAATGTGGAGCCTTTACCAAGCACAGATTGGATTTCGACCTTACCACGAAGTCCTTCGATGTTTCTTTTGACAACATCCATGCCAACGCCTCGACCTGAGAGGTCCGTGATGGCGTCGGCGGTTGAAAAGCCGGGCATGAAAATGAGGCCATAGACTTCCGATTCGGTGAGTTCATCGTTCGGCGCGATGAGTCCCTTTTCAATTCCTTTGGCGCGGATTTTTTCGGCATTCAGCCCTTTGCCATCATCTTGAATGCGAATGAGAATGCCTCCGCGTTGGTGGGATGCGGAGAGGCGCACCGTGCCGAGGGCCGGCTTGCCGCTCGCCATGCGGTCTGCGGGAGATTCAATGCCATGATCTACGGCGTTGCGGATCATGTGCACGAGAGGATCGCCGAGTTTTTCAACGATATTGCGATCGAGTTCCGTCTCTTCTCCGTCGAGGATGAGCTGGACTTGTTTTTTTTGCTGTGCCCCAATATCCCGGACGAGTCGGGTCATCTTCTGAAAAGTGGCACGCACGGGAACCATGCGGAGGGACATGGCGTTGCGTTGGAGTTCGGAAGTGGTACGGCTGAGCTGGCGCAGGCTGCGGGCGAGTGTGCGGCTTTCGAGGTTTTGAACATCTGGATCCTGCATCACCATGGATTGCGCAATCACCAACTCGCCGACAAGATCGATGAGGGCGTCGAGTTTGGTGGTGTCGAGCTTCACAAATCCGGAACTCTGATCTTTGATCGCAGTGGGTTCCTTGGCAGGCGTGGGAGTCGGATTCAGGTGGGTGACATTGACGGCGATCGAACTTGGCTTTGTCTCTTTGGAAGTAACCACTTCGAGCGCGGTTTCGGCCGGCTGAGCCTTGGCGGCGGGGGCTTCTTTCACCAGAGGCTCAACAACAGGGGCTTGAAGCGCAGGCGCAGGTTCCTCTTTCGCTGGCTCTGGTGGTAGCTCACCACGCAGCGCCGCCTTGACCCGGAGAATGAGCTCACTGGTAGGCACGACGATGGGTTTGCCAGCGTTGGTGCCCTTGAGTTGGAGCCCAATTTGGAAGGTGTAGTTCTTGAGGGCATCCGAACCGGCGAGAATGATGTTGATAATCGGCGTGGTGATCCGGATTTTCGACTGGCGAGCGGCATCTAGGAGGGACTCGAGGTCATGCGCCAAATCTTGAAGGGCAAGGAGACGAAGAAACCCTGCGGCCCCCTTAAAGGTGTGGAAGGCACGGAAGATCGAGTTGATGGTTCCCGAGTCGCTGGGATTATCCTCTAGGACTAGCAAACCCTGTTCGATATTCTGCAGGAGTTCGACAGACTCTCCGTGGAATTCATGCAATAGCTCTGCATCGTCCTTCAGATTCAGAACGATGGCTTTTTCTTGCGTGATCGATACCTCCTCAGCAGGTGCTGGCTCGGCTTCTTTCATTGGGGCACGTGTAGCTATTTCGGCAACAGGAATCGCTTCTCCCGATGCCCAAGCCTCGGGATGTGCGGGGAGGGGCTTGCCTTGGCCCCAAGCGGCAAGCGCTTCTCCGAACCATCCGTGCCAGTCATTGAGCAATTTAATGGTTTTTTCAGAAAATGTTCCGGAGCCATCAAACGTCTCGTTCATCCAGTCACGCCCAACGGCAATACTTTGAGAAACTGGTTCAGGCACATCCTGATTCAACAGATCTTCAAGATCCATGAAGAAGCTGTTGATGGGAAGCAACCCGGTTTTCTCACCTGGTACAACGAAAGCCAGTTCCACAGCAAAACGGGAATGGATATCTAGAGCCTGTGCCAGACTGGGCGGAGGTGAGTTTGTCATGAGTTATGGTGAAAGGAAATTTTTAGTCTCCGTGGAGCGAGTTTTACAAGCGCCAGGGACAGCGCCCTTGGGTCGAGAGATAACCTAAAGGCTATTACTTTTAAACTAGCAATCGAAATTTTTGCAAATTCTTCTTAA
>CANMQB010000166.1 GCA_947499885.1 Spartobacteria bacterium
AGTTGTAACCTTTTGAATGAGAGGGGGAGCCGACGACGAGACTCGAACTCGTGACCTATCGATTACGAATCGATTGCACTACCACTGTGCTACGTCGGCGTGAGGCTAGGCAACTTGCCACAGAGCGGGTCTGGTGCCAATGCGAAATTTGGTTCGTATGCGACTTCTCCTTCTACTCGCAGGTCGGGTCCGATTTGGCAGAAGGAGGAATTTTTGAGGCGGGGTGCGGATGCGTTGTTGGAGGCACCTAGTCCTCCTATGGCTGGGGTGGGGCCGCCGAGGAGAACAGGGGCGATGTAGAAAACGATGCGGTCGATGAGGCCTCGGTCGAGGGCTTCGCCGAGTGTTTTTCCGCCGCCTTCGATGAGGACATGCTGGACTCCGCGCTTGCCGAGGTCTTCAAGAATCTTGGGGAGCGAAGTGGCCTTGTACACAAGGGTGAGGTTGCGGTGTTCGTCGGTGAGGAGATGGCAATCGCTTGGGATCTTTCCAGAGCGTGACCAGACGACGCGGAGGGGTTGAGCTTTGACTCGCAGACCTCGAATTGTGAGGCGAGGGTTGTCGGTGCGGACGGTTTCAGCGCCTACGAGGATCGCACCGCATTCGGCGCGGAGGTACATGGCATCGCGGCGAGCGGCTTGGGAAGTGATCCATCGCCGGTCGGGTGGGGAGGTGATGCGGCCATCAAGGCTCATGCCTGCTTTGGCTGTGACATAGGGCAGGCCGGTGGCGATCCATTTGTTCCAAGGGCGGTTGATGAGGGTGCATTCCTCGGCGAGAATGCCACAGAGCACCTGGATACCAGCGGATGTGAGAATATTTACGGCGCGTCCGGCGTGCTTGGGGTTGGGGTCGGTGGCTCCGAAGACCACGCGTGCGAAACCGGCTTCAACGATTGCGGCAGTGCAGGGTGGGGTGAGGCCATGCGTGGAGCAAGGCTCCAGAGTGACATGGAGGGTGGCACCTTTGGCGAGCTTGGGATTTTTGAGGCTCCTCAGCGCCTCAATTTCGGCGTGGGGTTCTCCCTCACCGCGATGCCAGCCGCGAGAGAGGATTTTGTCGTTTTTGGAAATGACGGCACCGACTGCGGGATTGGCACCGGTTTTCCCTATGCCTTTGCAAGCCTCACTGAGAGCGGCGCGCATGAGCGCTTCATCTTCGGCGTGCTGGCTTCGGGCGGTCATGAAAAGCAGGTTTTGTACGAGGCGATTCGCTCGTGGGTTTGCTTGCGGGTTTGCTCGCTGATTTGGCGACGAGCAAGGAGGTTTCTTTCTCCGTGAGTCTGCGGCAGGCTCCGGGCGGGAGGCGGTAATCGGTGAGGGCGCCGATGCGCGTGCGGCGGAGGCGTGCCACCTCGTATCCCATCTCATAGAGCATGAGACGGATTTGGCGTTTTATGCCTTGGCGAAGGGTGACCTGAATGACCTTGGGGGCGAGCATCCGCACGCGTTCAAACTTCGCGCGACCTCCTTCGATGTGAAATCCTTTCAGGAGTTTTTCCTCGTGTGCGGGATTGAAGGCCTTGTCGAGTGTGACCTCGTATTCCTTGTCGATCGTATGGCTTGGGTGTGTGAGCTTCTGAGCCAGTGCGCCGTCGTTAGTCATGAGGAGGAGGCCCTCACTTTCCTTATCGAGGCGACCGACATGGAAGAGCGTGAAATATTCGGGAGGCAGGAGATCGTAAACCGTGCGGCGACCACGCTCGTCGGAGCGCGTCACGACCAGACCCTTTGGTTTGTGAAGAAGAAGCGTGACTGGTGTAGCCGCATGGATGCGGCGTCCATTGACTCGCACATCGTCGTCATCTCGGACTTGCGTCGCAAGATTTTCAATGCGTGTGCCATTGATCACAACAGCCCCAGAGGAGATGAGTTGATCGCACGAACGCCTGGAGCCAAGACCGGCTGCGGCCAAAAATCTGTTGAGCCGCACGGAGAGCGAGGAATTAATCCTCGGGTTTGGTTTTTGGAAGGCCCATGACGCTTTGACCGTCTTTGAACTGGCCGCGCTTGCGGAGGAGTTCAACGCGTTCAAAACGTTTCAGGACACTGCGGCGTGCGGAGATGCTGCTCTTGCCTTTCAGACTGGGATGCTGGCTCATAAATTAAAATTAATGATTGATAGTGATTCGAGTTGCCGCGGAATGCAATCGCATTCTTTGGAAAATGTGAAACCGTCCGTAAGCGAGCGGATTTATTTTTTCAAGGCGTCTCGAATTTCTTCGAGAAGAACCTCGCTGCGTGAGGGTGCGGGCGGTTCGGCGGATGCCGGTGCTGGCGCGCGTTTGATCTGGTTCACGATTTTCACCAGCACAAAGACGCAGGCGGCAATGATAAAAAATTCGATGATCTGGTTGATAAAGAGTCCGTAGGTGACGACTGGAGCTCCTGACTCCTTGGCTTTTGCCAATGTCTCATAGGTCTTGCCATCAATCGCAAAGTACAGGTTGCTGAAGTTTACGCCCTTGAGCACAGCCCCGATTGGCGGCATGATGATGTCTGAAACAAGACTGTTGACAATTTTCCCAAAGGCAGCGCCGATGATGACGCCGACAGCGAGATCAATCACATTTCCACGGGAGATGAATTCACGGAATTCCTGAGCTATTTTCATGGTATTTGAATTATGCTCTGAGGAGGAGTCGTGCGGGATTTTCTATGCAATCTTTCACTCGCACTAGAAATGTCACGGCTTCTTTTCCGTCCACCACGCGGTGATCGTAGCTGAGGGCGAGATACATCATCGGGCGGGCGACGATCTGGCCATTTACAACCACGGCGCGATCTTGGATTTTGTGCATGCCGAGGATGCCGGACTGCGGAGGGTTCAGGATCGGAGTGCTCAGGAGAGACCCATAGACTCCACCATTGCTGATCGTGAAGACTCCGCCCGAGAGGTCTTCGAGCGAGATGCGGCCTTCGCGGGCTTTCGTGGCGAACCCAGAGAGGCTTGTTTCGATTTCTGCGAAAGTGAGTTTTTCGCAGTCTTTCACAACGGGAACGATCAGGCCGCGCTCAGTGCCGACGGCAACGCCAATATCATATGCATTGTTGGTGATCAATTCATCGCCTTCCATGCGGGAATTGATGGAGGGGATGGCTTGAAGGGCATCCACGACGGCCTTGATGAAAAAGCTCATGAAGCCAAGCTTGACGCCATGCTTCTTGCTGAAGTCCTCTTGGAGTTCCTTACGGAGCGCCATGATCGCGCTCATGTCGCACTCGTTGAATGTGGTGAGAATGGCGGCGGTCTGCTGGGCCATCACGAGTTGCGTGGCGATTTTGCGGCGGAGCGGACTGAGTTTTTTGCGTGTGGCGCGGGAATCGCCTACGGTGGATGAAGACTCGGCCTTTGGAGCGGCTGCTTTTGGGGCGGGTGTTGGCGCAGGGGGCTTCGGAGCCTCGGGCGCTGGAGCGGAGGCTTTCGCTTCGACCGGGGCCGGAGCTGGAGCCGGAGGCGCAGTCTCAGTGACACCTGCGGCAATCGGCTCGATCTCTGCGACAACTTGGCCGATCTTGACTTCATCGCCTTCAGCTACCTTTGTATGAAGAATTCCTGAGTCTGCTGCAGTGACCTCCTGCGAAACTTTATCGGTTTCCAGGGTAAATAGGAGCTCGTCGCGGGATACGCGTTCGCCGTTTTTTTTGTGCCAGATGGAAAGAACGCCGGATGTGATGGATTCACCGGCACTCGGTATTTTGACTTCGATATTCATTGGTAAGGGCAGGTTATCAGGCCGTGAAGGCTTGGTTGAGAAGTGAGGCTTGTTGTTCCTTGTGTTTTCCAGAAGATCCAGCGGCTGGGCTGGCACTTTCTGGGCGTCCGGCATAGGCGGGCATGCTACCGCAAATTTCGGCAATCCTTGGGGCGATGAATGTCCACGCGCCATTGTTTTTTGGTTCCTCTTGGCACCAGACGATGTGCTTGGCCGCTGGGTAGCGCTTGAAAATGGCCTTCAGGCGGTCGTCGTGGAGGGGGTAGAGTTGCTCGATGCGCACGATAGCCGTGGCGGAGCGGGATTTGTCCTCGGCACGGGCTTTCAGGAGATCGTAATAAACCTTCCCCGAACAGAGAATGACGCGGTCCACTTTCTTGGCGTCTTTCACCACCGAGTCGTCGATGATTTCCTCGAAGCGGGCATTTGTGAAATCCTCCACGCGTGAGGACGCATCCTCGGAGCGAAGGAGGCTCTTGGGTGTCATAATCACGAGGGGCTTGCGATAGCCTCGATGGATTTGGCGGCGCAGGACGTGGAAATATTGTGCGGGGGTTGTGAGGTTGCAGACCTGCAGGTTTTCTTGAGCACAGAGTTGAAGGAAACGCTCCAAGCGTGCGCTAGAGTGCTCCGGGCCTTGCCCTTCATATCCGTGAGGAAGGAGCATCACAATCGAGCTGGGGCGACCCCATTTTGATTCAGCCGAGGCGATGAATTGATCAATGATGATTTGTGCGCCGTTCGAGAAGTCTCCAAATTGCGCCTCCCAGATGCAGAGCATGGATGGGAAATCCATCGAATAGCCGTAGTCAAAACCCAGGACGGCGTATTCGGAGAGCGGACTATTATAAACGCAGAAGGTTTCCTGCTTGGATGAGATATTTTTGAGTGGGATGTAGCGTTCGCGGGTCTTCTCATCGTAAAGCACGGAATTCCTGTGGCTGAATGTGCCACGGCGGCTGTCTTGGCCGGATAAGCGCACCGGAGTTCCCTCAAGAAGTAGAGATCCAAAGGCAAGAGCCTCGGCAAGGCCCCAGTCGTAGGGCCCCCCGTCCTTCCACACCTGCAAACGCCGATCGAGCACGGTGCGTTGGATTTTTTGGACAACATGGAAACCTTCTGGAGTGGTGGTGATGGCTTTGACGATTTTATCGAGCGTGCGTTTCGTGATTTCTGTATTGCAGGGATCGTGCGAGTAGGGTGGTTGGAAGATCGCCGTGGAGCCGCTCAGCGCGCTTTTCTTTGTCTTCTTCTCGCTTGGCTTCGACACCTCGTTGAGGGCGGACTCCAATTTCGCGATGAGTTTGGCTTTGATGTCGGCAGCCTCTGCCTCGGAGACGGTGCCGAGTGCCGCTGCTTCTTGGGCAAATTTTGAACTCACCAGCGGGTGGCGCTTGATGACATTGTAGAGGTCGGGCTGAGTGAAGGCAGGCTCATCCGTTTCGTTGTGGCCATGGCGGCGGTAGCAGTAGATGTCGAGTACGACGTCGCGGCCGAATTTCTGACGAAACTCGAGAGCGATCTCTGCGATTTCGACGACAGTGAGGGGATCCTCGCCATTCACGTGAAAAATCGGCGCGTCGATCATCTTCGCCATGTCGGTGCAATAAGGCGTAGAGCGCGAGTCGGCCGGGAGCGTGGTGAAACCGATTTGGTTGTTCACCACAATGTGAATCGTCCCACCGGTGCGGTAGCCCTGGAGTTGGGACATGTTGAATGTCTCTGCAACGATGCCCTGCCCGATAAAAGCCGCATCTCCGTGCACAAGGATCGGAACGACTTTTTTTCGTTCGGTTGTGTCGTTGAGGATGCGTTGGCGAGCTCGCGCCTTGCCTTCAACGACGGGATCAACGGCCTCGAGATGGCTGGGATTCGCTGCCAGACGAATCTCGACCTTGTGGTCGCCGGGTAGCTCGCGAGTGGTTTGGTAGCCGAGGTGATACTTCACATCTCCATTCCCACCGACAAGCTCGGGAGTGAATGTGTCTTGGAATTCATTGAAAATGACGCTCGCCGGT
>CANMQB010000167.1 GCA_947499885.1 Spartobacteria bacterium
ATTTTGAGTGTTCACCCGTTTGAAAAAATGCCTTTAAATGAATTGCTTATGAAAACAGCATCTCAAAACCTAAATGGTCAGAATTCTAACCAGCTTGAGCTGTTTGACTTATAACCGGACAGTAGTGGTGCCATACCAAAAATTTTAATTTTTTTCTGCGGCAATTCTCCACCCCACAGCTTCATTTCTTGCTCCGTTAGCCCCGTGCTTTTAGTGGTGGAAAATTACGGCTCCAATTGTCAAGAAAAAAATTAAAATTTACTATTGACGTGCTGGGGTCGCCAGTGGGATGGGTTATCCATGCGCTCCGATGCACCATCCTGCAATAAACAATTTGGATTGTCTGCAGCTTGGAGTCTCACCGTAAGAGCTTATCGTTTTTTCCGTAAAAAAAAATCGGTCGGGACTTTTTAGTTTCCCGACCGAGCTGAGGTTTCAGTGAATAGCTAGGAAGTGGTCTGCTTTCTTAGGGCGATTTGACCACTCCCCCGCATGTTAAACCCTTGGGAGTGCTTTTCGGCATAAGCCGAGAGCACTCTCAAGACTACTGGAGGAGCGCCGCTGGGGCGACCACCGGTTTGCTGGCCGTCTTGCGACCGTTGCGGATTTCGGACTCCGGCTTGAAACCGCTTGCGCGGAGCAATGCCGAGTCTTCACCGTGCTTCGGGTCGCTTTTGATGGACAGTGCGAGGCGCTTGGACATTTTGCGAGCGCGTTCCTCGGCTTCGCGACGGGATTTGATTCCCGCGCTCACGAGAGCGTTGCATTTGTCCAAGTTGCTCACGGCGTCATCGACTTCGGTGACAATGGAGCGGAAGTCCTCGAGCGTCATGCCCGCAAACTTATCCTCCATCGCCAACTCAGTCCATGCCGCCTCCTGCTTGCGCAGGCGCTTGATCAACATAGGTGTAGATGTCATTTTATTTTATACTCCTTTCTAAACCAAGCCGAAGCTTGGATTTTTAAGAACCTCCATACCTGTCACGCTACCTTGCAGTGGCGCAAAGACATCGGAAATTCCTGCATGAAGATTTACTGCACAGGCAAAATTTCGTCAAAGGAAATCTCTATGTTGTGGTTTATTTTTCACAAACCACAAGATGTAGTGGTTTGCAGACAGCAAGAATCGCGCCAGTTTTTTTCTAAATTGCCAGCTATTACTTTCTTGCAACGAATTTATAAAAATCCAGCATATTTCGGAAGCAATCGGAGATATCAGGAACTTGTTGCTTAAAATTTGTCGATAGGATTAGCTCCCCGCAGATCAAGATTTGTCAATCATGCAAAAAATCCTCGTCACCGGCGGTGCCGGATATCTCGGTTCAGTCCTCGTTCCCCAACTCCTGGCGGCCGGGCATGCCGTTACGGTGCTGGACAGTTTCATGTTCCGCCAGAGTTCTCTGGCGGAGTGTTGTGCTTCGGACTCCTTCGAGGTTGTGCGAGGCGATTGCCGGGACGAGCGTTTAATCGGCGATCTGCTGAAAACCCACGATGCCGCCATCCCGCTCGCCGCTCTCGTTGGCGCACCTCTTTGCGAGCGCGACCGCCTCGGTGCCGTGTCGATCAACCGTGACGCCGTGCGCTTGTTGTGCCGCCTCGCCTCGCCCTCGCAACGGATTCTCATGCCTGTGACCAACAGCGGGTATGGCATCGGACAACCTGGCGTTTATTGCACCGAGGAATCGCCACTCAAGCCCATCTCGCTCTATGGCACCAGCAAGGTTGAGGCCGAGCAGGCTGTGCTGGAGAGGGAAAATAGCATCAGCTTTCGCCTCGCCACCGTCTTCGGCATGGCCCCCCGCATGCGGCTCGACTTGCTCGTGAACGACTTCGTCTATCGCGCCGTGAACGACCGCGCGCTGGTCATCTTCGAGGGCCATTTCAAGCGGAACTACATCCACATCCGCGATGTGGCCCGCGTCTTTTTGCATGGGTTGGAAAATTTTGAGACTATGCGTGGACGGGCTTACAATGTGGGTTTGGAAGATGCCAATCTCACCAAGTTGGAACTTTGCGCAGTGATTCAAAAACATCTGCCCAAGTTTGTGTATCTCGAAGCCCCGATCGGCGAGGATCCCGACAAGCGCGATTACATCGTTTCGAACCAGCGCATTCTCTCCACATGCTGGGCTCCGGAGTGGACGCTCGATCGTGGAATCCGCGAGCTCATTAAAGGCTACACTATCCTAAAAAACAGCAGCTACGCGAATGTGTAAGGGTTACCCGTTACGCGTTTTTTTCTATTTGAGTCAATTGGATGCTTAACCAGAAACTGCTCCCTCTCTTCGGCATCGATGTTGCCATCCTCGTTGGCGGGCTTGGCACGCGGTTGCGCGGCGTGGTGGATGATGTGCCGAAGCCGCTCGCGCCAGTTCTTCGCAGGCCGTTTTTATTCTACCTGCTCGATATGCTTGCTCTTCGTGGTGCGCGCTCCGTCACGCTCTGCAGCGGTTACATGGCCGATTTTGTTCAGGAAAAAACCGGCTTCGAGTGGATGGGGATGCCGGTCCACCATTCGATAGAAAAAGAGCCGATGGGCACCGCAGGCGCGCTCGCGCTGGCCAAGAAGTTTTTGCAAAGCGAGCGCGTTCTGATCATGAATGGCGACACTTGGTTCGAAGCGGATTTTAAGGCCTTCGCCGAAGCAGCAGAGGGTTCGGAATTTTGCATTGCCGCTGCACAGGTGCCCAATGCCTCGCGCTACGGCACGCTGGAATGGGGTTCCGATGGCCGCCTCATTTCCTTCAAAGAAAAATCCGATACTCCTGCTCCAGGAAGCATTAATGCTGGTGTGTATTTCGTTTCACAAAATCTTTTGGCGTCTCTCCGCGTGGAACCTCTTTCCCTCGAGAGGGCGGTTCTGCCGGCGTTCACTCTTGAACGGCGAGTGAAGGTTTTTCCAACGGATGTGCCGTTTCTCGATATTGGGATTCCTGAAGATTACGCTGCTGCCGCAGATTTCTTCAGGCAATTGGAAATCTCGCCCCACAGTATGTTTCCTGATTTCCCAGATATGAAGGAAGCCGCCGTGAAGCTCGGAACCTGCATTCTCATTTTCGATCACCTCGGGCGCATCTTGATGGAACGCCGCTCGGATTGTGGATGGTGGGGACTACCTGGAGGCCGCGTAGATGCTGGTGAAAGCATAATGACTTCGGCACTGCGCGAAGTGGCAGAGGAGACCGGATTGCAAGTTGAGATTACTGGATTTCTCGGCCTCTTCTCAGATCCTCGGCGCCGAACCGTGAGATATCCTGATAACGGGGATCTTCGGCAGCTCGTTGACGCGGCGCTTTTGGCTTCGCCTATTCAGGGCAACCTTACCACCAGTTCCGAAAGTCTCGACCTGCGGTGGTTCTCTCCCGATGAACTGCCGCTCAATACAGTTCCTCCCGTGGTGGAAATTCTCCGCGTGGCATGTAGCCAAACCAGAAACACCCTGCTACGCTGATACATATTCCTCTATGGAATTCTTGACTATCGATTCTGCACTTTTCGATTTCTTCCCATGATCATTTCCCGCACGCCATTTCGTATTTCATTCTTCGGTGGTGGTTCCGACTATCCGGAGTGGTTCCGAGAGCATGGAGGGGCGGTTCTCTCGACGGCCATTGATAAATATTGCTACCTCACCTGTCGCTATCTGCCGCCATTTTTTCAGCATAGATTTCGCATTCTTTATTCCAAGATTGAAACGGTGAGTCATATTTCCGAGATTGAGCATCCTGCCGTTCGCGGAGCGCTGGAGCAGTTGGGAGTGACCCGCGGATTGGAAATCCACCACGATGGTGATCTCCCTGCCCGCAGCGGTATGGGTTCGAGTTCGGCTTTTGCAGTGGGAATACTGAATTCGCTTTATGCGCTTGAAGGTCGCATGCGCAGCAAAGAGCAGTTGGCCCGTGAGGCCATTTTACTTGAGCAGGAGATTCTCCGCGAAACCGTCGGTTCACAGGATCAAGTCGCTGCGGCCTATGGAGGCTTTAATGCAATACGGTTTCTCAGGGATGGAAGTTTCACCGTCCAACCAGTTCTCCTGCCTCCTGCGCGCTTGGCAGAATTCAAGGGCCACCTCATGCTGTTTTTTACGGGCCTCTCGCGGTTTTCTTCGGATGTGGCGGCAACCTTTGTTGGATCGCTGGCCTCGCGTGAAGATGGAATCAAGCGGTTCATGGCCATGGTGGATCAGGCTCTGGGAATCCTTGAGTCGGGTGACCTGAGGGATTTCGGTCGGATTCTCGACGAGGCTTGGCAAATCAAACGCTCGCTCAGCCAGTCCGTGAGCACCAGCGAGATCGATGCGGCCTACGCGGCGGCGAAAAAAGCAGGCGCACTCGGCGGCAAGCTCCTCGGCGCGGGTGGTGGAGGATTCATGATGCTCTTTGCCGAACCGGACCGTCACGAGGCCGTGAAAAAAGCTTTGCCGGGCTTTCTACATGTGCCATTCGACTTCGAGCCCTCCGGCAGCCAGATCGTCCTTTACGATCCCGAGCAGGATTATTCCGACTTAGATAATGCCAGATAAAACAGCCCTTCTTTTTCCAATGACCCATCCATCCCTCGACTGGCCGCTGATGCGGAACAATGTCACCCGCGCGGACCTTGATGCCGTGATCGAATTCCTCAAGCAGGACGATCCCATTCTCACGCAGTCCAAAAATGTCGAAGCCTTCGAGCGCGAGTGGAGCGAGTGGCTCGGCGTGAAGCACAGCGTGTTTGTGAACTCCGGCTCGTCGGCGAACGAAATCACCATGCTGGCCCTGCGCGAACTGCGAGGCGGCGGCGAGATCATCGTGCCGCCACTCACCTGGGTCTCCGACATCGCCAGCGTTCTCTTCGCCGGCTTCCAGCCTGTGTTTGCGGACATCCATCCCCGCACGCTCGGCATGGACAGTGCCGAAGTGATCAAAAAAATCACCCCCCGCACCCGCGCCGTTTTTCTTACTCACATCCTCGGCTACAACGCCCTCGACGAAGCTCTCGTCGCCGTCTGCGCCGAGCGCGGCATCCCGATCATCGAGGATGTGTGCGAATCCCACGGCGCGACCTGGCGCGGAAAAAAATGCGGCAGCCTCGGCTTCGCCTCGAACTTCTCATTCTACTACGCCCACCACTTGAGCACCATCGAAGGCGGCATGGTTTGCACGGACGATCCGGAGTTTTACGAATTCTGCCGCATCGCCCGCTCACACGGAATGGTGCGCGAAACCCGCGATGAAGCCCTCCGGGACCGCTACACTCGCGATTGCCCGGACCTCAACCCCTCGTTCATTTTCGCCTTCGCCTCGCACAACATGCGAAGCACCGAGATCAACGCCGTGATGGGCCGCTCGCAGCTTCCACGCCTCGACGCCAATAACGAAACTCGCACCCGCAACCTCCACCGCTTCCTCAGCCAACTCGACTCGAAAAAATTTTTCACGGACTTTGCGAGCGAGGGCAGCAGCAACTACGCGTTCACACTCATCCTGCGCGAGCCTGACGATGCCCTGCGCGACCGCTGCATGGACGCCATGGCGAAGTGCGGCGTGGAATTCCGTCGCGGCACCTCCGGCGGCGGCAACCAACTCCGCCAGCCCTACCTCCGCCGTCTGCTCGGCGAGGAATACAAAAACTACCCCCAAGTCGAACATGTCCACTTCTACGGCTTCTACATCGGCAACTACCCCTCGCTGGAACCCGAAAAAATCGACGCGCTTTGTGAGGTTTTG
>CANMQB010000168.1 GCA_947499885.1 Spartobacteria bacterium
GGCCTCGTAAGGATCTAACGCCTCCTCGTCACCGATGATATCGCCGAGCGCGGTGGAATCCTCATCGTTGATTGGTTGATCAAGAGACGTCGGACGGATGGCAGCACTTTTGAGGGCACCGACTTTTGAGGCCGCCATGCCGACTTCTTCAGCGAGTTCCTCATCAGTGGGTTCCCTACCAAGTTCCTCAGTCATCTGGTTGGAAACGCGGCGCAGCTTTGCGATTTTATCCACGAGATGGACAGGAAGGCGGATCGTCTTGCTTTGGTTTGCGAGGGCGCGCTTGATAGATTGTTTGATCCACCAAGCTGCGTAGGTGCTCAATTTGCCGCCCTTTTTGGGATCAAATCGTTCGACGGCCTTCATGAGCCCGATATTGCCCTCAGAAATGAGGTCAAGGAGCGGGAGACCGAAATTGCTGTAGTCGCGCGCGATTTTTACAACAAGCCGCAGGTTCGAGCGGATCATAATCGCCCGAGCCTCTTTGTCGCCGCGCTTGATGCGGCGCGCAAGTTTCACCTCTTCCTCAACCGTGATGAGGGGATACTCGCCGATTTCGCGGAGGTAGAGCTGAAAACCATTATCATTATCTTCAAATGCCATAGTATGTATTTTTTTAAAGTTGGGAGTTGGGATTTTTCTCTGATGCGTGGGGGGTTGTTGAGACACACGTACGCATCATTGAAGTAAGACCATGCGTTTGCAGATTCGTTCAAAAAAATAAAATCGCCTCTGCATTACTGGACTTTGACTAGGATTTGTGGGACATGTGCCTGCGTGATTGCTCCGCTCTCCACCCCTAGATCAGGGCCCGAACTGGGTTTTGCGAAGAGATCGGCTTTGGTACGAATTGATAGCCTCTTCTGTGGAGCTTGGACGATTGCGGTGATGGCGTTCCTTTATATTCCCATCGTTTTGTTGATGGTCTTCTCGTTCAACTCCTCTCGGTTGAATCTCTCCTGGGAGGGATTTTCCACAAAATGGTACGAAGCACTTCTGACAAACAAAGTCTTGCTTGCAGCGTTTCAGAACAGCTTGGTTGTGGCCTCAGCGACAACCGTGCTATCGACCCTCCTTGGCACACTGGGAGCGTGGATGCTTTACCGTTATCGATTCCCGTTTCAACGGGCATTAGCTCTGCTGATCTTTATTCCTATGGTGATGCCTGAGGTTCTAATGGGGGTGAGCCTTTTGGTTCTCTTCGTGCAGTTCCTGAACATCCCTCTTGGCTTCACAACAATGATCATCGCGCATACGACGTTTTGTTTTCCCTTTGTGCTGGTGGCTGTGCAGGCACGCTTGCAAGGCTTGGACCCGTCGCAGGAGGAGGCGGCGATGGATCTTGGCGCAACTCCTTTTCAATCCTTTTGGAAAATCACCCTACCCTTCTTGATGCCGGCGATTGTGTCTGGGGCTCTCATGTCCTTCACCCTCTCGCTCGATGAATACATCGTTAGCGTGTTCACCACCGGTTCCCAATCCCAGACTCTGCCGCTCAAGGTGTACGGCATGGCAAAGGTCGGTCTCAATCCCCAACTCAATGCCTTGAGCTCGATCTTTATCGCAGCGACGTTTGCCGTTGCTCTTGCCGGCCATTTTATTGGAAAGAAGAAGAATCTATGAAAACAAAAACCCTAGTCCTATCCACCATCGCCGCCTTCGCGTTCCTTGGCTTCGCGTCCGCTGCTCCAACAAAAAATCTGAATATCTACTGCTGGTCGGAATACATTCCGCAAAACATCATCGATCAGTTTTCCAAAGAGACGGGCGTGAAGGTCTCCGTCGAAAACTATGCCTCAAATGAGGAAATGCTCTCCAAAATTGCTGCGGGAGGGGGAGACTACGATCTCATTCAACCCAGCGAATATGTCGTTGAAGTACTCGTGAAGGATAAATTCCTCCATCCTCTCGACCATGCCAAGCTCTCGAACCTCAAAAATATCGCACCCCAGTTTCTTAATATGCCGTTCGACCCGGACAACAAATTCAGCATTCCCTACATGGCGGGAACTGTCGGGATTGTGGTAAATACCGACCTCGTTAAGGGTGAAGTCCGCTCGTTTGCGGATGTTTTTAAACCCGAAAACAAGGGCAAAATTGTCGTTCTGGATGATGCCAGAGAAATCGTCGCCTGGGCTCTCTTGTCAGAGGGATTCGGCGTGAACCAAGTGACAGATAAGAACCTTAAACAGATACGACCCACCTTGCAGCAATGGATTCCTCTCATAAAGGTCTATGACTCGGATAGCCCAAAGACCGCTCTCCTCAATGGCGATGCGTCCATAGGCGTAGTGTGGGGCGGAGAGGGCGCCATTCTCCTGAACAAAAACAAAAAGTTCCGTTGGGTCATCCCCTCCGAGGGCACACACCTATTCATCGACAGTCTTGCGATTCCTAAGACCGCTAAGAACGTGGATAATGCCGAAGCATTCATAAACTTCATCCTTCGCCCAGAGATCAGTAAACAAATCTCGGAAGAGTTCCCCTATTTGAATCCCAATCTCGCTGCACGGAAATTGATGACTCAAAAGCAACTCGACAACGCAGCGAGTTTCCCAAGCGAAGATGAAATCAAAAAAATGCAGATT
This sequence comes from Spartobacteria bacterium, assembly GCA_947499885.1. Classification (GTDB taxonomy): domain Bacteria; phylum Verrucomicrobiota; class Verrucomicrobiia; order Chthoniobacterales; family Terrimicrobiaceae; genus UBA967. Next base: position 2,589 of record CANMQB010000168.1, read on the forward strand.
TTTAAAGATATCGGCACCAAGGGCTCTGATATCGAGGAGCTCATCACTACGCTGAAGGCTCAATAAAATGATCGGATTTGCCGCGCCCAAAGGAGAAAAGCTTCCTAAGGGCGCGCACCGCCGCGCTCCAGGCCTTGTGGCGTGGCTGATCCTTTCTCCGCTCCTCATCTGGCTCCTGCTTTTCGTTGTCGCCCCCACGGCGATGCTGACGTTAATCAGTTTTGCGGAGCGAGATCCCCTAGGTCGCATCATCTGGAATTTTAACCTTCAGAATTACGTCCGAGCCTTTGACTGGGTCTGGATCAAGATTCTGCTGGAGTCGGTGTATTATGCGCTTCTGACGACAGTCATCTGCATGGCGATTGGCTATCCCACAGCCTATTTCATCGGGAGGGCCCCTGAGCGATGGCGGGGCATCCTGCTTATGCTCGTTATGGTTCCCTTCTGGACGAGCTTTCTCATCCGAACCTATGCGTGGATCAATATTTTGAGCAAAGAAGGCCTTCTGAACAGCCTTCTACTCACTTGCGGGATATTGGAAGAACCCGTGGCGATACTCTACTCACCATTCGCCATTGTTCTGGGACTCGTCTATAATTTTCTGCCCTTCATGATCCTGCCGATCTACACGAGCGTGGAAAAACTCGACAATGCGATGATCGAGGCCGCATACGACCTTGGAGCGGGCCCCCTGCGAGCATTCTCAAAGGTGATCATCCCCCTCACCCGTCCAGGAATTGCCGCCGGGGCGATGCTCGTTTTTGTGCCTTCAATAGCCATGTTTGCCATAACCACGCTCATGGGAGGCGGCACGAATCCCACCATCGGAGAAGTAATCTTTAAACAATTCACCTCAGGCAGGAATCAACCCTTCGGAGCAGCACTCGGCACACTCTTGTTGATTGTCTTTATCATCGCCCTCTGGCTCACTCACAGCCAAAGGGAGCGAGAAGACTGAGTGCCATTCCAGCTCAAACCCCAGAGTCAAAAACTCGCTACTGGGCGACTTTTTTTGCGATATACTGCACAATCTTATCCAACCCCTCCCCGATCTCAGCGGAGATGGGAATGACCTTCAACTTGGGAAAGCGAATTTTAAACGCTTTCAAGTTCTCATCAGAGACTGGTAGATCCATTTTATTGGCGATGATGCAAGCCGGTTTCGCGGTGAGCGTGGGATCATAGAGACGCAATTCCTTGCGAAGCGATTGGTAGTCATCAATCGGGTTCCGCCCCTCACTGCCCGCCATGTCGAGGACGAAGAAGAGCGATTTGCATCGAACGATATGGCGCAGAAATTCATGCCCTAGGCCACGGTTTTCATGTGCTCCCTCAATCAGCCCTGGAATATCTGCCATCGTGGAACGTCCGTATTCAGGGAGATCAATCACGCCAACCAATGGGTGAAGCGTGGTGAAAGGATAAGCGGCTGTCTTTGGCTTCGCCGCAGAGAGTTCGCGAAGAAGCGTCGATTTTCCAGCGTTCGGATAGCCAACCAAACCGATGTCAGCAATGGTCCGCAGCTCAAAAAGGAACCATCCCTCCTCGCCCGGATAACCTCTGGTAAACTGGCGCGGAACGCGATTCGTGGAGGACTTGAAATGGGTATTCCCGTTGCCACCATCCCCACCTTTGGAGAGGATGAATTGCTGTCCGGGCTCGGAGAGATCTGCAATAGGCTCAGACTCTACCGCATCCCGTTGAGACTGACCTGCCCTGTAGATCACCGTGCCGATGGGAACTTTAAGAACGGTATGCTCCGCACTCCGGCCATGCTTGTCTTTTCCCTTACCATGAGCGCCGCGCTTGGAACGGATCAAAGGCTCGAAAAACAAAGCCACCAAGCTGTCCACATCATGGTCGGCCACCAAAATAATATCACCGCCCTTGCCACCATCCCCACCGTCAGGCCCACCCCTTGGAACAAACTTTTCCCTACGGAAACTGCAACAGCCGTTCCCTCCATCGCCTGCTTTTGCATGGATTCGAATCTCATCAACAAATTTCATGACTGCAAAGTGGCCGACATGCTCGGGCAAGTCGAACCTGAATTCCAAAAGGCAAAAGGAGTTTTGAATGTGGAAGCACCGCTCCCTCGGTGCTATGATCATATTATGAGCACAAGCCCCTCAGTTGAAAACCTGCGCGATCTGGACCGGCATTTTCACCTCCATCCGTTCACACATCATCGGGATATGCACGAACCTGGCACCCACCTCATCAAATCCGGCTCGGGATGCCATCTTGTGGATGAAGATGATCGCAGACTCCTAGACGGCTTGGCGGGGCTTTGGTGCGTGAATGTTGGCTACAACTGCTCCCCGATTGTTGACGCCGTGGCGGAGCAGATGAAAAAACTCCCGTACTATCCATCGTTTTTCAATACGACGACGGAACCGCCCATTCGCGTTGCAGAATTTCTCGCAAAGAAATCACCCGCCCGGGTGAATCGAACGGTTTTCTCAAACTCGGGATCCGAGGCAAATGAAACCGCTCTCAAGCTGATCCGCTCCTACCACAAACTTCGAGGCCAGCCCGGCAAAAAAAAGATCCTATCCCGTACGTATTCCTACCACGGAGTCACGTTGGCCACCTCCAGTATGACAGGCCTGCCTACCGTTTATGAGCCGTTCGATTTGCCTCTCCCTGGCTTCATCCATGTGCCCGGTCCACATCGCTACGGATACAATTCCCCGTTATCACCCGAGGACTTCGGGCGCTGGTGCCTTGAGGAAACCGCCCGTACCATCCGAGAAGAGGGGCCTGAAACGATAGCCGCCATGTTCATCGAGCCAGTTCAAGGCGCCGGTGGAGTTATCCCACCACCGAGTGGCCATCTCACCGAGCTCCGGGCATTACTCAGGGAGAACGATATTCTCTTCGTCGCCGACGAGGTCATCACGGCCTTCGGGCGACTCGGCGATTGGTTTGGAAGTACACTCTGGAATCTTGATCCAGACATCATCACCTTGGCTAAAGGTATCACCAGCGGATATCTGCCATTGGGAGCTACAATGGTGAGCGACGAAATTGCTGAGGCGGTTTTTCAAGGCGGCTACTTCGCTCATGGATTCACCTACTCTGGGCACCCGACATGTGCCG
>CANMQB010000169.1 GCA_947499885.1 Spartobacteria bacterium
TCGGCGGGTTGATTGGATGCTGCGGCGGGCGTTGCCGGAACAGTTCGTGGGGCGAGGCGGGGAGGTTCGGTGGTCTCTGGTGAAGGCGCGGGAGTGAGAGCGAGAGGAGAGGATTTTGGCCAAAAATATTATGTGATTTTTCTCCATTTTCCCCAGTGCGCACAAGCTGCGGTAAGGGATGTAGTAGAGCGGCACCTCGCAACGGTGGTTGATCAAGTATTCGCAGAGTTGCTCGATTTGACCATGCGGCTTTTTGCCGCATTCTCGAAGCGGTTCAAACCTGACAGGTTCCCTCAATGGATTTTCCGCCGTTCGTCATGGATCACATGGGCACGCGCCTTTTGATTGGCATCATCGCCGGTTTGCATGTGCTCATTAATCACCCTTTGGCCGTCGGCATCTATCCGCTGATCTGTGTGATGGAGTACATCGGCATCCGCAAGAATTGGCGGGAGCTGGATCAACTCGCTTATAAAATTACGTTCGTGGTTTTCATCATCACGACCACGGTGGGCGCACTGACCGGCGTGGGCATCTGGCTGGTAACATCGCTGGCCGCGCCCTTTGCCATCGGCAGCCTGCTACGGGTGTTTTTCTGGGGATGGTTCGCGGAGTGGCTCGTCTTCATCTCCGAGGTGGTCCTGATCATGATCTATTTCCTGACCTGGAAGCGGTGGCAGGAAGGCCCGAAGAAATGGCTGCACCTCAAGTTCGGCATCGCCCTTTCCATCATGTCCTGGTTCACCATGGCGCTCATCGTTGCCATTTTGGCGTTTATGATGGATTCCGGCGGATGGACGGAAAAACGAACCTTTCTTTCGGCCTTCTTCAACCCGGTCTATCTGCCGCAACTGGCATTCCGCACGACTTACGCCTTTATGGCGGCAGGATTTTTTGCGCTTTTCTGCGCCTATTTTTTCACCAAACATGGCACACGGCTGCGCGAATGGATTATTTCGTTTTGCTGCCGTTGGGCGCTCTTTAGTACACTGGCCTGCGCAATCGCGGGGTGCCTCTACTTGGCGTTCATCCCGCAGGCGATGAAGGAAAACACGGGCGTGGCCCTTCTCACCATGCAGTTCGTGCAATGGCAGGGAAAGTTTACGGTTTTGCTCATCGTCACTGGTCTGTCCTTTGCTGTGCTCGGTTTCTGGGGGTTTCTGGAGCCGAAGCGTTTTCCGCGTTGGGCCATGATCGTGCCTCTATTCCTTAGCGTATGGCTGCTGGGACATTTTGAGCGCGTAAGAGAATTCATCCGTAAACCCTTCATTATTTCCAACTATATGTATTCCAATGGCATTAGGAAAGACGAGGTGGCGATGCTGCAGTATGAAGGCATGCTGAAACATGCCACCTACGTCAAAACCTCCGAGATTACGGAGGCCAACATGGTTTCCGCCGGGAAGGATGTCTTTACGATCTCCTGTTCGCGCTGCCACACGACCGATGGACTGAACGGCGTGATCGGCAAGTTTTCGACCATGTATGGTCCGGGAGAATGGGATGCCGCAGCCATGACAGCATTTCTCGGTACGATGCATGTTTCCCGCCCCTATATGCCGCCTTTTCCCGGCAGCGACAAAGAGGCGGCAGCGCTGGTTGCCTACATCCAAAGTCTGCGGGTGGACCGGCAGCCCCTGGCAGGAGCCCAGGCCGCAGGAGTTGACGTCAACCCCCTTCATGCCGTCTCCGCCGAACTGCCCCTTCGCCTGAACGGCGTCACCACCACGAAAAATTAGTGTTCTTTGCCATGCTGCCACTTGCCCAGTCCCTTCCGGTCCCGCGAGACCTCGAACTGCCGCTTCCGCTTCCCGAGTGGACACTTGCCGTCATGCTCGTTCTTTCCTTTCTGCTGCACATCCTTTTCGTCAACCTCACGGTGGGATCTTCGATTCTGACCATGATTTACGAATTCCTGGGGTGGCGGCGGAACGAACTGAAGTTCGACCTGCTGGCTCACCGGATCACCAAAACCATTACGGTGAACAAAAGCGCGGCCGTTGTGCTGGGCATTGGCCCCCTGCTTTGCATCAACCTGCTTTATACCATCCAGTTCTACACTGCCAACACCCTTACCGGCCATGCCTGGGTTTTGATCGTGCCGATGGTCATAGCGGCCTTTCTTCTGGCCTATTTGCACAAATATTCCTGGGACAGGTGGAGCAGGGGCGGATGGAAAATCGCCCATCTCGGCGTCGGCTTCATGTCTATGCTGCTCTTTTTGCTCATCCCGTTCATCTTCCTAAGCAATGTGAATCTCATGTTGTTCCCCGAGAAGTGGGCCGAAGTGCGCGGATTTTTTTCGAGCCTTATGGTGGGAAACGTTTTCCCCCGTTACTTTCATTTTCTCTGCGCCTCCCTGGCCATTTCCGGCTTGTTTTTTGCGGGCTGGTTCGGACGCAAAAGTTTTCCCTTGGCAAAGCTGGCCGGATTCACCCACCCCGAGCTTCGGCGCGTTGGGTACAAGATCGCATTTCGCGTGACGGCGGCGCAGTTTATTTTCGGGCCGTTGCTTCTTCTGACCCTGCCGAAAGCCGGTTTAAGCACTCCGCTCTACACGGTTGTTCTGGCTGGCGCGGGAGTGGGGTTGGTTGTTCTGCTTATGCTTCGCCGCGAAATCGCGGCCCCGGACGAAAGCATCGGCCGGGCCTATGTTGCCATTTGTGTGACATTCACGGTGATCGTCCTGGCCATGGGAACGGGACGCCATCTTTATCGGGAGACGGCCCTAGCGCTTCACAAGGATCTGGTCCGTCAGCGGACAGTCGAGTACGCCGCTCACCTTGCGGACTTTAACGAAAAGCTCGCCTCCGGCCAGATAGTGATGCCGGTGACGGGGGAGCGTGTCTTTCAAAACTGCGCAAGTTGCCATGCCAGGGACAAGGTGCTGGTTGGCCCGTCTCTCATCGAGATCGCGGCGATCTACAAGGGCAATCCCGAGGGGATTGTGCGGTGGGCAACGGCTCCGGGAAAAAAGCGGGCGGGCTCCCAACAAATGCCTTCATTTGCCATACTCGGCCCGGAAAAACTCCAAATGGTGGCCAAGTATATGCTGGAAGCGGGCGCAAAAGATTCTCCGGCAAAACCATAGATCTCCCGGGTTTTTCCCGCATGGCCTTTCGATGGAGCAATATTCGTTGGAGGAGCGATCAGGTGGGTTTGAGTCTGACTTCGGAGCGCGACCCTGTGCTGATGTGCCGCACCAATGGCACGCTCGCCTACGTGGGTATGTCGGCGCTCATTCGAGAGGATGAATCCAACATGATCTTCCCTGATAAGCTCATTCGCGTGCCGCCTTGAAGGGGTCGCCCCCCTCAGGGACTGGTTGATGGAACGGGCACTTATTAGACATAAGAGTATTTTTTTGATGGTTATTTGCGATTGCATCAAAACTCGCAACGCTCGGCAGCAGAGTGTCTCGCTTGAAGCATGCCTTGATTTATAAGTTTTATGCTATTTTTACGGAGATAACTGGCTTAGGATTCCTGGAGCACGATCATTTGGTGGCAGGTGAATCCGTCCAGTTGCAGATGGATCGCGCCCTCTTTCTGGATAAAGTCCGCCTCCTGCCCCTGCGGTTCAAGGGTCGCGCGGGAGATCGGGGGCAGATTGGCCAATGTGATGCTGATATCATTCAAGGGAAGAAGGTCCTCGATGACCTGAATCGTGAGCCCGGAAGCTGAAACCGTCCCGCCGCTTAAATTCATGGATCCTCCCCGGCTGATGGTGTTGGCGTAGAGCAGGTGCAGGATGTATCGCCGCTCGGCAGCCTGGTAGTTCAGGGACACCCTTGACGTCGAAGGCAGGTTGGTTTTCAAGGTGGCTGCGGGGCCGAGAAGGCGATCAATCACCTTCACCACATAAGAGCGGTAGGCGACGGCTCCGTAAGTTCGATAAAGCGAAAAGACGGGATGCGCGAGATAGGCGATATTTCCATGGATGACTCCGCAATCGAATCCAGAGGGTTTCGTGTTAGGAGGAGTATGCTGGTGGCTGCAAAAATGCTGGTAGGTCCGGTTGAAGTAAGGATCGTAGATTTCTCCCAGCGATTGCCCAGCTGTCGTTCGAATCCGCTGCGAGCGCAGATACATGACGACCGGGGAATCTACGAAATCGGGACGCAATTCCGCGCCAGGAAGGATGAAGTCTGGTGAAAATCCGCTGGCGCCTTCATGGCTCGCGCCGATGTCGAAGGCGAATTCCGCGCGATCCTTCCACAAGCCGCTTTCCCCTGTGAGGAGAATCTTTCCTCCCTGGTTGATGTAGGCATCGAGCCGGATTTTCAGAGCCTCGTCGATCCGAATATCATCGGGGAGGATGAGAAGCTTGTATCGCTCGAAGCTCTCCTCGCGATCGATGACATCGAATAGCGCATGACTCTCCAATAAAATGCGGACTGCGCCCTCGTCGGCACCGTTCTGCCCGTGGGATCCGTTCTCGGCCTCGCTCGACAGGATCGCAACATCAGAAACCGCCTTTGCTCCGATACACCAGGGTTCCTTGGCTTCCACCTCACGGTAAGCGGTTCCGATATTCCGGTAGGTCGATTCGTCCAGCCTCCCGTCCGGATGCAATTGGTCACCGACGCTGCATTTTGAGTTGAATGCCAGCATGGCGGCGCATTCGTAGCTCAGGGCGTTCGGGTGCTTGTATCCTCCGAACTCCCCCCATGTCGTGTGGAATTTTCCGGTCATGCCGAGGAAGTCCAGCCCCAGATTCCCCGCATACTTGGCCGACATCGGAAAGTGGTCGTATCCCCAGCCTCCTGTCGGCAACGATTCCAGCTCCAGGTGGCTGAAGTATTGGAGAAGATCCCGGCGGCCCCTTTGAATATGGCCCGAGTTGTGGAGGACAGGCATGTCGGAGCGCTTGCTCAGGGATGCGGCGGTCGTCATTTGATAGTATCTCTCCAATGCGGCTTCGACCGCCTTCGCGCGATCCTCCTTGCTCTCGGGATCCAGGCCATTTGCCAGCATGTAATCCATGCCCCATCGGTTACAAACCGCCCCCTGCGCAATGATATCCAGAAAAATGCCATCGCAATCGGGAAACAACTCCACGACTTCGCGGATCTGCTCGCAGAGATAGTCCACATAAGGGCTGAGAAAATCCATCGTGTGGAATCCCGCCTGCAGGACACCTGTCGCCCATCCCTGGTATTTTCCCTCATCCGTTATTTGCCTCCACTCGGGATGCTCGTAACTCGCCAGATTATCCACACCTGCCGACAGATAAATCGGAGCCTGGATGCCGATTTCCTTGCAGGCATCATACTGGGCGCGCAGAAGGTCGAATGTCAGATGCGGGTGCATTTTCCCGACTTTTGTCGGATGGTAGCTCCAGCCGTGGTGGCACTTGGAAAAGAGAGTGATCGAGTTGACCCTGGCATCCAAAAGCGTCTTTTGCCAGTGCGCGCGATCAAATTGTTGCCCAATATCGGGAATGTGCGGCGATGTGTGGTAATCGAGATGGATTTGGCGGAATGGGAGCAGCTTATGGCTGATAGGAAATCGCTTTTGGCCCTTCGGGGCGTTGGCCCGGAGTTTGAAGCTGGAAGCCTTGATTTCCATGCCCGGATGCTGCCAGATGGGGCTTT
>CANMQB010000170.1 GCA_947499885.1 Spartobacteria bacterium
CTGTCAGCTCCGGTAGAAGAAAGTAAGATTGAAAAACAAAGCCCATGTGTTTGTTGCGCAGGCGAGCGAGAGCGTTTCCTGAGAGGTCATAGAGCGAATGGCCTTCAAAGTGTACGGTACCAGCCTCGGGAGTTTCCAGCCCGGCCAAGGTGTAGAGCAACGTGGTCTTGCCGGCCCCGCTGGCGCCGCAGAGAAACACGGATTCGCCAGCCTCAATGTCGATGTCTATGGAACGCAGAACTTCAATCGACGCTCCGCCAATGCGAAACGACCTGCGAAGCCCTCGCGCCATGAGGCGCGGGGTCATGGACGACCGTCAATCGCTTGGAACTTTTTGCCAACTGCGGGGCCTGTGTACTCACTCAAGGGACGATACAGTCGGTTATCGGCAAGTTGCTCCATCACGTGCCCTGTCCACCCCGCCGTGCGAGCTATGGCAAAAATGGGTGTGAAGAGGTCCGTCGGGATACCCATCGAGTAATAGACTGTGGCGGAATAGAAATCGACATTTGCATTGAGGCCTTTCCGCTCCTTCATGATTGAGGCGATGCGTTCACTCATTCGAATCCACTTCGGCTCGCCGAGCTGGTTGCTCAGAACAATGGCCATCTCACGGAGATGTGGAGCACGTGGGTCGAGGACTTTGTAGACCCGGTGGCCGATACCCATGATCTTTTTCTTCTGCTCGAGCTGGGACTCCACCCAAGCGTCCACCTTATCCTCGGTGCCGATTTCTTGGAGCATGTGAATGACCCCTTCATTAGCGCCGCCGTGGAGCGGGCCTTTGAGTGTTCCGATGGCCGATGTGATGGCCGAATACATGTCCGAAAGCGTGGCGATGGTAACACGAGCAGAGAATGTCGATGCGTTCATGCCATGGTCAGCATGGAGAACATACGCGACATCGAGCGTGCGAGCGGCTTCAGCGCTCGGCTCGGTTCCATTGACGAGATAGAGGAAGTGGGCTGCTTCACCAAGATCTGTGCGAACGGTCGGAAAATCGAGACCTTGACGTGCGCGGTGGTAGTAGGCCGTGATGACACTGATTTTCGCCGTGATGCTGATCGAACGTTTGTAGTTTGCCTCGGGGCTCTCGTCTTTCGGGTTTGAGTCGTAAAGTCCAAGCATCGAAACAGCCGTCCGTATGACATCCATCGGGCCTGCATTTTTTGGGGCGGACCGAAGGAAATCTACGACTGGTTGAGGCAACTCTCGTGAGGAACGCAGTTTTGTCGAGAGCTCCTCGAGTTGAGCGCGGTTGGGAAGTGTTCCATGCCAGAGGAGATGGATCGTCTCCTCAAAGCTGGCATTTCCGGCGATTTCGTTGATGTCGTAACCGGCGTAAATCAGGACGCCTTCTTCACCGAGAACATCACTGAGGCTGGTTGAGTTGGCGACGATTCCTTCAAGTCCTTTGGCTGTAACTGGCATAAATTTTGTTTTTTTGGGGCAAGCCGTGTACTTTGAACAACGTGTTTTCAAATGAAAAGCCTTAGTGAAAAAAATCTTTGTTACTTTTCCGACAAATTTCCTCTGCTTGACGCTCTGGCCCTACTGAGTTTAATTCCGCTTCATTTCATGACTCGTAAGGATTTCACCGCTCTCATTGCCGCTGGTATGGTACTCTCCGGCTGCGCGAACTATGACACACGACTCACCAGCTCAGCCACAAGCTATCTGGGAACCGATGGCTCAATCATCTCGCGTTCTGCGGAGTCCACTTTGGCCGATAAAAATTCTTACTGGGACGGCGATGGGGTCGTTGGGGAGCCATCCATTGTGATTGATCTCTCCGATCAAAAAGCCTCTTTTTACAAGGGATCGAAGCTCGTTGGGGTATCAGCAATTTCGTCTGGGCGCGAGGGTTTTGGAACGCCCACCGGTTCCTACAAAATCACCCAAAAAAATGCAGACCACGTTTCCAATCTCTACGGTGACTATGTCAGCGCTCAGGGAGATGTACTGGTGAAGAATGTGAGCAAGGGGAAAGACCCTGTTCCTCCGGGTGGAAGTTTCGCTGGCGCACCGATGCCGTATTTCATGCGTTTGGGACGCACTGCTGTCGGAATGCATCAAGGGTTTCTGCCTGGCGTTCCGGATAGCCACGGCTGTATCCGCATGCCGGAGCGAATGGTGAAGGCATTTTTTCAAAACGCCCCATCCGGCACCACGGTGACGATTATTAACTAAGCTGCGTCGTAAAAAGAGCGCACGAGAGGATCGCAGCGTTCTTGGGTAACCACACCCGCCCCCATCTGGTTCATTACGTAGCCGAAGCCAATTCCCTGCTCGGGATCTGCAAATCCCAAGCTGCCTCCCCTGCCGGCATGGCCGAACGCCGAGAGTGATGGGCCGAGAAGTGAGCGCATTTTATGCCCCGCCTCATCAAGCGGATCCATCATGAAACCCGCCGAAAAAGCCATTTCGCGCTGGAGCGTGGGGTCAAACCCCTGTGCAAGCCGTGTGGACATCCATCCCAGTGTCTCCTCTTTAAAAAAAGTCTGCCCGCCCCATGTGCCTCCTGAAGCCAATATGGCGTAAAGTTTTGCCAGAGCGTGGGCTGAGGAGATGCCTCCCATCGCTGGCAGGGAGATGGCGCGAACTTCGGGCGAATTCATTGCGGAGATTCCAAAAAGGCCGGTCGGACTCATGAAAGCACGGCGGGTGAGTGAATCCGCATCGGCGAAAGCTCGTGTAAAAAGTTCCTCGCCCGCAGCAAACTTTTCTGCGGAAGGGGCCAAGATCGTGGCTACACGGGCATTTTCATTTTGCGGCAGGCCGATCCATAAATCGATTCCAAGCGGCTCGGCAAAAACCCTGCGCCAGTAATCTGCGAGTGTTTCCCCATCGGCCAGACGCCGTAGGATTTCGTCGAGTACAAAGCCAAATACTCTGGGGCCGTAGGCTGGGCCTGCTTCGACAGGCAGGACGGGAGCTTGATTTTCGATGGCACGCACCACGCTTCCTCGATCGAGCATATTTGCCGAGGCATCCTCAAGCGTGCAGAGCCCGGCTCGGTGGGAAAGGACATGAGCCAGCGTGAGCGAGGCCTTGCCAGCGCGAGCGAACTCAGGCCAAAAATCCGCCACACATGTCTGAAGATTTGCCCCAGCCTCCTGCATCGCATGGAGCACGCATGCGGATGCCACGCCCTTTGTGGCCGACCAGATCAGAACCAGCGTTGCGTCCCGCCATGGCACCGAGCGTGCGGCATCGCAAAACCCTCCGCAAAGCGAGACGACTTGATTGCCTTCGCGAAAAATAGTCAGCGCCGCGCCGACTTCGAGACCGTTTGAAAAATTTGTTTCAAATGCCTCTTCGACCCCTCTCATAAACGCTCGCGAACCTCTTTCAGGTCGGGGTCCAGTTTGGCGAGTTCGCGGAATTTGTCATCCATCTCAAAGCTTCTCTGAGCGTAATCCACCGCACTTTCCAAATCCCCGACAACTGCGCTGTAACAAGCGAGATTATAAAAATAAGTCGCTTCCTCTGCCAGCGCAGGCGGGCCACTCAAAAGAAGGCGCAGAGCGGCGTCGGTTTGGCCCCGCTCATGAAGGCAAAATGCACCATGGATAAAACCTGCGACGCTTCCTGGATAAAAATCCCGCAGGCTCTCACAAATTCTCAGCGACTCATCCCATTTGTGGCTTTTCATCGTTATAAAAAGCCTCATCTGCAAAGCGGATTCTGTATTCCTTTCCTGCAGCGGCATCGAGTCAAGCTCCGCCATGGCCTCGGCAGGCATTTCAAGCTCCAAATAACCCTGCGCAGCAAGGAGGCACTTTTCAAAGGACATGTGCGGCAAACTAACGAGCGAGCAAGCTTTCCCGCCAGCGTTATTTTCCGCTATGTCACGGACCGCGCATCTGCTATCAGCGAGGCAGAAAACGTGAACGTCTCCGACCTGCGGGAAATTTTGCAATATGTGCCTCTCTTCCGAGAGCGCATTTTTGTGGTTGCGGTGGATGGCGAGGTTGCGGAGTCGGAGAATTTTCCGAATCTCCTGCTCGACCTTGCCGTGCTTCGCTCTTTGAGCATCAAAGTTGTGCTTGTGCACGGGGCGAGTCGACAGATTCAAAACCTCGCCGCCGCACGAGGGATCGAAATCACAAATTCCGACGGCATCGGCTTGACTGATGAAATCACACTGCAAGTCAGCATCGACGCGGCCATTCGACTCACCAATGAAATCATGGAGGGGCTTTCATCGGTCGATCTTCGTGCCGCCTACATCAATGCTCTCATCGTGCACCCCGCAGGCATTCTTGGAGGAATTGATCAACTCTACACCGGGAAGGTCGAGCGGGTTGACACCAAGGCCCTCAGGCTTCTCCTCGACGAGGGCATCATTCCTGTGGTGCCTCCGATGGGCTTTGACGGGGAGGGCCGTACTTACAGGGTCAACTCGGACAGCGTTGCACTGGAAGTCGCCGTGGAGTTGGGTGCTGCAAAAGTTCTCTATCTTGCACCAGGCAATGTCTTCGAGGATTGCACGCCGCTGCCGCGCCAACTCTCGATTTCAGAAACAGAAGATCTCATTAAAAAACGCAAATTCGATTTGCCCGCTGGTTTGCTTTCGAAGCTTGAAAACGGCGCCAAAGCTTGTCGGCAAGGCGTGGCCCGATCGCATCTGCTCAATGGCAGCATCAACGAAGGCCTGCTCAGCGAAATCTTCAGCCACGAGGGCATCGGAACGATGGTCTACTCCAACGAGTATCAGCAAATCCGGCGCATTTTTAAAAAGGACGTTCGCTCCGTGATCTCGCTCATTCGCCAATCCGTGCAGAACGAGGAACTCGTGCGGCGTTCACGCGCAGAGATTCTTGAGTCCTTGAACGACTACTGGCTTCTGGAGGTCGACCGCTCCCCAGTGGCTTGCGTGGCCTTGCACCTCTATCCCGAACAATCCGCAGCCGAACTCGCATGCCTTCACGTTCGCAAGGCGCAGGAAAACCAAGGTTACGGGCGTAAACTGATGGCTTTTGTTGAAAATCTTTCTCGCGAGAAGGGTGTGAAAACCCTCTTTGCTCTCTCCACGCAGGCCTACAGCTACCTTCAGCAAAAAGGAGGCTTCACGGCGGCCGACCCCTCGTTACTCCCGCCAGAGAGGCTCGCAAAATACGAAGCCAGTGGCCGGAATTCCATGGTGCTTGTCAAAATCCTCCGCCCGTGACGCACAACGCTGCCCTTTTCATCGACGGCTTTGTCATTCTCGTCTACTTCGTCTTGATCGTAGGCATTGGCCTTTATGCCGGACGCCGGAATGAGACTCTTCAGGAGTTCGCTTTGGGAGGGCACAAGATTCCTTGGTGGGCGGTGCTTGCCTCAATTATTGCCGCCGAGACCAGCGCGGCGACATTCCTTGGCACACCAGCCGAGGGCTACAAGACCCTCGGCTTCGCCTACGCGCAGCTGGCCATCGGAACGATCCTCGCCCGCATCATCATCGCTTACCTGTTCATCGCCCCGTATTTTCAATTCAAGGTTCAGAGCATTTATGAATACCTCACGTTGCGCTTCGGCTCGCGAACGAAAAATATGGCCAGCGGCATCTTCCTTCTTGGTCGCGTGCTTGGCATTGGTGTG
>CANMQB010000171.1 GCA_947499885.1 Spartobacteria bacterium
CACATTAACCCAACTCCCTGTTGCTGAATGAGAATCTCCGACCTTCAAAAAGTATGGGTGGATGCGGATCTCGCTGCCGCCCACGCCAGCATCCTCTGGGACTCCGAGCTGGAGGAGGCCTATGTGAATCTCCGACGAGCGGCCGGTCGCGTGCTCATCGCCCTCGGGCAGGAACGCACTCTGGCTCGCCTCCGCGCCACCTCCCACCGCCAGGAGGACGCTAAATGAGCCTCTTCCTTTGCGAAGGCATCGACCGCACCGGAGCGATCGTGCGCTGCACGCTCCGCGCCTGCGGCTACGGCGACGCCAAGACCCGCTTTTTTCAAACCCACGGAATCCTAGCAACCCACATCACAAAACAATGATTGATCCAAACGACCCCGCATCCGTATGCCGCTCGCTCGGCTACTTCCTGCAATACCTCACCACCATGCTGCCGCTCGTCGGTCTCGCCTGGGCAACCTGGAGGCTCGCCAAATGAGCTACTGGATCATCGAAAGCGAAAGCCTCGACGGCAGCCTGAAGGAAGTTCGCGGACCCTTTGAAACACGAGCCGCTGCGGAAGTTTGCATCCGCCGCGATTTTGAGGAGTGCTGGAATCAAAGCGAAATCTCGCTCGATGACCGAGATGAGGATTGGTCAGGCACATGGCTCATCGTTGAGCAGGTGGCCGAGGTGAAGCCGGTGGCAAAGACGACGCTCAAGACCGTTCTGGTGGAGGTGAAGGAATGAGCGCCGGTCTCGCCCTTTGCATCTCTGCCCTCACGCTCGGCTCCTGCCTGGCCTGCTACTACCTCGGCCGCGAAAGCATGCGCTCGGACATCCGCGACCACCAAGAACGCCGGAGGCGCTGGCAGGAATGGGAGGACCAAGACTAATGAACCTCATCGACCTGCCCGAGTGCCAGCAAGGCACGCTCTGCAACCTCTGCGGCGACGGCGCCGGCCACAAACTGGCTGATCTCCAAGACAAAGACCTCGGCCCCCTCTGCCACGAGTGCTTCTGCCACGCCCTGCGCGCCACCGTGCTCCTGCGCTGGGTCACAGCCACCGACCGCCCCGCTTAAAACTTAATCCTTAAAACTTAAGACTTCCCATGACTCTCACCGCCCACCTCGCCGCCGCGCGCCGCCACCTCGCCGCTGTGGACCGCCTCGCTCGCCGACCCTCGCCGCAGCCGTCCCGCTCCCCTTGGCCGCCCGAGCCCCCCGACGGAGACCGCTGGTGCACCCCCGAAGAAGTCGCTGAAGCCTTCGCCCGCCTGCGGGAGGACCTCGCCGCCGAATGAAACCCACCACCGCCGAACTCGAGCAGGAAGCCCTGCTCAAAAACTTCCTCGACGGCCTCGAGCCCCTCGAAGCCGAAAAGACCCGCACCGCCCTGCGCGGCGTGAGCAGCCTGCCAACCGTGGAGGAGGAATACCTGGAGAGCTTCCCCGCCCCCTCCACCGACGCCTTCGATGTGGACCGCCCCGAGTGGAAGCTCGCCGAAGAACTCAACCTCGGCCTCGAGGAGGCCACCCGCGTGCTCGAGTGGCATCAAGTCGCCCTCATCCGCGAGATCGAGTGGGCCAAGGCCGAGCAGCTCAACCTCATCGTCTCCTTCCTGTGCAAGCCCACCGGCAACCTCCGCGCCGTCGTGCGCGCCCTGGCCCTCGCCACCGGCCTGGCCGAACTCAACGGCACCCACTCCCAAGCCGAAGTCGCCCGCGAACTCGGCGTAACCCGCGCCCTGGTCTCCTACTATGTCACCACCTGGGCCGACCTCCTCAAAATCAATGTCTTCAAATTTCGCAAAGGCTCCAGCTCACGGGAGACCTACCGCGAAGCAGCAAAAACCTCGTGGGCAAAACGAAAGGCATAAATGATCAACAAACAATTAACGATACATGAACCTAATTTTGAATTATTAAAAAAAACGGCAGGTGATTTATTTGGACAAGTTGATGAGGATTGGCTTCTAAGAAGATCACCCGTTGATCCGCGTAATATAACTGTGGGAGATTTCCTTCATAAGCTATATGGCCAAAACTTAATAAAAAGAGAAAAGGTTTTAATTTCTTATTCTGGCAAGGATTTGGCGGATTCAATTATTTGGCCAGAGGATGGTTTTAAAGAGGCGTCAAATAAAGGAGTTTGGTTTCTTCCACAGCCTGTTCACGCGGATAACTTGCGAGAAGACATAAGGTTTAATTCAAAAACCAGTGTCTCATCATTTCGATACATTGTTCTAAAAAATACATGGGCACCTTCCTTTTCATGGCTTGCAGCAATGGCCAGGGTTGCAGTTAATGTCACATGTATAGTATCTTCTGGTAAAAACAAAATCTATATTTTAGCGAGAATAGATGCACAAAATCAACGGGATTTTGATTCTGTAGTAACCTCAATAAAACAAATGGAATTGCTTGGGACACATGTTGGTAGCTCCATGGATTGGATGCGTCTTCCTGGATGTTACCGCAATGTAAAAGGACATCTTAAAGAACAAAGGCTTTTATATTTCGATCCAGCTTCCGGCCATCTAGCTATTGATGAATTGCATGAAAGAAGGAAATACTAAATTATGAACATACAAAACAAAGAACTTACATTGCCGGAAGGGCTCTGCACATTTTCCCGAGGAGCCCTTGTATTTACTCGGGAACCCTCCCAGGTGGAATGGGAACAGATCGGCCGCTATGTCCACGCCGCCCGAGGATCCTCGCTGCGGTGGATGGCAGACTGGCGCATGGAGGGGCGGCGGCATTTCGGCGACACCATAGTAGCGGATGCCGAGAAGCAGTTGGAATTTGAATTTAAGGATCTAAAGGCGGCTGAGGCCCTCGAGAAACTCGACGGTGGACACACCTCCGCCCCGAGC
Source organism: Spartobacteria bacterium (assembly GCA_947499885.1). GTDB lineage: Bacteria > Verrucomicrobiota > Verrucomicrobiia > Chthoniobacterales > Terrimicrobiaceae > UBA967. Next base: position 2,862 of record CANMQB010000171.1, read on the forward strand.
GATGCCCATGCCTTCGTCGCGGCCAAACTGTGCAGCGACTCCTACGAAGCAACAGATTGGCTCGAAAAAGCCCGTGAGGAAAAGCTCACCCCGCTCGAGCTGCAAAAATCAATCAAAGCCGGGCAGGTCGTGCGTGAAAACGCGCCAGAAGAAAAGCCCCGCCTTAACGCAAACGACCGCAGCGTGGGCCTCGTGACGATCGAAGGCGTCCACATGCAATTCAACCTCTGGCTGCGCAAAGTCACCGAGGACGATGGATTCCCTGGGCAATGGGATGTCCGCCGCCTCGGCATGGTGCGCGACCTCCTCGCCCCAATGGCCGAAATCCGCAGCGAGATCGGCGTGATGATTCTGCATAAGGGGGGCGAGGTATGAGCGCAGAGACGAAAATGCCTTTTAATGAAAATGAGCATTCCACGATTGGTTTGGTTCTTAAAATAACGCAGCAGTCGTTAATTTCTATCTCTCAAACATTAGGGGCTGCATACGGAATTAAAAACAAATCGTATCAAGGGGTTTTGAGCATTTTGGATCAACTTGAAAGCCTATTTTGCCACTTGGAAAGACAATCTATTAAGGATCTCGGCCCAGATTGCCCGATGACTCTTTATTTCGGGCCATCTGAGCAAAATAAAAATCAAAACTGTAGAATTAAGGCGCGTTTTTTTCTCTCAAAATCAGAATACTTAGAGAAGGTCTGGTTCCATCGCAAACGAGGTGTTTTTTGCAGGATCATTAACTGTCGTTCAGATGATGGAGCGGCATTGATAGTTGAAGAGTGTGACTCTATTGGGGATGTAAGTGATCGCTTGTTCTACTCCGAAGATGATGAACTTGAAGAAGGAACTAAGGAGACCTGGCAAGCAATCTACCCTAATAATGGGTTAAATCTGACATTTGAGGAGGCCGTGAAATGAGCCGCCATCCTCGAACAGATGAAATCGCGCGCGGCAACCATGTGGTGCCTGTCGAGTTCGCCCAAGAGATGGAATCGGAGCTTCTGACCATGAGCCGCCTCTGCGACCACCTCGCATTCTGCGCCAAGCACGCACCACGGTGGCGCTCAGTGGATGAAGACAAGCCGGACGACGACCAGACCGTGATCCTCCACCTCCAAGGTGGCGAAGTGTGGACCGGCTTCCACGACGCAGGCCAGTGGCGCTTCGTCTCCGCCGACCCGATCAACGAACCGGTGCTGCACTGGATGCCATTCCCCGAACCACCCGAGCTATGAAAGACCCTTGGACTCTGCATTTTCCCGTCGAGATCGTGGACATCATCGGCCTCTCAAAAAACGAGATCGCATTTCTCAAGAAGAAGGGTTGCCCATTCCACGGCAAGAAGACCTGCGTGGCCTGGGTGAGGGATTTTCTCTCTAAACAGGCGGGAGGACCCTCGCCGCTGCCGCCCGGGCATCCTCCACAGACAGGCGAGAGTAAATCGCATGGACCAGGCGCGTGGAGTGATTCACCAGCCGCATCGCTTGCGACTCGCTAAGGCCTGCACGATGACAACGAGTCACGAAAGAGACCCGAAGGCTGTGGGAGGTGGCCCCTGTGGCTGCCTTCAGAGTCATGTTGAACTGGCGATTATGCTCTCCGAAGCGCAAATCCGGCGTGGTGCGGTCGCGTTTCTTGAAGGCGGCTTGCAAATGCTTGGCCAGCGCATCTGGCAACGGGACGCTGAAGCGCTTGCGCGGGTCGCCGGGCTTGCGCTTCGAGTCGGTGATCCAGATGATGCCTTGCTCGAAATCCACATCCTCGCGGGCCAGCTCGGCCTCGCGGAAGCGGCAGCCGAGGTGCGCGCAGATCTCGAAGGCGGTCAACATCCACGGCGCGCTCTTCCGAGCGGTGAAGGCGGCTCGCGCCTTCTTGAAATCCGCCGAATCGAACTCGGGCTTCACCTTTGCGGGAGTGCGTGGCACTTTAGCCAGGGCGATGGGATTCTTCTGAATGAGCTCTCGCCGCAGGGCCTCCTGGAGGATGAAGGAGAGGAATTTCAGCTCAAGGCGCGCCGTATTGTGGCTCGCGCCCTGTGCGGTGCGCCACTCGAGAAAATCCGTGGCATGCTCGTAGCGGACATGCGCCGGATGCCGGATGCCGCGAACCCTCGCCCACTCCAGAATCCGCAGCCACGCGGCCTCGTAGCGCTTCCGGCTCGACTCGCTCGTGTAGTGCCGCCGGATGTAATCCAAGGCCCAAGCCGCAAAATTCCCCGTATCATCCGGCCCCACCTTCGCCTCCAACGCACTGGCCTCCTCAGCCATCCGCTGCGCCGCCCGAGTCTGCTTGGGATCGTCATGCCGACACCGCGTCGAGCGGTCCCGCCACTTGCCAGTATCAAGGCACCGATAGCGCAAAACCCAAAAAGCGCTCTTCGCCGATTTTGTGATGTAAGCCATGCACACCGAAACTCCCACATACTCCCACATGAAGCAAGTGTTTTAAAGTGGGGAAAAGGTGTAAGTAGTTCGGAATCAACGAATGTTTTTCCGAGATATTGCTTACCATTACACCACAGGGCAAGGTGGAATTAGATATTGCCCGGAGAGCGGCCGGGACGCAAATGTTTTTCATGAACAAAAAAACGCGTAACCGACTTTTGGCTTTGGGATGTCTTCTTGTCTTCCTCGCGCTTGGGGGGCTCTTTTATATCAACTGGGTTGTCCAGCGTCCCTTTGCGGTCATTGTTTTTCTTGCGGACAACCTCACTCCGTCTG
>CANMQB010000172.1 GCA_947499885.1 Spartobacteria bacterium
CTTGAGCATGGTGAAAGGCCCGCATGAGGCGGTAGGGATCATCATTAAAAATCTCGCGCGATTCGGGTTCGATCTGACCATTTCTAAGGATGAATCGATCCAATTTCTCAGGCTTTTGACGCACGCCGAAGAGGCTAAAAATCGTTTTAGGATTTTTATCTTGGGCGGCCTCCATTTTTCGGAGTGCGCCTTCGGTGACCAAATAGATCGTACGGGCATGGCCGTAGTAGTCGCGCATGAAGGCCTCGACCTTGCGGAGAATGCTTTTTTGGGGATAGCTGAATTCGTTGGCGACGCGCCCTTGGAGCTGGAGCGTGAGGATATCGGCCGAACGGCCGTTCAGGTACTGCATCGTGGCCCGGGTACGCAGCATGAAATCGTAGCTTTTCTCGAGACGCCGCCGGTCGCTATCGCGGAGCACTTTTGCCTCAACCAACTTTGAGGTGGAGGTGATGCCCAGCTTGAATTGGGAAATCCAGAGGAGGCTCTGATAATCCCGCAGGCTCCCGGTACCGCTCTTGATATTCGGCTCCTGCATGAAGACAGTGCGGCCATATTTTGCCCGTTGCTCGGCCTGATTTTGGAGGCGCCAAGCGATGTACTGGTCCGCATGGCCACGCACACACTTATCCTGAAAAAGCTCTTTGAAGCGGTTAAAAACCTCACGCTCCCCGGCGAGAAATCGGCACTCGAGCATCGAGGTTTTTGTGATCGGATCTTCGTTGCACTTTTGGAGCGCCTCGCTGATCGAGCGCGTGGCATGCCCGACTTTGAATCCAATATCCCAGAGAGCCAATAGCGTCTGGCGGATGATTTCCTCCACTTCTTTATCCACCACGTTTTTGTCCTGCAAAAAAATGATGTCCACATCGCTCATCGGGGTGAGCTCGCGACGGCCATAGCCGCCGAAGGCCGCCACCGAGAGACGCCCGGCTAGAGATTTTTTTCCGATACGTCGCACCACACTCTCAAAAAGCTCGCGGAAAAGAATATCCACCATATCGGAGCGCTGTCGGGCAATCTCGCGCCCACCTCCTCCCGCATTATGCCAAGCACGCAGGCGGTCCTCTTCTTCCTTGCGGAAGTTTTTAAAAAGCGGAACCGGATCCTCTTTGGTAGAACGGGCGCTCTTCGAGAGTGCGAGAGCGGATTTTTCGAGGGTGTGAGGTTCGGTCGGTTGGTTCATGGCGCGGGTGGACGAATGACGATTTCCACTCGACGGTTGATTTGTTGTTCTTCGATCGAGCCGGTCGCAGGGGCCACAAGACGCGACTCCCCAAAGCCACGAGTCTCGATGGAATCTGCAGGAATCCCCATGGAGGAAATCAGCCATTCCTTCACGGTCTCGGCACGAAGTTCGCTGAGGCGGAGGTTGTAGTCATCCGGCCCAAACGAATCGCTGTGCCCCTCGATCAGAAAACGCGAGCGGGGCGTGCGCAAGAGGAGCTGGCCGAGTTTTTGCATGCTTGAAATAGCTCCATCTTGCAGCCGGTAGGTGTCGTAGTCGAACAACAGATCCCCCGGCAACAGGATCGGAGCGGTCTCGGGGGAAAGGGGCCCAGTCTGAGCCAGAAGCTCATCGAGATTGGTGAATCCTCGCCCATCAGCGGGCTGGGCTGGGCTGGTTTTTCCAGCCTGCGAGACGGAAACAGGTTGAGGCAGAGAAGCCAGCGGATCGCTCTTGAGAGCGGGAATCTCCCTCAACATATCTTCCATCGGGGCATCCGCCGCCAAGGGAATGGAACTCGACATCGGCGCACTTTGCGTCACCGCCTCTCCCAGCGTTGGCTTTTCATTCAAGATCGCCGTGTCCAAGCGAGGGGGATTTTTTGCATCCGGAGACTTGGAGAAAATCTTTTCCGATGAAAAATTCTCCTCCGGCAAGGGCACATCCACCGGCAGAACCCGCGCCTTTGCTGGCCCGTCTTTCTCGGGGGATAAACGACTCTGGTCGATCTCCACCCTCTCCACTTTGAACTGGCGAGGGATGATTTGTTCCGCCGGCTCCTCGCTGGCTCGCTCGACCTGAAAATGACGCGACCAATTTAAAAACGCGAGATGCAACAAAATGGAAACGACCAATCCCAACAACACCCAACGTCCCCACGCATCGCGGTTAGCCACTGGCTCTTGATTGATGAGGCTCTCCCGGCGGTTCATGCCAAGTAAAGTACAGATGCCGACACCGGATTTCCATCACAGAAAAAGCTACTCCAATCGCCTAACTCGAGTGGGGCGCGGCTTCGCTTCGCAAAAACCGGACGACACGGCGGTCGTCCCTCAACGATTTTTGATTTGAAGGGCGCTGCTCCGTCAGCACCGTGATTTCCCGTTCGCAGGCGCAGCCTTGTCTCCCCGCATGAGACGACCCCACTCCGAGTCCAAGCGTAGGGCCGAACAGTGACACCACTGGATACTTTTCCAACTTCTCAACCACCAATCTCCGATAAAAACGATCGCTCGTTTGCTGCACGTTGGTAATGAATTCCCATTTTGCAAGTTCTACCAGGAGATTTTTTGTAAGTATATCAGGATATTTTATTTATGAAATTTTTTTCTTGTGAGCGAAAGTCGGGAGCGCTTTCCTAGCGAGGGAAAGGTTGCATTTGCAAGGCGTGGGACAACAGCTTAAAAGAGGCATTGAAGTTTAGGGCTCAACATCGTAGACGATGCGAAACCCTAGCTCATGAGTTTTTACAGCTTCTTGAACCCAATAAGGAGGACTCTTGAGCTGTAGGATTGATACATTTGACATAGGCTCTGGATCTTGCGACGTAAAACTTCCGCCCCGCTGTATTTGATAGAAATCCGTTATCATTCCTCCACCTGGGCTCCAGCTTTCGTAGGTGTAAGACACTAGGTCATCACACCACTCCCCAACATTGCCGGACATGTCGTAAAGACCAAGTTCGTTCGGAAGTTTTTGGCCAACTGGCCATGTTCCACGCCCATCTGGATAAGCAGAGTAATTTGGTCCACTTCCCCAGTAGGACTCCGCTCCGGCGGAGTTGCCATAATGCCAAGCCACATCATCTAGATTATTGCCTCCGCCGTAAGTGTAATTTTGACTTAAAACGCCGCCCCGTGCAGCCCACTCCCACTCGGCTGCGCTTGGTAAGCGGTAACCATTTGCGGTGTGATCTCGAGTAACATTGAGACGCGCTATTGAGTACATCGGACTCATGGTCGCATTTCCGGTTTTGAAGATAGCTCCTTCCAATATATAGGCAGGCTGCCGACCATCCATTTCGCTTTTTGCATTGCACCATTTGGCAACATCATACCAAGAGACATTCCGAATCGGATGGCCGCCTCCGCTTGCGGAGCCGTAATCAATCTGGTAGCCGTTGGTTAAGGCCCATGATCGCACGCGGTTCCACTCGGCAAACCAGACTTCATAACGCCCGATAAAAAAGGAACCGACATTCACTGGTCCAAGTTCGGATATGCTGGGAAGTTGTCCGCCCTGGACTCCCACAAAATCCGGTAAAGCTTGGGAAGGCGGGGGTTCAACGGGTTGAGGAATGGTGTGAGAGGAATTCCCGGAATTGCGGGCCACCCGAAACCCACGCTCATGGGGATGATATGTTCCAGCTTCGTTATCATCACTCCAGGCCCGCTTAAGCGATAGCAGTCTATCTAGTATCCAGTCTTCTGAATCTTTGGTTGCGAAGCTTCCGCCTCGAAGTGGTCGAGAGTAATGAGTTACTAATAATTCTCCACTTGGGCTCCAGCTTTCGTAGGTATAAGATAATAGATCATCACACCACTCCCAAACATTACCAGACATGTCGTAAAGACCAAGTTCATTAGGGAGTTTTTGGCCAACTGGCCATGTTCCACGCCCATCTGGATAATCAGCGGAGTAATTTTGTCCACCTCCCCAGTAGTAGTCCGCTCCAGCGGAGTTGCCATAATGCCAAGCCGCTTCATCCAGATTATTGCCTCCGCTGTAAGTGTAATTTTGACTTAAAACGCCGCCCCGTGCAGCCCACTCCCACTCTGCCGCGCTGGGTAAGCGGTAACCATTTGCAGTGTGGTCTCGAGTGACATTGAGACGCTCTGCGGGTAACCACTGCGTCTGGCTTGTGCTGGTCACATTTCCGGTTTTAAAGATCGCGCCTTCCAGTATGTAGGCGGGCACCAACCCTTCCATTTCACTTTTTGCATTGCACCATTTGGCAACATCATACCAAGAGACATTCCGAATCGGATGACCTCCTCCGCTCGCGGATCCGTAACCAATCTGGTAGCCGTTGGTTAAAGCCCAAGACAGCACACGGTTCCACTCGGCAGCCCAGACTTCATAACGCCCGATAAAAAAGGAACCAACATTCACTGGTCCAAGTTCGGATATGCTTGGCAGTCTCCCGCCACGCACCGCAACCATTCCCTCCGGCGGATAACCTGATGGTAGTGCAGGAGGACCAAGTTGGAGAACTTCGCTCATTGCTGCCACCAAGGACTGAAGTTGAGCTACGCTCTGTCTGGATTGCGCAAGCTGCGAGCCAAGACTGCTCATATTAGAAGAGAAACTTGAAACAATGTTATTAATGGGTTCGATCTGGCTCTCGAGTGTTTGTGTTTGAAGGGAGAGAGAAGATAAATTCCCGCTCAAGAGACCGACCCCACCCTCGAGGGCTGACATTCTTTGCTCCAAGGAGGAAAGGTTTCCCGAAGTCGAAGAGATTTGCGTATCAAAAGCAGTCAAATTTTGCCCGAGTCCATCCAACTCCAGGGCGATGGAGGAGGCTTGGGTTTCGAGCGATGAGACCCCTGATCCAAGCTGGGCAACAGTTGCGGCCAAGGCCTGAGCATCCTCACTTTGCTTTGCCTTCAGCGCATACGGCACAGCCAGCAAGCGCGTGCGTGTGGATTCCTCGGTGCCATTGACTGTGAGAGCGAGGTAATCTTGGCCACTGAGCACGGAGACGATGCCGTTCCCGCTGGCGCCGAATTGGAAGCTGTAGGTGCCATTGGCTACCGACACCATGCCGAGCGATTCCTCGTAGGTTAGGTTGCCCCCGCTGGCGGCGTCGTAGAGGCGCACGGCCATCGTGCGGTTGCCGGACACGGGATTTCCTAAGCCGTCGGTGAGGCGGCCTTGGTAGTTAATGAGGCTCGGCACCTGCGCTGCGAGCGGCAGGGCGGTGAGGAGGAGGGCTGCGAGTGGGAAAAGTCGGACCTGACGGAGCAGGTCCCTCCAAAGGTTGTGGGCTGTTTTCATGGCGTTGGTTTCAGTTGGTTGGGGTCAAGATCTCGATTTTCAGAAAGTAGCGCGGCGATTGGCTCAGGAGGTATTCCCACGCGATAGTGGAGCCATCACCCGAGATCGTGTCGTGGGCAGTCCAAGCGGTCTGCAAGTTTGCCGTTCCCCACACGCGGTAGTTCCTGCCTGAGACCGTCGGCACGGTGAGGATGAGCTTACCGGACTCCACGCGCGAGGAGGGTCGAAAAACGGAGGCTCCGCTGCGAGGATCGGTACCGGCGAGATACTCCATGAGATTGGTCGTGCCG
>CANMQB010000173.1 GCA_947499885.1 Spartobacteria bacterium
CCGAAGCCCTTTATTTGGACCGCAAAGGTCGAGGACATTATGAAAAAGATTGATCGGGCGAGGGCGAAGCTGGAGGAAATCGAACCCGGATGCACCCAGCCCGGAAGAAAAAAGAAGGCAAATAAAACGTAAAGTTATTTGCGAGACACTACACTAGTTGTTCCCGCCGGACGTTGAAATTCTCCAACCACTGTGTTCCCGGCCCTGCATAGGTGCAGAGCAGGCGGAGGCGGAGCGAGTCCGCGTGAAAGAGTGCGCAGCCATCGTCTTCGACGCGTTCGAGGCGCACACGCGGATGGATGGTCTTGGCAATCTCCGAAAACAACTTGGAGAGATGGACCATGTCGCCCGCCAGCGCACGGATCGATACCATTGGAGCATGAGAACCGATGATTTGTTGAAGAGAACCGAAAAGGCGGTTCTCGTCCGGCGCCTTCTCGTCAATCGCCACCGCATAAGGAGCCGCCAGCAGGGCGCGCACGGCGGATTCCGCCGCAGGTATCCGGTCTCGAATCCAGATAGAGAGATTCAACAAAGGCTCGTCGATGCGCCACAAGACATTCGGTTGGTCATCCATGGCATGATGCCGGGAGAGACGGGGCTCGGCGGGCGGGTCGAGGAGCGTGGACACCATTTCAAGATTGCAGTTTAGTTGTTGGAAAAATGCGGAGCTGACCGTGCCTTCCGAGGTGCTCGGCGCAACATCTCCTTCGCACGAGGGGCCGACACATGATCCTTCAAAAACAAATTCATCCATCGCCTAGCCTGCTCAGGCGGCAGCCACGACCGCCCTGCCATGCGCGAGAGCAACTTCATCCAGCAGTTTTGCCGGTAATCAGCCGACGTCTGACCTTGAATCCAGGCCTCGTATTCGGAAACCCATTCCACAAGCGGGCGGCACGTGTGCAGCATAGCGTCTGCATTGGAGCCCGTGTGTCGCTCCGGTTCACAGGCCCCCGGAGTCAACGGCTCGTCGCCGGAGCAGGAATAGAGCCGCTCCCGGTTGCGAATGAATACGACACCCTCGCCGGATCTCGAATACCAGCCCGCGCAGAAACTGTGCAACTCCACTGTTCCATCTCGCCAGACCATCCGATAACGGCTGCTCCCTTCGGAGGAAGTCTCCCTTCGGGCCAGCCGCCTCATGCCAAATCGCGTCAGGAGGTTACCCCCTCGATGGCTGGCATCGCATCCCCAGAAAAACATCTCCTGCTGGAAAAGCCCGCATGCATCCCGCATGAGACTGCGCCGGCGCGAGGCTTGGCCCGTGGGAATAGATGGCACGGCGGAATCAGACATGATGAAACAGAGAATACATTCTCATATTTGCAATTAATACTTGACTATCATATTATGTCAATGGGAATTTGGGCTATGGCGTATCGAACCCGTCAGCGTGATGCCATCTGGCAAGTCGTGTCCTCCTCAAACCGCCCCCTAACCGCACAAGAAATTTGTGACGAGTCCGGCAGGGTCGTGGAGGGCATCGGCATTGCCACAGTTTACCGGGCTCTCAAGCAGATGGTCGAAGAGGGCCAGGTGCGCCACATTGAGGTTCCTGGTGTGCAGCCCCACTACGAAAATGCGGCAAGAACTCATCACCACTTTTTCCTTTGCGAACAATGTAAGCGCCTCTTTGATCTGGCTGGTTGCCTTCGCGGAATTTCTAACCTCCTTCCGAAGGGCTACCGCATGAAGCGGCACGAAATCGTCATCTACGGGGACTGCGACTCCTGCTCCGCGCGAATCACGTGAAAAAAACCCGCTTGGAGAACACCTTTTGTTCCGCTCACTGGAGATCATTGCCGCCCGGTTCGTAACCGGGCGGCAGGAATCGGTCCGATCAGGACATTTTTGCCTTCCGCCGACGGTGCAAGAAAAGTGCCGCACCACCCAACGCGATCAGCGCTATGGATGTGGGTTCCGGAACGGCGTTGAACGTATAGGTGGCCGAGGCGGTTTTGGCTCCGTCGACGAGGTGTGTACCCGAAATCTCGAATGTCAGATTATACGTTCCAGTCTCCGTGAAGGCCCAGTTGAAATGGGTGTGAGTGCCAGGGACCAAGCTGACCGAGTCCGCTCCGCTGATTCCACCGAAAGTTGACATGAAAAAAGTCGGTGTGCCTAGATCCACCTGATAGAGCGAGAACTCTCCGCCGAGAGGGCCCGTGCGGGCTGTCAGGGTGAGCGTGATATTCCCATCCCAGTCGTCGGGAACCAACTCTTCCAAGCCTATCCCCACATACGGAGTATTAACGTCCGATGGCTCCGGGAAGAGGTAGTAGGTTCCATTCGCGGAGACACCAACGGCATTCCAAGCACTGTCCGCGTCCCGGAGCCCGCTCAGGCTGGTCTGAGCGATGACACCATTAGGCGCGAATTCGAAACCCGCTGGATCATTCGATGGGGTGCCATCAAGAACGACTTCTTCATCGTTCTCACCTAAATGCCAGTGCGGCTCAAGTTCCCCATCCACATATCCGATGCCCAAATCCCCGTGACCCGCCGACCAGATCACTGGGTCGGCTGCTCTGGCGGAGTGGAGGCTGAATAATGTGAGAGTTGACAGGAGAAGGAGTGGATGGATTTTCATGGTTGGTTTGTATTTGGGTTGATTGTGATGAATGGATGCTGCTTTGAATTTGATACCGCTTTATCGACGTATTGCAAGTCCATTGCAAGAAAAATCTTGGAACCGAGCGATATTTTTTCAAGCAAGGTTCTTTTTGCTGCCGATCTCAATAGGTGATGGAATCCATCAAGGTGACGCGCACGCGCGCGAAACGTTTCGGTGAGGGAGCCGCAACATCGGTTACTTTGACGCGTTCCCAAGTCGTATTGATGCTGGTAACCGCTGAGGTGCCAACGGTCTGCCAGCTCCCCGACTCCAAGGAACTCGAGAATTCCGGCGAGTAAGTAATCTGGGGATTCCCGGAAGCCTTTCTGCGCACAAATTCTATGGTGAGCCGACTCTCTGACCCGATGGTTTCGACCTGTATGAGGGGAAGACCGGACGTGCCCGTGCCAGACTGAAGATTCGGTGTGCCGTGGATGGTTGGATCCATGTTGAAGGCATATTCGATGAGGTTTTTCAGCCCGTCGCCATCGGGGTCGGCGAAGGGAACGCCAGTATTCGAGTCGAGCAGATCGAGACCGGAGAAGTAGGTGGCCCGCCATGTTGCCAAAGTCCCAATGGCAAAGGTTACCGCATGGTCCCCGCTCTCGACGAACTGGCTCCCTGCCGAGAGAAACGCGCTGGCGCGAAAGGTGACCCGGTAAATCCCAAGCGCCGTGAATCCCCAGCTCATGTGGCTGTGTGAGCCCTCAGTCGTGAAATAGCAATCCTGAGCGTCGATCCCGTTCGACGTGGCCATCCAGATCGTGGCTGCGCCAAAAGCTCCGGACTGCCAGAGCGAAAAATGGGGCGTGGTCGTTGACTGCCCCGAATACTCCACACTCTGAAGGGCCACTTTCCACCAACGGGCCGTCGCGTTGACCCTCGTATCAGTGTTCAAATAAGACAGGAATCCTGGACTCTGGGCATTGTCAAACCCTGGCCACGTGTAACCCCGGGAAGTTTGGGGAAATGTCCACAGTGGAGCACCGGTCGCAGCACCGGTGAAAGCAAATGTCGCACTAGCCGGCTGGGTCAGGCGGTCACCCGAGGCATTGGTCGGAAAATCTCTCGCAGGAAGCGACTTGCTGCCAAAATCTGCCTGCACGTCCGGATTTTCGACGGACTCCCCGTATTGGAAAAAGGCATTCCATCCCTCGGGAGCGTAGTCGAAGCGGATATCCACATGATTCGTGATCAAGCCTGCGGAATGGACACAGGTCATTGGAGCGAGAAAAGCGAGGATCTGGAGCAGATTTTTCATAGGTTTAGCGGGGGATGGCGATATTGTCGCCCGAATCAATTCGAGCTTTGATGGTGGCAGCAGAGTGTTTTTCCACGTGGCCGTCGGCGTAGAGATAAGTCGATGAGCCCGACGAATGATCAGGCACCTTGCGGGTGGTGAACCGGTCGGCTGCAATGTCGTAAACAACGTTCGCCCAAGATGTCCATTGACTGGAATGCGTGTGATCGTTGCCCACCCCGACCCCGGTCCGGTCCGAACATACAAAGGCCATGATTGTTTGGCCAAGCGATCTGATCCGCTTGAGATCGTTCGTCGGCTCGCCAATCGGCTCACCAAAATCATCCATTTTAGGAACGAAAAGGTAGCTGTTCAAAATGTAGCTGGTTCCGCCGGCCTCAAGCCGTTCCTGCCCCCGCGGATCGGCGGGGCAAATCCGCACCTTGTCCACATTGTCGAGGTAAGGGGCGATAGTAGATATCCACGTCCGCCCCACAGACGCGGTGTGCGACGTCTCCGGAAGTGTAAAATTGTTGTCTGCAGCGTATGAGGACATGGCGAGGCCGATCTGACGCATGTTCGAGGAACTGGCGGATTCCTTGCCCGAAACCATCGCTATTGAAACGGCAGGGAACAAAAGAGCGGCCAGCAAAACCAAGATGGAAATCACAACCAGCAACTCCACGAGGGTGAAGGCTCGTCTGGAAAACGGATCCATTACCGGGGAGCAATTCCCATTCAGCGTTATGCCTTGAGTCGGATATCGAGGTTCTAAAATTGTCTGCATTTGCGGGTTGGGAATCTCTGGCCCTTGCTCGCTGCCGGGTGTCGAGCTCTTATTTATGATACTAGTTTATCATTTTTATATTGCACTAATGCAAGTTATTTGGGAATTCAAAAATCTCCTGCACCCCGCTGGCGACCTGGCAAAAAAATGACGCAATTTTCAAGAATGCATCCTCATTCCTCAAAGTGCAGATTGAGACTGCACTCCTCAAAATGGAAATCCTCCTGCTGGAGAATGATATTCGACAATCACTTATGACCTGCAAGAATTCCGCGAAATGAAAATCCTTCAAAGCCCCGCTCTCGGACTTGCCATTCTGTTGTTCTCCACCACCTCGGGTCATGCAGCCAACTTGAAGATTGTCGCCGCTGAAAACTTTTACGGAGGCATCGCACAGCAGATTGCGGGCGATTCTGCGCAAGTGACGAGCATCCTCAACAATCCCAATCAGGATCCCCATGAATTTACGACCGATGCGGCAACAGCGAAGGCCGTGGCGGATGCCGACATCGTGATCTACAGCGGCATCGGCTACGATGATTGGATGGAAAAACTCCTCGGCGTCCCAGGCAAGGAGGGAAGGGTCGTGATCAAGGTCGCCGAATTGATGGGGGCAAATGACGGGGACAACCCTCATATCTGGTATGATCCGAAAACGATGCCGGCCTTGGCGGCAAAGCTGGCGGATCTCTTGAAAACCCCGGACACACTAGTGTAGTGTCTCATAAATAGGTTTACAATATTTTGAGTTCCTGCCATGATTTTTTTCATGTCAAAAATTCGTTTCCCTGTCGCGGTGACTTCCGAGGATCACGCGCAGCTCGAACAGTGGGAATCCGCTCAT
>CANMQB010000174.1 GCA_947499885.1 Spartobacteria bacterium
CGTGGAACTAGTTTATTACGAGGCATGCCGCAACCGAGCCGACGCCACCAGAAGAGAAAAATATCTAAAGACCGCTTGGGGAAAACGCTACATAAAGAGTCGACTTGCCGACTATCTCACGGGGTAAATCTCTACCGCTCTGCCGTGGACGATTTGCTCCGCCACCCCGATGACCAGCCCACGATTGGCCTTCTTCTATGCAAGGGAAAAAACAAGGTCCTCGTCGAGTATGCCCTCAGCGGCCTCGAGCAATCCATCGCTGTCGCGGATTGGAAAACCCAGCTCACCGAGACCCTCCCTCCTGAATTCCAAGGCAGCCTACCCACCATTCAGGAAATCGAAGCCGAACTCTCGCGTGATTTGCAGAAGGAGGAAGAGCGATGAAACCTCAGCGTAAAAAAGCAATGGGCCAAGAGACCAGCGTTGAGCCCTGTTCAAATCCACAATCCAACATTCAAAATCCATCATCTCCTGTCCTGTTAATCCTGTAATTGACTCGCTTCCGCTCACCCTACGGGCTGCTTCCAGCAGTCTTTCTTCGCTCCGCTCCGATTCTGTCAAAAAATGCTTTCTGAATTTAAAAATCTCTTGATTCCTAAAGACCGCCCAGTATTGTCAGACTTTTTAAAAACCTGCTTAGATCAATTCGCAGTAGCTTAAATATCAATAATTAATGCTGCCCTTTCATTCAGCTTCTCCGACAACTAGACTCATATGCCCATCAACTACAAAGCCCTCTTCACAAGACTCACCAAGCGCTATGGAGGTGCAACGCCCGAATCATTGGAGAGCGTTCTTTGCCCAGTGCTCATACCTATTCGCACGCTAGACAAGACTATCATAAGGATCGACGGTCAAAAACACTACCGCGCGAGCTTCTCGATCGCTCTTACCAAAGAGTGTGAAGACCTCATCGCTCCGGGATGCACAGGCAAGTTTGTTCCAAAAACCTATAAAGATGGTGGTGTTTGGCGTGAAATTGCCAAAGGCCGCATCCTTGCCGTTGATGCAGCATCATTTGTTGCCGAGGGAGAAGTCTATTGCGGAACCGGTGGAAAAGAATCTGAAACACTCAAGGCGCTGAACGAGCTTTCAGAAGATGATTATTGGGAATTGGACCAGTATGGTGCGGCTGCCAAAGTCCTGAGTGGGTTGGTCGAGCACTCGTTGGCCCAAGTGCTGAAGGCAGAAGGGTATGTTGTGCGGCGCATGCCAGCCGATATGGCGCAACACATCGGCAGTTATGCCTACTTCGACTTCGAAGTGTCGAAAGCAGGTGTGACAAAAAAGCTGGAGGCAAAGTCACTGTGGGGCACCAACACGAAGTTCGCCCGCTTAATCCACAGCAAGGATCCGAAGAAGGGATACCCTACAAGTAGCTGCAAGTTCGCCACGCAAGATTTCTTTGCGGTCAGCCTATTCCTGCGAACAGGCAATATTCACGATTTCGCATTTGCTCGTTCGGCCCCTGTCGATGTTAGGTCGTATGGCCTGCCACGAGCTGGAAAGTATCCGGAGCATGTGAACCAGAATCCGACTTGCGCGATTGGCGACGGGAAGTGGTTTGGGACGCTGGATGAGGTTTGGAATCTGGATTGACGGTGGACTGCCGCCATTCAGAGCCGACCTCACAGATAGATTTATTGAACACTCCACGGAATTTATGGAGCTGTTCTTCAGCGGCAGCTATCTCTCTCGCCAACTTTTCAAGTTTTGGCAAATCGGCTTTTTGAACAGGCAGCAGGACGTTCGGTAAACATGACTCGTTGATTGCCGGATAAGCAATGCCAACATTGTTACGCATGAGTTGGGTAACTACGAACTCTGTCTTCAATAGGTAAGCTAGTGTCAATGAGTCAATGCCTGTCGGACGTAGCACAGCCAGTCCCGTCGTGCATACAGAACCAGCCTGATGTGTGCCAACAACGCCGACTGCTCCACGCTCTGGGCGAACTGTGGAAACGAGAACGTCACCTTCTTTCACCAGTTTGCGCGCTCGGCTAGGCGTAGCAGAAGCGTCAATGCTGTTTGAGTAGACAACGCAGGTTTGCGTGTCGATGTCCGAAATCTCAATGTAATTGAACTGCTTCGCGCCCCATCGCCTTGGATCGGCACGCTCATCGACCAACTCGGCAACGTCCGAAACACAGAGATCGCCTTTAGCTTTCTGTCCGATTCGAAGTTCGATTTCTGCCGATAGCGAGGCGTGATGTTGGGCATCCCATCTCTCAAGAATGTCTGCATCCACCAGCCATCGCACCGATTTGGATTGGCCTACGGGGGCAATAATCTCACCGAGAATCCGAGGTAAATCACCTTCTCCTTGAACAATCTTCGTTCGTTGATTTGCTTTGGTAGCAACCGTAAATCCGATGTCCTGGCAAATGGCAAAAGCGGTGCGATGCGTTCCGACATCTGCCTTGCGCTTCTTGCGAATGTGAAGGACAGAGGTTTTGGTTGTCGTTCCCGCGACACCGAATGTCACGCTGGGTAATGAGATGACTGAGCAGAGGTCGATTTGGTCTGCTATTCCACGCCGCAAGTCTTCAAACACAGCTTTGTTCGTTAGAATGCTGTCCGGCACGACCGCAATAAGCTGCCCACCTGGAGCTAACCAATCGAGATACCGCTCTACGAACAGGATTTCGGAATCAATTTTACCAGGAAGCCGACGGGACCATTGAGTGGCGATTTTGTATTTTACGAGGTCATTGCCTTGGAACGTGGCTCCAAATGGAGGATTCGTGAGAATCAGTTGCACCTTACCTAAAAGGCTATCGGCTAGTTTGCCGTCGGGTCCGGTTCGCGCCAATGAATTTGAAAGGTGCAGGCGCGCCATCGGAAACCCAAACATCGCCAAATTCGTTAATGCGAGTCGCACCATTCTTTCGCTCTTATCGATGCCGACAATAACCTGCCCGAGGATGGTCTTGAGCCATAATTCACGCATTGAGTGGTCCTGCGTGGATTCATCCACTCTCCCTTTCAGTTGATGCACAACTTCCGCAAAAAATGAAGCCACACCACATGAGGGATCCAATATTAGTCCAAATTCTGAGCAATGCTTTGGGTCACAGATGGTTTTTAATTGCTCCGGTGAAAACCCGCTGATTGCCAATCCAACCATGAACCTCACGACTTCCGGCGGTGTCAGGTATTGCCCGAGTTCCTTCTCGTCAATAAATGAGTCCGAAAGGAATTTTCCAAAAACTTCATTGAGAATGTCGAAGCCAGAGAAGTTAAACGAAGATGTTTGCCTCTGGAGCGTTGCGAAGCACTCGATCAATTCCGCCGCTAATTCGTCCTCCTGCGGCTTTAGCCTCAACTCAAAATCTCGGCTATCGACATTGTGCGCCAAAGATTCAGGCAGACTGGAATGAATCGTTTCATCAACAAACCGCTTTAGTTGGATTGCTAGACCTTTGTCTGGAATTCCAACTGTTTGCCGCGAAATGCCACCTCTTCCGCTGCGCTGCCCCTGAACGTGGGCAAAAAGAAGTTTGGAAAGTTCGTCCAGAGCTTGGCTACGGGAAGACAATTGACCTCGCTTGTGTAGAACTTTACGGATTGACTTCAATGTCGCATCTACGGCCTCAGTGATCATGGGGTGATGCGGGGTCACTCGATAAAGTGATGAATCCTCTCGAAGAACAGATGATTCGGCTCCAATTTCACCATAGATTTTTCTCAGCTTGGCCTCATACGTAGGTTGCGGTTTTGAATCACCATTTATCCATCGCTGGACTGAGGCAGGTGAGGCTTTTAACTGAACAGCGAGCAGTTGCACGTCTCCAGCGTGCGCGTCCAGGACAGCTTTGATGATTTTTTCAACGGGTTCCATTTGCCAATAATTCAGGGCGCGGCTGATTGTGTCAACAAAAAAACACACGCCGTGTAAGATTATGTCTTCATTATCTGCGAAGACGCTGAAAGTGTCAGTCCCACACATTCACATATTTTTAATTTCAGCGGTTAAAATGATCCCGCGTTTTTGACGCGGATGGCAAGGAGTCGGATGAGGTGCGCCTGCGCGCCGGGTAACGGCTCGCCGCAGTTTGAGACTTGGGACCCAGTCGGCCAAAGGCTCGTAGCCTATCGCACTAAAAGAAAAGTCGCCGCCGGAAGGACGATGGACATTCCCGACCTTGTTCCCAAGTCTGGCGATGACACAGCTCCCGCCAGAAGCAACGAAGAGAAATTCCTTTCCCCCCCACCAAAAGTCAACCAGCTTGTGATCAGAAGTCCGAGCGCGCTATGAAGCCGCTGACCCTACTCCAACAAGAAGCCATCAAGTTAAGAAAAATCCGTCTCAACCAGCCGCCCGTGACCTACGAGCAGGCTATGAAGCAGTTTGAGGAGCACCGCAAAGCCGCGCAAGAATCAGGCGCGAATTTTCACGAATGGGGAGTGGCTTTGCCGGAGAATCTCCTTGTCGGTATGATTCGTTTTCATTCGGGAAATTCGTGGTTCAAATGTTTAGAGCTTGGACATCCAAGCAGGACAGGCTCATCCGGTTTCCCTGCGGATCAGGATGTGTGAAGGTAGGCGTTTGGCTTCGATTTGCGATGGGCTGATCGGAGTTGAGTATTGTTTGAAGGCTGGAACTACGGAGATACCATGGTGCTTCAAGCTATGGATAAGCGGATCAATTTTGGCAAATCGCGCGGGCGGAGTATGGGGGCAAGATTGTCTCCGCAGTCGGGAGACAATTGGAGCGGGAGTTTGGCCGGGGATTTGGCGACAAGAACCTGCGCCGGATGATCCAATTTGCCGAGGTGTTCCCGGAGCGGAAGATTGTCGTATCACTGATACGACAATTGAGCTGGACCCACTTCATCGCGCTGATCCCGCTGAGCAAGCCGCTGCAGCGCGACTTCTACGCGGAGATGTGCCGGGTGGAACGCTGGAGCGTGAGTGCACTGCGAAAGAAAATCGGCGGGATGCTCTACGAGCGCACGGCCCTTTCCAAGAAGCCCGCCAAACTGGCGGAGCAGGAACTGAAGGCCCTGCGGGATGAGGACAATCTGACGCCCGACCTTGTGTTCCGCGATCCCTACTTCCTCGATTTTCTGGGGCTGAAGGACACCTACGCGGAGAAGGATCTGGAGGCGGCGATCCTGCGGGAGATGGAGTCCTTCATCCTGGAGCTGGGCGTAGGCTTTGCCTTTCTGGAACGGCAGAAGCGGGTGACGGTGGACGGAGTGGATCATTACCTGGACCTGCTCTTTTATCACCGCAACCTGCGGCGACTGGTGGCCGTGGAGCTGAAGCTGGAAGACTTTAAACCGGGGGATAAAGGCCAGATGGATTACTTTGACGAGCAACTCGAGCGCATCCGCGACATCCGCTCAAGCGAGCGGGCGAAGCAACATTTTTTCTGTAAATTCGGTTAGGCTGACTGAAGGATGCTAAGAGTTATTTTATCGATTTGGGTTAGTTGCTACTGATCTGGGGA
>CANMQB010000175.1 GCA_947499885.1 Spartobacteria bacterium
ACAGGAGCAGCTCAGCCAGATTTCCGAGCGACGTTATGAAGAGACCAAGCGCCACTTGGAGCAGGTGATTCAATTAGCCAACCGGGAATTGGCTGAAAAGATTTTGAAAGATAAATCCTATTCCCCCTCCGTCGAAAAATCCGTCGCTGAAATTCACAATGCGATGGGCCAACTTCAAGAAGCAACCCTCGAGCACATCTTCGAATTGCGGAGCGTCCTAGATCCCCCCCAATACGAGCGCCTCATCGAACTGACCGTTCAAGGTCTCTCCCAAAACTCAGGCCAGAACTAACGAGGCATGCCGAAAGCCACTCCTCATGATCCGGATTGGCCGGACGTCGCCGCATTGCAAGCTGGCGACACATCGGCACTCGACAGGATCATGAGGAGGCATCGCGACGAAATCACCGGCTTTATCTGGCGTATGGTCGGTCATCGGAGCGATGCCGAGGAACTTGCTCAGGAAACTTTTGTGCGTGTCTATTTCCAGATTCAGCAATTCCAACCCCGTTCCGCTTTTGCTGCGTGGCTCTACCGGATAGCTCGCAACTTATGCTTGGACTACTTTCGGAGCCGTGCCCAAAAGCAAAACAGCCGAAACCTCGAACTAAGCGAAGCGGGGGACACCGCCGATTTGCGCTCAAATGCTCTCCGAGATGAATCCACCGAGTTGCTTCAGGAGGCCATTGCCAACCTTCCCGTTCACTTGAGCGAACCCCTGGTGCTGACTGCACTGGAGGGGATGTCCCACGAAGAAGCCGGGCAACGATTGGGGATTTCTGCAAAGGCGGTTGAAGTGAAGTGCTACCGGGCCCGTGAGAAGCTTCGGAAACTTCTTAAAAAATACAAAACGCCTGAGGGATTTCGCCATCCCCTCTCGTTGTAGTTTCCGTGAGATCCTTTCCTTCGGCCTCGGCTTTGAAAAGCGCGGTTGCCATTTTCTTCCTCGTTCTCGGTTGTGCGAGCCACATCGTGCTCGCTGGGGAACTCAGCGTCGAATCTGCCGTTGACATGGCAATCCGTGAAAACAAAGAACTCTCAACCGCTCGACTCCTCGTAAACGAAGCCTTGGGCCGGGCTCGGAGGGCGGGTGTCCTTTCGAACCCCGATTTAGAAATGGAGGTTGCGGGAGGCCAAGATTTTGAAGGCCGAGTGATGGCTGGAATCACCCAGCGATTCCCCCTCACGGCACGCCTCCGCTTGGAACGCCAGCTCTCCGCCTTGGATGTGAAGATGGCAGAATTGGAAGTACGCGTTGCAGAATGGAAGCTGATACTGGCTGTGCGCAGAGCTTTTTACATAGCCGCCGCAGCCCATGAAGCGCATGCCATTTCTATTCGCCAAGTCAACTTGGCCGATGCTCTGGCAAAATCCGTCGCAGAGGGGGTCCATGCCGGTTTTCGTTCGGAACTCGATTTGCTCGAGGCGAATCTTTCGGCGGCCGGCATGCGGGCAAAGTCAGAGACTTTCAAGGGAGCGGAAATCGAAGCCACTGGCCGATTGAACGAGTTGCTCGCACTCCCCGCCGACGCGCCGCTGATCATCAGCAATCCTCTGACCTTGCCGAAATCCGTGCCTGCAGCAAAAATCGCCGGGCAGCGGGCGGATTCAGATTTGGCGGAGCTTGCTCTGCGCTCGGGGGAAACCGATGTCGCTTTATCCAAAGCCTCACAATGGGAGGACGTGGGGGTTGGAATCTTTATCGAAGGGGAACGGTTTCGAGACAACCCGACCGGCATCGAACCAGAAACGCTTGCTGGTTTGAAAGTGAGTGTGCCGCTCCCATTCTGGCAAACCGGCAATGGCAAAGCCGCCGAAAAAGAAGCTGTGCGAGCGCGACTTTCCGCTCAATGCGAAGCCCTCCGCTTCAGCATCAAAAATCAAATCCTGCTGGCGTATCGCTTAGTCTGCTTCCATTTCGAATCCGCCTCGCAATTCAGTGAAAAGGTCGTTGTCAGTGCCCGCGAGTCCGTTCGCCAATGCGAGGCAGCGTATGGGCGATCCGAAATCGAAATCCATGCCGTCTTCAGGGCTTATGATCGCCTGAGCGAAGTCGAGATGTCTGCACTCGATGCAAAAAAAGGCTATTTCCTCGCCTACGCCGAGTGGCTCAGTGCGCTAGGCACATCCCCAACCCATCCATGAATCAGGCACTCATCACACTCGCACTCCTCGGTTTTTTCACCTTCCAGCTTCAGCCTGCCCGAGGATCTTCACGTCCCAATACCATTATCCTTGATGAAAATGGCGTGAGAAATTTGCGCATCGAAACCCATCTCGTCGAGGAAACAACGTTTGAAGAAACCGTCTTCGCTCTAGGCCAAATCAAAGTCTATCCGGGTCGGCGCGCCGTTATCAGCAGTCGGATCCCTGGGCGGGCACTCGAGGTTTTCATTAAAAATGATCACTCCATAAAAATGGGAGAGACCGCCATTTTAGTGGAGAGCCGGCAGCCGGGAAATCCTCCGCCAACGATCGCTCTCCCCTCGCCCATTTCGGGTCTAGTCAGCGAAACACACGTCGTGCCAGGCGAGCCGATTGATCCCGATAAAGTCTTGGGCGAGGTTTTGGACCTTACGGAAGTTTATGCGATCGCAAGCGTGCCGCAGCATCTCGCCGGTCAACTGAAGGTTGGACAAACCGCACGAATTTCTGTGCCAGCCGTACCAGGCCGAACATTCGACGCAAATCTGGAGCATCTTGGCGTCATGGCGGATGCCTCGAACGATACGGTGGAGGGTGCATTCCATGTCAACAACCCCGATCTCTTGCTCCGCCCAGGAATGCGTGCAGAGTTCTCCATCGTCGTCGAAAAAAAAGAAGGGATGTATTCGATTCCACGCTCCGCCTTGCAGAGTGATACCACGAACCGCTTTGTCTATGTGAGGGACTTCGATATCCCGAATGCCTTTGTGAAGACACCGGTTGTCGTGGGGCGCATCAGCGAGCGTAGCGCAGAGATTGTGAGCGGCTTACTTCCCGCCGACGAGGTTGTGACCCGGGGGGCTTACTCCCTCGCCTTCGCCGGAGGGGGCACTATGTCCCTCAAAGAAGCCCTTGACGCGGCGCACGGGCACGAGCACGCAGAAGACGGCTCCGAGTTGACTCCCCAAAGCAAAGCCCCGGCTGAATCCGCTAAGAATGGCCAACAAGGACAAAGCCCGTTCTGGATGATTGTGAGCGGAGTCTTGCTTGCGCTGCTGGTGGTCGTAGGGACCCGTAGGAAAACCCACCATGCTGAATAGACTCATCACGTGGTCTCTGGCGCACCGTGGCCTTGTCATAGGGTGTTCCGTCATCGTTCTTGCGCTTGGGATTTTCACGGCACTCCACCTGCCTGTCGAAGTGCTTCCCGATCTCACAAAACCAACGGTGGTGATCCTCACAGAGGCACCGGGTTTAGCCCCAGAGGAGGTAGAAATACAGGTCACCCAACCCCTTGAGAGCGCCCTCATGGGGGTCGCCGGGTTGACCCGCTTGCGCTCGAACTCCGATGTCTCGCTCTCGCTTGTCTACGCCGAGTTTGATTGGAATTCCGACACCCAAAAAAACCGCCTTCTTGTGCAGGAGCGCCTGCAGGTAGCCCGGGAGCAGTTGCCCGAGGGGATTCAGCCGTTCATGACCCCTGCGGCATCCCTCATGGGTGAAATCCTTCTCGTTGGCGTGAGATCAACGATCCCCAAGGGCGAGCCTGGCCATCTGACTCCCAGCGAAGTGCGATCGATCGCGGATTGGACCATTAAGCGCCGCCTCCAAAACATCTCCGGTATAGCAGAAGTCCTCAACATGGGCGGGGGCATCCGCCAAGTGGAGATTCAGCCGGATCCCTACCGCATGCAGGCATTCGGTGTCACGCTTGCGGATCTGGAGGACGCGGCAACCAAAGCGGCAAACACCAGCACTGGCGGTTTTTTGAGCACCGGTGCCACGGAAATCATGATTCGCAACCTGGCCATGACAACCGATCTCGACGCCATCGGACAGACGGCGATCAAACGCATCGGCGACCGCCCCATTCGCATTGCTGATGTGGCGCAGGTCGTATGGGGCATCGAGCCGATGCGCGGCGATGCGACGATAATCCAGGCCCCGGAAAAAACTCCGACCTACGGCGTCATCATGTCCCTGACAAAGGCGCAGGGATTCGACACGCGAGTACTCACCGGAAAAGTGAAATCAGCGCTCGCCGAACTCGAACCAAGCCTTCCAAGGGGCGTCGAGACCATCGTGCTTTTTCAGCAAAAAGACTTCATCGACAATGCGATTGGAAATCTCAAAAACGCCATCATCGAAGCCGCCATCATGGTCACTTTGGTGTTGGTTTTTTTTCTTCTGAATTTCCGAACCACATTCATCACCCTCACAGCCATTCCGATGAGTTTCGGGATTACGATGCTTACGTTCCAGTGGTTTGGGATTTCCGTGAATTCCATGACACTCGGCGGCTTAGCCGTGGCCATCGGGATGGTGGTGGACGACGCCATCGTGGATGTGGAAAATGTCTTTCGGCGTCTACGAGAGAACGCCGCCCAACCCGAGCCTGCACCTCGCCTTCAAGTCATTGCCCGCGCTTCGAGCGAAGTGCGGAGTTCCATCTTCTACGCGACACTCCTCATCGTCTTGGTCTTTGTTCCATTACTGGGTCTGACAGGCGTTGAGGGGAAATTATTCACCCCGATTGCCGTGGCGACCATCGTAAGCATGCTGGCATCGTTTCTGGTATCCCTCACTTTGATTCCAGTTCTTTGCTCGCTGCTGCTCAATCCCAAGCCAGCTGTCGCTCATCAGGAGGCCTGGATTGTGCGAGTCATGAAACGCGGTTTACAGGCCACCGCCCTGCGCATCGGGCTCGAGCATCCCTGGCCGGTTTTGACCGTGCTTGGAATGGCCGTGTTCGCGGCATTCTCGCTCTACCCCAAAATGGGAAAGGATTTTCTCCCCTCATTCAAAGAGGAGACGGCACTTATTGCAGCGACATCAGCACCCGGAACCTCCCTCGATGAAATGAACCGCATCTCGGATGTCATCGAAGAGCAAATACTCTCCGTGCCCGAAGTGCAAAAAGTCGGCCGCCGCCTTGGGCGGGCGGAACGCGGCGACCATGTAGTTCCCGTCTCTACCGCCGAATTCGATGTGGACTTCCGCAGATCGGGGAGTGACAAAAAAGAACGTTCCCGAAAAGAAATTCTCGATGACATCCGCGCCCGGGTGAAATCGGTTCCTGGCGTTTTTGCTGTTGTCGGAGGCCCGCTGGCAGACCGCATCGGGCATATGATGAGTGGCGTCTCCGCACCGGTGGCCATCAAGGTCTTCGGCCCCGATCTCGACACCCTTCGGGATATCGGCACACAGATTCAAACCCTCGCGAAAAAAATTCCCGGCTTTGAGGATGCCAAACTCGACCAGCAATCCTTGATCC
>CANMQB010000176.1 GCA_947499885.1 Spartobacteria bacterium
AGGGGTTCGTAGTCGAAACGCCCACCGCCAATGTGCTGGATATTGGCACGCGCTTCGGCACTTCGGTGTGCGCGGACGGCAGCACCGACATTGCGGTCTTTGAGGGAGAAGTTCAGGTTTACCGGGCTGGACTTCCGCTGACGCAAGAAAGCCGGCTCGCGAGTCTCGTGGAAGGAGAGGCGGCGCGCATGAGCGCCCGGGACGCCAAGCTTGAGCGCGTGAACATGCTGACGCTCAAAGGGGGGCGCCTGCAGGTCCGTGGTCTTAACTCGCCGGATTCTCCAGTCGTTCTGAATGTTTCGGACAATATCAAGAAGGCCAATTTTTACCGCTGTTACACCATCGTTCCAGGGGGTATGGGCGAGGGGGCGCTGGCGTCCCTGACTCTTAAGGCGTATCTCCAACTCAAATGGCACGCAATGCCTGCCCAGCCCTTTCCAGAGGAATTGAAGGGCGCGGACTTGATTGGGACTTTTCAGAGTATTGCAACTCGTGAAAGGGGTGAGACATCAAAAAACGACATCAGCCTGGATTTATCCCGCCCGTGTGCGGTTTATGTGCTCTTCGATACCCAGGCCCCACCGCCCGAGTGGCTGCAGCGGGATTTTCGCGATACCGGACTGCGCCTGCAAAGCGGTCCGTGGGGGAAATTTGCGCGTGAAGTCAAAGACCTTGAGCCAGACGCCAATGGCGATCTGAATGTGACCCATTCCGTGTGGCGGCGCGATGTGCTGTCCGCCACCACCGTGAAACTCGGCCCACCCGGCGTCTCTGGCAAGGGCTACCCCTATGCCATGTATGGCGTCGCAGTGAAGGCGCTGGAGTAATGGAGTGGCTACGGCAGGCTCGCCGATTGGTTTGGACATAGTGCGCGACTTTTGCGTGCTGAAGGGAGCCGAAGAAGTAATGAGTAACGAGTAACGAGTAACGAGTGGCGGGCTCGGAAAAGTTAAAAATATGTCCTGCAAGTTGGCAGAATTGCAGGAAAATTGCCAACTATGTTTTCAAGGATAATTGAAGCTCCGAGGGGTTCGTTTTTTCTGCTGGGACCTCGTGGAACTGGGAAGTCGACTTGGATTTCGGAGCATTTCAGTGGTGCGAGGACATATGACTTGTTGGATCAATCGGAATGCCTTCGTTTGGAGCGCGATCCGCACCAATTAGGCCGCGAGTTGGAGTTGCTTGATCCGGAATCCTGGGTGGTCATTGATGAGGTGCAGAAAGTGCCTGCGCTTTTGGACGAGGTTCATCGGTTGATTGAGAAGCGGGGCATGCGATTTGTTCTGTGTGGCTCGAGCGCGAGGAAGCTGAAAAGGAGTGGAGTGAATTTGTTGGCTGGGCGAGCGGAGCTGGTGCGAATGAATCCCTTGCTTTCGGTGGAATTGGGCGATCGGTTTGACACGGAGCGGGCCATGCTTTTCGGGACTTTGCCGAAAGCGATCCTGAATGCGGATGCGAAGGGTTTTTTAATGGCCTATGCGGCGTTATATTTGAATGAAGAAATCCGTGCGGAGGCGTTGACGCGAAATGTGGGGGCGTTTTCAAGATTTTTGGAGGTGGCAGCGCAGCAAAACGGATAGGTCACGAATATTTCCAACATTGCACGGGAAGCCGGGGTGGGTCGGACGACGGTGCAGAATTATTTCGAGATTCTGGTGGATACTTTGCTCGGCTACTGGCTGCAACCTTGGAAGCTGAAGCCGGGGAACAAGCAGGTGGCGCATCCCAAGTTTTATCTTTTCGACAGTGGGGTGGCTCGGGCGTTGTCGGGGAGGGTGGCTTATGCGCCGACGCCGGAGGAGTGTGGGCCACTACTGGAGACAGTAATTGGCAATGAAATCCGGTCTTATTTGGAAAGGCACCATCCGGGCTGGAGGATGAATTTTTGGCGGACGCATGATGAGGTGGAGGTGGATTTCTTAGTGGAGACGGATTGGGGGTATGCAGCCGTAGAGGTGAAGGCTTCCTCGACATGGAGAAACCAATATGGTCTTGGATTGAGGAGGTTGAGAGAAGAACTTGCGCCGCGCGAGGTGAGGACTTTTGGAGTCTTTCGCGGGCCCCAAGCGGCAAAATTTGGGGAAATCGAGGTCCTGCCTGTGGGGGAGTTTTTATCAAAGCTCTGGAGTGGTCGGGTTATTTAGCCCGATAGCCGATAGTGTTCCGTCTTTGTGGGAAAATGGGTTGGACTGGGCGCTACCGCACTGCTTTTCAGAAGTCGAGATGCAAGCGGCTTTTGCTGTGCGCCCCGGCCAACGAAAATCTCCGGTGAAGTCGTTCCGCATTCGTCAAAAACCGGGTCTGCCTCCGTTTTCCTACCTTACCCCGCGAAGGCGGCGTAGATGCCGATGACCAAGATCACGAGTGCGGCCCCGACCCATTTTGCACCCTTCCAGGGAGTGAGGTCGATTTCGTTGTCGGTCTCTATTTTCCATGCCTTTGCGCTCGGGGCCAGTGTTCCCATGAGGAGCAGAAACGCGACGAGGAGGGCGAAGACGATGCCGATAAAATGGAATCCGTGGATGTGAGCGGATGCGAGTGCGTCGGCGGCAGGTTTCACAAAATAGCCGACCGAGATCAACACGATGCCAGCGACCATGGCGATGGAGGCCGCAAAGGCGGGCACGCGCGGGTGCAACATTCCAACAACCACCACCGAAAAGATGGGAATGAAATAGATCGCGTTCATTTTTTGCAGGTATCCGAAGATTGTGTCCTGCCCGATGAGAAGCGGGGCCCCGAGCATCGCTGCGATGGCCACTGTGACCACAAACCATTTCGCCGCCCGGACGGTTTGCTCCTCCGTGCCGGCGGGGTTGATCACATGTTTGTAGAGGCCGATGGAGAAAAGGGCCGAGGTGCTGTTCAGCGCTGCGTTGAATGAGCTGAGGATGGCACCCACCATGACCGCTGCAAAGAACCCTGTGAGGTGCTGCGGCAGGAGATCCTTCACCAGCGTGCCGTAGGCTTGGTCGTTGGGAAGTCCTTGGCCCTGATAAATCTGGTAGGCGGCAAGACCCGGCAACACGAGGTAGAGAGGCCCGAGCAACTTCAGCGCGCCCGTGAGCAATACACCCTTCTGGCCCTCGGCAAGGCTTGATGCCCCGAAAGTGCGCTGGATAATTTGCTGGTTCGTGCACCAATAGAAAAGATTCAGAAGCGCGACTCCGGTGAAAAGGGTCGAGAAAGGAACCTCGGAGCCTTCCGCTCCCATCGAGTTCATGCGGTCGGGTTGGCCTGTCTTGAGCGCTTCCCATCCGGCCCCGATGCCTTGGCTATTGCCCAACGCATTGAGTGCGTAGTAGCCAACAAGCAAACCGCCGATCAGCAGACCCACCCCGTTAATCGTATCCAGCACGGCGAGCGTGCGCAGCCCTCCGAATCGCGCATAGAGCATTCCCATGACACCGATTAGGACCACTGTGCCCGCCAAGAGAGTGGTGTATTCCTTGATGCCGGTCAGCGCTTGAAGGTCGATCATGCTAATCAATCCGACGGCTCCTGTATAAAGGATGAGCGGGATGAGCAGGAATGTGTAAGCCAGGAGGAAAATCGTGTTTGCGATGCTCTGTGCGGTTCTATCAAAGCGCTTTTCCAAAAACTGGGGCACTGTGGTGATCCCAGTGCGCAGGAAGCGCGGCAGGAAAAACAGCGCCATCAGCACCAGCGCAATGACAGCCACCACCTCCCAAGCCATCACGCTAAGACCATGCGCGTAGGCGGAGCCATTGAGACCGACCATCTGTTCCGTTGAGAGATTCGTGAGCAGCAGCGAACCGGCGATGATTGGAAAAGTCAGCGAGCGCCCCCCGAGGAAGAAGCCGTCGGAACTTTGGGCCTCATCCTTGCGCGTAAAAAACCAAGTGAGACCCGAGGCAAGGGCGGTGAAAAGTAGGAATGAGATGATTGTCATTGAGGGTTGTAGATTAGGTGTTTTAACATCGCCGATTCCCGCATCAGCGGACGGAGAAGAGAATGGTCATGCAATGGGGGATTAAACTGAAAATGAAGGTCGGTTTTCCAAAAAGTTTCAAGATGTTTTTTCGACCTCAATGAGGTGGAAGATGGTGTCCTCCCCTGACTCATAGTTCAGCACGATTTCGGACACTTCCGGCAAAATGACAGTCTTGGTTTTCCACTCGCCGGTGTTGGTGTTTTCGATGCGGGTTCCGTCTTTTCCGGGAACCCCGAGCGACCATACTCCTGTGCCCTTATCAAGGTAAGTGACAGTCACCTTTGCCATCTTGGAATTAAACGCTGGATCAAGCTGGAAGCGCATTTGCTTCTTGCCGGACTGATGCTCAAAAGCACGACCGAAGCGGCCATAGATGGTTTCGTCGATATTCCACCGACCGACATCGCCGGAGCCCGGGTCGATCTGCGTCAGGAAGCGGGAGTAGTTCCCCGGCACGGTGCCCCAGCCCACATCGTTGGGGCCTGTGGCCTTGCGGTTGATCATGCCGCCGCCAGTCGCCTTTTGTGGATCGTCCATGCGTGCGCCGTAAGCGGCATGGTCTTGAGCGATTTTGAGGTAACGCTCGGCATCCTTTTTGTTCTCCGGCTTGCCGCCGAATTTCGTGGCGGGGAAGCGGTCAAAGTCGGAGGCGTCGAGCCCGTCGCGCAGAGCGCAGAACGCGGCGGGTGCGGTCGAGGCGTTCCTGTGGCCGGCATATTTATTAAAGAAAACCAAGGCGGGCCAATTGGCTTTGTCTTTCAACGCCTTGGTGGGAACATTCCAAATGTCCAACCGACCGTGCGAGGCAAAGAGGCCCGACCAGTAGAGGGCTTGCGGAATATTGCGGTTCGACCAACCCATTTCAAACAACTCGCCATCCATTTCCCCGCGCATGAGAACCCATTTGCCGCGTTTATTTGCTTCGGATTCGATGGCAGCGTGCTTGGCCAGCCGCTTGTCATTGTCACTGACCAGATAGCCATGACTGAACATTCCCTGCTTTAAGGCAATGACTTGCATGTTATCAAGGAGCCACTGGGATTCCTCACTGCCATTGGCATCGGCATTCACAAGGATGGGCATGCCAGGCATCGCCTTTTGGTAGCGAGCCCACGCTTCAAGGCGAAAATCGTTCCAGTCTTCATCCGAAATATCCTGCTTTTTATCGAGTGGCTTTCCTTTCCAGGGCTGTCCATCACCCGTGGAGCCTTCGGCACATTGGACCATGACAATGCGCTCGCGCAAAGCGGGTGGCAGGGTATTGATGTAGCTCCCGAAAGCGTCGATGAGCCCGAAAAATGCCTTTTTGTATTTCGGGTGGAGGTAGGTGGGATATTTGCTCTGTTTATTGGTTTTCTGACCCAAAGCATTGACCTCCCTATCGGTGGTGACAACGGGCACGCCTTTCGAGTAAATCCACTCAGGCGCATCCGGCCCCAC
>CANMQB010000177.1 GCA_947499885.1 Spartobacteria bacterium
CTTTGCTGCCGGGCGGCGCAGCCAGAGCCTCGCGCTTCGACTTCAAAGCTGCCGGCACGACGGGCAAAATGAGCGGTTGGGTGTGGTTCAAAACCGGCGACACCGCCATCATTTTATCCGAGGGCGGGACTGCGTGAACGACCGAGCCCCCTGTCGTTTCCTTGAACATCTCCAAGGCCTCGACCGCGCTCGCGGGGCGCTCACTCCGATCGAACGAAAACAACTTCTCGACCCACATCGTCAGCAGCATCGGCAAATCGGGGCGCA
This sequence comes from Spartobacteria bacterium, assembly GCA_947499885.1. Lineage (GTDB taxonomy): Bacteria > Verrucomicrobiota > Verrucomicrobiia > Chthoniobacterales > Terrimicrobiaceae > UBA967. The sequence goes on from CANMQB010000177.1 coordinate 268, forward strand.
GTGTCCCCAGCGGCTTGTAGCGGTGCTGAAAATGCGCGGCGCACACCTCGGGCACGCTTCTTCCCGTGAACGGCCGTTGCAGCGTGAGGGCTTGGTAAAAAACACACCCCAGCGAGTAGATGTCTGTCCGCAAATCCAGCGTGTCGCGGCTGATTTGCTCAGGCGACATCATATAAATCGACCCAGCGACCGCGCCATTGTGATCGATCGTCTGGAGTGCGGGCTCCTCCATGGCCCAGGATTGACCAAAGTCGAGAAGCTTCACGCGGTAGCCGCCCTCGGCCAGAGGCGCAAGCATGATATTGCCCGGCTTCACGTCGCAGTGGACGACATTTTTTTCATGAGCGGCCGCGAGTCCCTGCAGGCACTGCATGGCAAAATCCCGGAAGGTCTCCTCGCTCATCGCCTCCGCCAATTCCTCGAGCGTTGGCCCCATAACAATCTCCATGACGAAAAAAACCTCCGCGCCCTGCTCGAAAATATCGTAGATCATCACGATATTTGGATGCTGCAGGCTCGCAATGATGCTGGCCTCGCGCCGGGCCGCCTTATTCTCGGCGGGCATCCGCTTGATGGCCACCCAGCGGGAGAGCATCGTGTCGTAGGCCAGATTCACAGCTCCGGCCCCACCCTCTCCCAGCAAGCGATCCAGGGCATACCGGCCATTGCCTGCAAATTCTCTTGGGGTTTCGTCGCTCATGGATTCTTGGGTGCTCACTCCTCTTCTGTGACGGTGAAGCTCACGCTGTCGATTTTGGCGACGGCAAGGGCGTTGAGGACATCCACCGTGCGGCTGTATTTGGCCATTTCCTCGCTGATGATCGTTACGATCACCGGCGTCTTCGCCGCATCGGCGTTTTGTTTCAACCGCAGGAGGGTATCCTTGAGCTGGGGCAGATCGTGGCTGTCCGGGGTATCCATCGCCTCGTCATTCAGACTGACCTCCCCCGCCTCGGTGATCGTGATGAGCTGCTCGTCGACAAAATCGGTGGAGCCAGAGGTCTCGGCTACGCCGGGGAGCTGGCTGTTGAGTTCCTTCTCCACCTTCACCGCACCGGCCATGACCATGAAAAAAAGCATGATCACAAAAACCACATCGATCATCGGGGCGATCTGGAAGCCTACAGAGCCGTCGTTGACATTGAGATCCAGGCGTTTCATAGAGGGTCAGTTTTTGTTAACAGCAGAAAAGGAAATGTCGGAGATACCGGCCTCGGCGGCGGTATTCATGGCCTGCGAGACATAGATCGCGGGGACATCGCGGTCGCCGCGGATGACGCAGCGGAAGGTGGGATTTTTGCCTTCGAGGATTTTGTGCTCGCCGGCCTCCTTGGCAACCTTGATCACGGGCACCAAGTCACCGCTTCGCTCGTAGACCTTGTCGTCATAAACAAAAGAGGCTTTTTTCGTTTCGGGGTTCCAACGGACATTGAGGATCACCTGCGCGCGCTGGGTGTCCTGCTTCTGGGCGTCCGGAGCCACGGGCAGCTTGATGCTTTTATCGACCTTGAGGACTTGGGCGGAAGTGAGCGTCATAAAAAAAATGAGGAGCACTAAAAGCACATCGATCATCGGCGCGACCTGAAATTCGGGTTCGCTACCGTCGCCACCTCCTCCGCCCCCGCCCATTTAGAATACCTCCTTGCGTGTGATGTGAGTTGCCATGGCCTCGATCAAGCGACTGTTTCGTCCGCTGTTTCTTCGCTGGCGCTCAACCAAGCTGGCATGGCGGCGTAGAGTTCCTCGTCCCCGATATGGACCCCAGCAAGCGCCTCGTAGGGCATTTTGCGGAAGAGACTACTGATCACATCCTGAATATGGTGCATCACCGACATAGTGCGGTTGCGAATGTAGTAAAACGCACCGAAGGCCGGGATAGCAATAAAGAGACCCGCGCCCGTAGCCACAAGCACTTCGCCGATCGCACCGGAGAGGCTCGAGGGGTCACCGATACCTGAGGACGCCAACGATCCGAACGCTTTCATCATACCCGTAACGGTGCCGACCAACCCAATCATCGGCGTGCAAACTCCGATAACCGAGAGGTAGCTGATCGATGTCTGAATCTTGGAGTTTTCCTTGCCCAGTTCGGAAACAATTCCCTCCTCCACGGCATGCTTGCCTTCGCCAAGAAGGCTAATGCCGACACGCAACACATTTGTTAAAATCGAGGGGTTGGCTTTGCAGTAATTGTAGGCGCTTACATAGTCGCCTTGGCGAAAGAAATTCTTAACCTGCTCCTCATGCTGAGGCGGCGCGGCACGCTTGAAGGTCGTTCTCATGGAGCAGTCGCCGATAAGATAAACCGTGAAGATCGAGCAGGCGGCGATGGGATACATGACCCACCCGCCCTCGATGAAGAGATCGAGGAGCGTTTTGTTGTGGGCGGCATGAGCACCCGCCTCTCCGGCGGCGGGAGCCTCGGCGAAAAGCGCGGCGGCCGAAAAAATCAGCGCACCGGCGATGGTTGCGATCAGAATGTTGCGTTTGGTCTTCATGGGTTGGGTGGGTTGTTGTTGAGTTTTTCGAGTTCCGACTTGGCGAAGGAGGCCTCGGCCGAGCTGGGAAAGGATTCAATGAGTTCGTTGTATTTCACGGTGGCACTGGCGGTGTCGCCCAGCCCGGCCATCGCTCGGCCGCTGCCGAGTTGGGCGATGGGGAGGAGCAGCTTCTGGTCGGCGAAAAAAACCGGTATCCGGAGGTAGGCCATGATCGCGGGTTCCCACTGGCCCATGGCGAAGTGGCAGTGGCCCTTGTTCAGCCAGGCGTTCGCCAAAGTCTGGCGATTTTTGGATTGCTTGATGGCTGCGTCGAAAACCGGGAGGGATGTCTCGTGCGCACCCTTGCGAGCGGCGCTGGCAGCCTGAAGCACCTTGGCGAGCTGGAGGATGTCGGGATCGGCGGAGGATTTTTCGAGTTGTGCAATCAGCGCGTCGGCCTCGGCATCTCGGCTATCGGTGACGAGCGCGATGAGATTCACCTGAGCGGCCTCCTGCCACCAATTTCCCGGCACATCCTGGAAGGGTTGCTGGGCAGCGAGCACGGGCTTGAGAGTGTTCACCACATCGGCGATTTTTCCTTTGCCCAACAAGTCCCGCGCATCCTTGATCTCGGGGGGCTCGGGAAAGTCGATGCGCGCGATATTCGCTACGGAGTGGCCCATCTCGCCAGTGGAATTGCCGACTTGCACGGGAACCATCACATTCCCTCCGGAGCGCTTGATGCTCGCGGTCGGAACCGCTCTGCCGTCCTTCAGGAAGATTGTGATGGTGGGCGCGGCTTGCTGGGCGAAAGCCAACGGGGCGGGAAAAACCAAGGCAAGAAGCAGGGCAAAACGGGTTGGGGCGTTCATCATGGCTGACCTCCGGAGAGGGATTGCAGGCGTGTGCGGACTGTGGCGGTTTCGGGAAACGCAGCGAGTTTTTCGCTCCGCAGCATTTCCTGGTAGGTGCGGACAGCGTCCTCTTTTTTTCCGAGCTTTTCGAAGCACTCGCCGCTTTTCAAATAGGCCTTCGCGACCCATGGGAGGTATTTCTGGTAGGCGACGAACACGCGCTGGAAGAAGGCGTTCGCCTCGGCAAACTTGCCGCGCTGAAGCTCGATCTCCCCGAGATAATACACCGCCAGCGCGGTCGCGTCGCCTCTCCACTCGCGAATCGAAGCCACTTGCTCAAAGACCTTCTTTGCCTCGTCGAGCTTCCCGAGAGCGAGCAGGGACCTCGCCTGGCCGACCGTGACATCCTTCAATTTCCGCGTGGCTCCGATCTCCTCGATCGCGGCGGTGAAGATTTTCAGCGCCTTCTCGTTCTCCCCCTTCGCCAGCGCCAGCTGGCCGATGCCGTTGTAGGCGAAATCAATCACATCGCTCTTCGGATAGGTGATCTTGAGCTTTTGGAACAGCATCTCGGCTTTTGCCTGATCCCCCTTCTCAAGCATAAGATCGCCGGAGAGCGCGAGAAGCATCGGGCTGAGATCGTCGGGTTTGAAATTCTGCGCGATACTCTCGAGCAGCTTGTCGTGCTCCTCCTTCTGCTTCCGCAGCATGGCGACCTCGGATTTCAGGTAAAGAATACGGGCTTGCGCAGTGAGGGAAAGCGTGCCGGCATCGCCGAGCAACGCATCGATCTCCACATTCGGATCGACCGCAGGCTCAGGCACGGGAGCAGGGGTTGGATCGGGCGTGGACTGCGCCACAGCGGGCTCGCCGGGAGCGGGCGGCGCGGCCGGTGAAGACGCCGGCGAGGGCACGACCGGCACGGGCCGTTTTTTCTTGGCGCAAAGTTGGGCGAGTTGTTGCAGGAGTTGTTCGACCGCCTCGCGCTTCGGATCGGCGATGTATTTTTTTACCGTGTCGGCGATGAATTTCTTGGCCTCGTCGACCTTGCCCTCGCGCGCCTTGGCCTTGCCAAGCCAGAAAACCGCCATGGGCACGAGAGGGTGCTCGGGGCGTCCGTTCACGAACTCCTGGAACATCGCGCTCATCCGCGTCCAATCGCCTTTTTTCTGGAGCCCCTTTTGCGCCTCAAACAACGAGTGGTTGATCACCTCGTCGGTTGTGGCGATTTGCCACGAGCGAATGTGGCTCTCAATGGCGGCATCGGTATCCCCCTTCACAGCCTCTGAGTCGCCTTGGAGGGCCAAAACCTCGCCGAGCTGGATATCATTTTTAAATTCTTTTTCCCAATCCTTGCAGCGCTGGATGACATCCTCATACTGACTGGCTGCATAGTAACAGAGCGCGAGGCGGTATCGGGCATCTGGCACATACTGGCCCTTTCCATATAGCTGAATGTATTTTTCCAACGCGGGGATGGACTCCTCGTATTTACCGCTGAAGACGAGCCCCACGGCAGAGCGGTATTCCACATCCTCGGCATGCGTCAGGGCCAATGCCCAGTCATGTAAAAACCACTAAATCAGAGCGAGATAGATAATATGAGTGGACATCTGAGTGGAATTTTTTTACTTCTTGGCGATGAAAACCACCG
>CANMQB010000178.1 GCA_947499885.1 Spartobacteria bacterium
ACCCCGAGTGCCAGATGAGCTTTTTCATAGCTTAGAGGAAGGCCTGGATATTTGTCGCTCGCTCTCGGACCGTAAATCGCTCATCGCGCATCTCGATATGGAGTACGTGAATTTTGATTTCGCAGCGGAGCCGTATTTGGATCCGAAGCGAACATTCGAACTCCAAGCGCCGGTTGCAACTGTGATTCACCGCATCCTCGAGCACTGCGGTATCCATGCGCTCCACGTACTCAGTGGTCGTGGACACCACTATGTCTGGCGTATCCGGCGCGAGTCGAAAATTTTCAATCTGCTCAGCGCGATTGGATCCAAGGCAGCGACTGGCGAGAAGGAACCGGCGCAAATCGAAAAGGCATTCAGCGGCCTCGGATTGGTCATGGAATTTTTGGGACGCTTGATTATCGAGCTCGCACGGCCGAAGTGCCGGATTCCCCTAGAGCTCACAGCGGTCGAAGTAGCCCCGGCCGAGCGAGGGAGGGAGATGATCTCCATCGACCTCTCGGAATATGGCGACCCTCTTCGAACACGAACGGTGCGTGTGCCTTTCAGCGGATATTTAAAACCCTGGCAGCAAGTCTATGCCATGGGGGCGGAGAATATCGGCAAGATCGGCGCGATCATTTTTGTTCCGACTGGGGAGCAGGAGACAAGTGGAGCCATCGCCGCGATGCGCGATCCAGAGCGAGCGGCTCGATGGGCAGAGCATTTCTCCACGGACATTCCCGATGCCACGCGAGGCACGGGCGAACTTCTCCGCGAATACATGGTTTCGGACTTGAGGCGGTTTCACGATTTTTTTTACTCGAGGTCCCACGAGCCAGTTCAACGCTGGCCGGAAACCTACGACCGAACGCCGTTGGATAGTCTGCCCGAGAAAGTTCGCAGCGCATTGCTCTTTCCGAATGACCTTCTCCTGCGCCCGAGCAGCATGCGTGACGTCACAGAAACCCTTGTGAGCAAGGGCTGGCACCCTCGGCACGTGGCCGGCCTCATTCGCTCGAAATTCGAGAGGGACTATGGCTGGGGAAACCAGTGGAGAGATTACTCGCCAACGATGCGGGCTGATTTCTATGCGAGAATTTTTGCTGGTATGAAGACCAATGTGACTCAGGAAGCCGATGCCATCGCCGAGGAAGAAACTCCCCGCTTCAACGACGCAAAACTTGAAAGGATTCTTCTATGACAAACTGGCCAATCGGGCTCTCCACCGGGTGTTTTTACCAGACCAACATCCTCGAGTGCTTGGCAACGATCCGGGCGAGCGGATTCAGCATGATCGAGGTGGTTTTTTCACCTGCCCATCTGGATTACAAAAATCTCTCAGCTGTCCGCGAGGCGGCGGCCAAGATCGATTCGCTCGGCATGGAGGCGTATTCGTTTCATGCCCCCTTCGCGAGCGATATTGATATTTCTTCCCCAGATCTCGGCTGCCGGGAATTTGCGATGGATGAAATTTTGAAAGCCGTCGAGGCGGCCGCCGTGCTTGGAGTGCACTACTTTGTCATCCACCCAGGCCCTGAAAATGCGGATATCCCTTCACGCGAGGAGCGCCTCGTGCGGATCGAAAATGTCGTCTCGGTCCTCAACCGCGTCGCCATGCGCTGCAGCGAGGTCGGCATCCGCTGCGTGCTGGAAAACAAACTCCCCCACCTCCTCTTTGGAAACTCGAGTGATATCGTCTGGATCCTCGCCGCGCTGGAGACGAATCAGGTTGGTGCCTGCTTGGACACCGGCCACGCATTCCTCTCCGGCGAGCTTTACAACCTTGTTTACAAGCTCACCCCCTACCTCCGTATGCTCCATGTGCACGACAACCGCGGGCACTCAGACGAACACTGCCCACCAGGCGAAGGCCGTATCGACTGGGGAGCCTTTCTGCGCGAACTCATCCAAGTCCACTTTCATGGGGCCTTCATTTTAGAACTCGCCGGGGGCAAAGAACCCGAGGAAATCATGGCCCGCGCCCGCAAAGGCCGAGCATTTTTACGAGAACACGCCCGCCGCCTCACACTGGAAATGTCTACCCCGGTCCCGCATCGCTAGAGCGTTGTGCATTTTTTGGAATTCGGCTGAAATCAAATTCCACTTCTCAGAGTGAATTTTGACGAAATTGTAACAATTCGTCGTTTGAGACACCACGCCGAGAGCAGCCACTATGAGGAGGAATGATTACAGCAGGTCACGGCAGGCCAGACTTTTATCTCACCGTGAGGATGAGGAAGCATCCCACCTCAACGGTACGGAAGCTCCATTCTCGCCGGTCCTCTGCTTTCACCTTAGTCGAGCTTCTCGTCGTCGTCGCAGTGATTTTTGTGATGATGTCTCTCTTGGTTCCGGCGGTAGGGAGTATGACCAGTAGCGGTGGACGCAAGGGTGCTGTCACGATCGTCATGAACACCCTCGAGCAGGCCCGCATGGCAGCCATTGAAAAAAGCCGCGAGGTTGTGGTGGTATTCTGGAAAAAAAACGGCACCGCAGGATCGCAGCCGGATGAACAGGATGCCATCCTAGTCCTCCGACGGGATGATTTGAATAACTGGGAGCCGATAACCCGCTGGGTCAAACTTCCCAAAGGAGTTCTCTTTCATGGAGAAGATCACAAGTCTGATATCCTAAATGACAGTTCGCGCCTCGCAGACGGCATAGACACCGCGAATCTCCCGGGAAAACCCGATAAGAGTAACCTCGGTGCAGTCCAATTTTCCTCATCTGGCGCAGTCCAACTTCCCAGCACGTCCATCGGTCTTCGCGTAGCTCTCACCGAGGGCCAACGCGATGAAAGCGGGGCATTAGTAGAAGAGGGCAAACAAAAATCTGGCGGATTCGAAGTCATCTCCATCGCCCGCTACACCGGGCGCACCACGCTCGATATCACATCGCTTTGAAAGGAAATCCAGAGTCCAAGAACTCTCCCCCTTCAAGAGTCGATGAAGCGGCTTTCTCGCTTGTGGAGGTCGTTGTTGCACTTGGTATTGTCTCATTCGCAGTGCTCGCCATCGTTGGCATGCTCCCCATCGCCATAAACTCCGCCCAAGAGAGCATGCGCGAAACAGATGCCACACTCATCGCGCAGAGGATTTTTTCGGAACTCAAGACAGGCAGCGGGGGAAATCGAAGCGTCAGCACGGCCAGCAATACGCCCATGCAAGTCATCAACTTGACCGCAAACAACAGCACAAACAACTTTCTGGGGTTTAAAGAAAACGGGGAAGTCATGGGCTTCACGACCAGTGGCGCTCAAAACGCAGATCTCGACTTCTTCGCCCAGATTTCCGTCTTCACAAACACCGGCATCGGCAACCTCTCACGCGTACAAATAGACATCAGCGCCCCCGCCGCCGCTCCCCCAACCGCCCGCACAACCAATTCATTCATAACGCTAATCGGATTTTAGACAGAATTAACAAAATTAACAGAATTGATGAAAATAGATTATGATCTGGCAGGCAAAGTGATCGGCGCAGCTATGGAGGTCCACAGGTTTATGGGACCTGGTTTTGTTGAGTCTGTGTATGAAAATGCCCTGCTTGTCGAGTTGGCAGCGTCTCAACTCACATTTGAATCTCAAAAGGCACTGAAGGTCATCTACAAGAACCAATGCGTTGGCGATTTTGTTGCGGACATAATTGTCGATAAGGTACTTATTATAGAGCTAAAAGCAGTTCAAAGCCTTCTCCCTATTCATGAGGTGCAACTCGTAAATTATCTCACAGCAACTGGAGTAGACGAAGGCGTCTTGTTGAATTTCGGATCGGAGAGCCTGCAATTCAAAAAGAAATTCCGAAAACCAAAACTGTCAAACCACTAAGAAATATTTTTTGACAGAATTAACAGGATTATTGAACACAGGAAAAGCGTGATTGAGACTTTTGCCCTTCTGATTTCTTGTTCCAAAAACTTCCCCATGAAGAAAATGCTGCAAACCAAGACAGACAAAACTCAAGGACTCCCCTAATTTTGAAAATTCTGTTAATTCTGTCCAAAAAATCACCTGCTTTTCCCCTTCTGACTTCTTGTTCCAAAAACCTCACCGTGAGAAAAATGCTGCAAACCAAGACAGACAAAACATCCACAAAACTTTTGACAGAATTAACAGAATTAGGAGATGCAGGCAAAGCGTGATTGAGACTTTTGCCCTTCTGATTTCTTGTTCCAAAAACTTCCCCGTGAAGAAAATGCTGCAAACCAAGACAGACAAAACTCAAGGACTCCCCTAATTTTGAAAATTCTGTTAATTCTGTCCAAAAAATCCTCTGCGTTTTCGATACTAGAACTTCTTGTTGCCGTATCAGTTCTATCCATCCTCCTCGTCGTCTTGCTGAACATCGTCCAAGGAGCCACGAGCCTCTGGCGGGGATCGGAAAACAAAGTCGAAGCCTACCGTGAGGCCCGCGCAGCGCTACAGGTCATGGCTTCGGATTTAAAAAATATTCTGCCAACGACCAATACCGATTTTTTCCGCACAAACCTCACCAACACGCCGAATATCGGTTTCCTCGCGGCACTACCCATTAGCTCGCAAGACACAACATCCAGTAAAAGCGATGTCTGCACCGTTGGTTACTTCCTCGCCTACGACGATAAAAGCCTCTTCACTGGCAACAACGGCCGCCAATCCTACAACCTTTACCGCTACTTTGTGGAGAGTAACCAGACCTTCACGAACCTCACTGCCAACGCAAACACCGCCCTCACGGCATCTTTCAATACCAACAACTTTGAAATCCTCGCTCGCAATGTCGTCGAGTTCAACGCCACCTACTCCGTCACAAACGGGTCGGGAGGTTTCGACTCTTGGACTCAGAATGCAACAACCGCCATTCCAAATATCGTGGAAATCAAAGTTACGGCCGTAAACAACGAACGCACCATGCGCTTTGGGGCACGCGGTGCTTCAGGAGAATGGGATACCTTTTCGGCGAATACGACATCACCCGACTACCTCAAAAACACCAAAACCTTCACCACAAGAATCAAACTGAATACAAAATGAGACTTTTTAGACAGGATGACAGGATTTACAGGAGAAGCAGCAAGGGGTTGGACAGACCCGGAGCGAAGCGGAGAACGACAAACAAAATTTGCCCGAAGGGTGAGCGCAACGAGTCAATTATTAACCCGGCAAGCTAATGGATATTATTATTGGCACTAAAAATGCTGCGTTGTTTGGCGATGGAAAATGATGCCCGCAGCCTCGATCAAAAAACACAAGCTCAACTCAGACAC
>CANMQB010000179.1 GCA_947499885.1 Spartobacteria bacterium
CGTTCGCTGCATGAGTTCGGCATCCTCGGCGGGTATCATGAAAAAAGCGGGCTGCGCGTTGTGGCAATCTGTGCGCGAAAGGTCTGAAAGGATTCGCCGAATTCCTCACGCACCCATTCTTCGATAACCTCGGCACCATCCCGAAGAATAGCGAAAATCGTGGAACCGGAGCCCGACATCATCGCGGCGGAAACACCTGGGTGTTCCTGCAAGCCTCTTTTCAGTACGGGCAGGACGAGGTATTTGGAAAATACAGGGACCTCCAGATCGTTCATCAGAGGGATGGAACCATGAAACTGTTGAAAAGTTGCAGCGGTTGTTTTCGACCCTGCCCAAGCCTGATACGCCCACCCGGTTGGAATCGGAAATGGAGGCTTTACCAGAAGAATTTCGGCTGCCAGTAAGTCATCGAAGGGCTCGAGAATTTCCCCTCGCCCGCGACAGTGTGCAGGCTGTCTCCGAATAAAAAAAGGAATGTCGGATCCCAGTGTCGCTGCGAGACGCTCCAGTTCAGCTGGAGCGAGCTTGGTTTCAAGAAGGTGGTTGAGCGCTACCAGCACAGACGCCGCATCGCTGCTGCCACCACCAAGTCCTGCTCCGTGCGGTATGTTTTTTTGAATATGAATCTCGACTCCGAAATCAATCCCGGTGTGCTCTGCAAAGGCCCTCGCTGCTCGATGGGCCAGATTTGATTCGTCCGAAGGCACGCTCGGATCGCTGCAGCTCAGACGAATGCCGGAATCCGATTGAAGACTGATCTCAATCACATCGGCAAGGGTTATGGGGGCCATGAGCGTCTCGATCTCGTGGAATCCGTCATCACGCCGCCTCAGCACTCGGAGCGTGAGGTTGACTTTAGCTGGGGCCTCAATTGTCATGCGGTTCCCAACTATCTTCGAATGACTGCCTCCGCCAAAGAAAAAATCATCATCGCCGTGGATGCGCCAGACGCCATCTCGGCTCTCCAACTCGTCGAACCCCTTGCAAGCGAGGGATGTCTTTTTAAAATCGGCCTCCAACTTTTTACGGCCGAGGGACCCGCCATCGTCTCAAAACTTCAATCCCTCGGTGCACGAATCTTCCTCGACCTCAAATTTCACGACATCCCCAATACGGCACGCGAAGCCGTTCATTCTGCTGTCCGCCTCGGTGTGGATATGACGACAATTCACCTCTGCGGCGGGCCTCGGATGGTTTCTGAATCTGTCTCAGCCGCCGAGGGGTCCAAAACCCTTGTTCTCGGCGTGAGCGTTCTCACCAGTATGGACGACCAGTCGCTCAGGGCCGTGGGAGTTCCCAGTAATGCAGAAGAGCAGGTTCTCCACCTCGCTCAAATGGGCCTGCAATGTGGACTGCGAGGCATTGTGGCCAGTCCGCTTGAAATCCACCCGCTCCGCAAAAAATTTGGATCTCAACTTGTGATTGTGACTCCCGGGGTGCGTCCGCTGGGAAGTGATGCTGGCGATCAAAAACGGATTATGACGCCGGGTGATGCCTTGCGCGCTGGCGCAGATTACTTGGTGATCGGACGTCCAATTACCGCTGCCGCCTCTCCTTTGGACTCCCTGCGAGCGATTGCTGCCGAGATGGAAGCGGCCCTCTGATTTTTCAAGGCTGCCGGGAGTGTGTGAAATGCACGCGGTGTAGAATGCGGTGCACGACCGGCGTCGCGAGAAGGCCGACGGTCACCACCACCACAAGAGTTCCGAAGAGACAGTAAAGGGAGGAAAAAATCTTCAGCGTATTTGAAGAATCGCGCTCGGTATAAAGTGGTCCCGCGCCGCTCAGCAGCATGCAACTCTCAAGAAATGCATCCACCCAGTTCAGCTCGCCAATCGTCATATAGCCCGCTACCCCCACACAGAGCGCCAATACCACCATCATGAGTCCCAGCAGAAACTGCTGAAAAACCCGGCCTGCAAAGACCCGCCCAGAGGCAAGGGGCTCCGTATGGTGCTCCCAGAACATCATCTTAACAAACCTGTGGCCTCATTTCGGCTTCTCGTCAAACAGGCGACTCAATCCAGCATCCGGAACGTGTCGGATTTCTGGATGCTCCGGATAAATGCCGCCGCCAACTTGGCTGCGTTTTTGGCATCCGCGAGCGAGATCATTTCCACCGGCGAATGCATGTAGCGGAGGGGCACCGAGATCAGTCCGCAGGCTACGCCGTCCCGACTTGTGTAGATCACATCGGCGTCCGTGCTCGTGCTGCGGGAGACCGCTTCATGCTGGAGTGGGATTTTGTGCTTCTCGGCGACTTCGATGAGGCGCTGCATGATGAGCGGGTGGTTCGCCGCCCCATGCGAAATCGCGGGCCCTTTCCCGAGTTCCACCAGACCATGTTCCTTCACGTTGATGCCCGGTGTGTCGGTGGCATGAGTGACATCAAAGACAATCGCAACAGATGGCCGGATGCGGTGCGCTGCCATCTGGGCCCCGCGGCAACCGATTTCTTCCTGCACCGCATTGACGGCATAGGTTGACGCGTGCGGACGTTTTTTGTCCGCGTGGAGATCCTCCAGGATATTCGCCAGAATGAACCCGCCGATCCGGTTGTCCAAAGCCCGCCCGACGATGAGCCCATCGGAAAACTCGATCGCGTCATCGACAAAGACAGCCGGCGTTCCCACTCGGATGCCCAGCTTTTCCACATCCTTCGCCGAAGAGGCTCCCACATCGATGAAAAGTTCTCTCCACTCAGCGGGCTTATCCTTCGAAGTATCGCGGAGGTGAATCGCCGTATTTCCAATCACTCCCTGCACCGTCCCTTTCGATCCAAAAAGCCGAATCCTCCGCGCCGAGGCCAGCGTGCGGTCGGATCCCCCAATCGGGCCGACAGCAAGAAACCCCTTCTCATCAATATGCCTCACAATAAATCCAATCTCATCCGCGTGCGCCTCCAGCATCACCCTCGGAGCCTTGGCCTCCGCCCCCTCCAGCACAGCCCAAGCATTCCCATGGGCATCCGATTCCACCCGGTCCGCATGCGGCGTCACGTTTTTGATCCAAAGTTGCTGACCGTCTTTTTCCCATCCCGACGGACTAGGCGTTGCAAGGATTTCAAGGAGGTTTTTCGTTTTCATAAAAGGTGAGCCCTTACCTAACAGAACGCCTCCCGCATCGCCAAACATTCCGCCTGAGCGCAGGAAATCACCGCGCTGACGGAGCAGCGCCCTCCACACGACAAACTCGGCTCATTTAACTCAGCGCCGAGGCGTCAACCACCTCGAATGCAGCCATCGCGTATTTTTTTGAAAATGCACTGCGTGCCCAACGCGTGCTGAGCGATTGACTCAAGCCCTCCTTCTCAGCCTCTGAAAGCGTCTTGAATTTCACCTCGGTCACGACAACTCCCCTCCCCGAACTTCTGATGGAATCAAACTCCGCTGCCGCATCCCAGAGGCGTGCGGCACCTAGATGAGCTTCCCTGCACCAATCCTCAAAAATCCCTGCCGCATGGTCCCTCAAGAGCTTGTTTTTTTCCGCCTTCGAGAGCCGTCCCCAAGCCGTCCGGTTCGGGGAAAAAACGCGGAACCAAAAGCGGATAGCGGGATCTGCGATGCGGTAGTGGATCCTTTTTGTGGTTCGCAGACTTTCCCCGTAGGGAATCTCCCGGTTCAACAGTGACGCATCGAGGAGTTGCTGGAGCACCCGCCCGAGATTCGTTTGTGCCGTGCCGAGGCGCGCCGCGATCTCAGAGGTTTTCGCGGCCCCGCGCCCCACAGCCTCCAGCACAGAGAGCGGCACGATTCCTCCTACCCGCTCGTCACGCAGAATTCTAGCAGGTTCATCCTCAAGGTATCCGGGATTTCCGAAAAAAAGCTCCTCAGCGAGATTCAGAGCCGTTCCGCCACCCGCCGCGAACTCCCAGTATTTGGGAACACCGCCCACCAATGAGAAGCGCGTGAACGATTCGATCTCTCCGCGCGGAAGCCCACAAGCCTCGCAGAAGGCTGTATAATCCATCGGTCGGACTGCGAGGATTGCCCTCGCTCGTTGGTAAAGTGGTGCAGACCGGTTCAGGAAGCAGTCATTCATCGCGCTGGTGCTCGATCCCGAGAGAATCAGCGTGAAGCCCTCCGGTTTCCGGTGGTCCAACCACCGTTGGATCACGCTTGGCAGGGAGGGATCCGAGGCTGCCAGGTAGGGAAATTCGTCGAGGCACAAAACGGTGCGCTCTTTCCGCAAAGAGAGCAGTTCGAAAAATTCGAGCCAATTTTTCGCGGTGATGTTTTCTGGCAGCGCACCTGCTACATCCCTCGCCACCTGCTCCAATTGGATTCCAGTCGATGCTTCAATGGCTTGACTGTAGAATCCACCCACACGACCCAACCATTCCGTTAGCAACCGCGTCTTGCCCACCCGACGCCGCCCAAAAACCACTGCCAGACCACCAGCCAAGGCCGCCTTTTCCAGCGCCTCGATCTCGTTTTTGCGATTGGTAAAAGAGAGAATCACGCGCACATTATGCTATCAGAACATTATGTCAGTCAAGCATAATAAATAGAGAGATCGCCTTCGCCGCGCTCGCCTCCCGCTTCGCATGCCCTGAGGGCCCTCTTCGCGGCGCTTCCTCGGGGCTCCCCAGCGCCTCTGTTGTGGCGTGCGACCTCGCAGGCGCCTGTGCGGAAAACCACAGCGCTGACGGAGCAGCGCCCTCCAGAATTGACAAGATGCTCCATTTTCGGCATTTTTGTCTCCTGTGCTTCCTGTATTTCGCGTTTTTCTAATGGCCTCTGCCGCCTTTAGCGGTCTTCTTCTGGCTGCCATTGACTCCGGAGGCGGGGTGGCGGCGCTGGGCAGTGGAACCAACCACTCTTCAATCGGCGGCGCTTTGGATACGAGCGCAAGCGCAACGGGACTCATTGAGATTCTTTATCCTGAGATTCCTGCTGGATCCGATGCGGATGCAAATGGCTTGCCCGATACGTGGGAGACGCAACACTTTGGATCCACGGGAGCCAGCGCCAGCGGGGATGCAGACGGCGACGGCACGACCAATCTCATGGAGTATCTCGCCGGTACCGATCCTCGCAGCGGAGCTTCCGTTTTTCGACCCTCCTCGCGCGTGGAGTCCGGTAAGCTCATCCTCACCGTGCCGACGGTCTCAGGCAGGAACTACCGCGTGTGGGGAACGGCAAACTTGCAGACCGCTTGGACTGCCCACGAC
>CANMQB010000180.1 GCA_947499885.1 Spartobacteria bacterium
GGCAACATGCATCCCCCACATTTTTGCAGCCGGAGACGTATGCGGTGGCCTCGAGGTCGTGCACGTCGCAATCCAGCAAGGAGAGATCGCTGCTGCCAATGCTGCAATACAGATTGGTCAACGCCAAGGCGACTTGCGGCGCATGGACTACCGATTGAAACTTTTTGCCGTTTTCTCGGATCCTCAATTCGCGAGCGTTGGAGCGACTGAAGCAGAGTTGACTACCGCTGGGACTCCATTCCTCACGGCAACTTATCCATTTGCCGACCATGGAAAATCCCTTCTCATGGGAGAGACTAGGGGATCTGTGAAGCTCACGGCATCACTCACCACTGGAGAAATCCTCGGCGGTGCGGTCGTTGGTCCTGAGGCCTCAGAGCTTATCCACGAGGTCACCGTTGCGATGCGATACCGCTCCACCGTGAGCGAGTTTGCAGCCGTTCCCCACTACCACCCGACACTCTCCGAGATCTGGACTTACCCCGCCGAGGAGATCGCAGATCAGATAAACCCATCCTAATCTCTCCAAGCAGCATCCTCCCGAAAGCGCCTTGTCTTCCAAGGCATGCTTGGAGGGCGCAGGATAGGAGTTGTGAACGATCTCGAAAAGACAGTTTAAAGAACGCGTAGAGGAGACTGGGTCTACGTTTCGGAGTGTTTACAGTTTTTTGAGGAGGCCTCGCAGATGCTCAGGAATGGAGCGGAGGCCTCGAGCGTAGCGGTTGTCTTGCACACCTTGGAGTTGCTCAAGGGCTTCAGATATAAAGCGATTTGCGATCGTTTTAGCATTCTCGATTGTTCCTGCTTCCTGAAGAATGGCTGCGAGGGCTGTATGCGCTTCAGGGTCATCGTTGAGCAACATATCGCGCAGGGCGCTCACGTCTTTTCCTGACTGGAGCATGAGAAGAACGGGGAGTGTGAATTTTCCTTTTTGGAGATCGGTGCCCAAGGTTTTACCCGTTTCCTCCTCACTGCCGGCGAGATCCAGAATATCATCATAAATCTGGTAGGCCACGCCCAGCTTGGTGCCAAAGATTTTGAAAGATCCGATCACCGATGGACTGGCTTCACTGATGAAGGCGCCGAGTTCACAGGCTGCCGTGAAGAGGGCGGCTGTCTTCATTTCAATGATGCGGTAGTAGTCCGCTGTGGTGAGTTTGAGGTCGAATCGCCGTTGAGTCTGGATAATTTCGCCGGAGCACACCTCTGAGGCGGCATCTGCAATCCGGCGGCAGATGTCGCTATTGCTGAAGTTTGTGGAAAGCTTGAGCGCGTGGGCAAAGAGTACGTCTCCGAGGAGTACGCTAATGGCGTTGCCCCATTTGGCATTGGCCGAGGACTGCTCGCGGCGGAGTTCCGCGCCGTCGATGATGTCATCGTGCACGAGTGTCGCTATGTGGATGAGTTCCAAAATCACGGCGAGATCAACATGGCCGGGCGTGATTTTTCCTGTGGCTCCGGCAGAGAGGAGGGCCAGAGCGGGGCGCAGGCGTTTTCCTCCTGCTCCACAGATGTAGGAAACATAGCCCTCAACTGCCGGGTCGAAAGATTTGGCCTGGGCGCGGATGCGTTCCTCGACCGTGTAGAGGTGAGGGTTAATCAGTTCGAATGCCTCGGTGAAGGAGAGCGATTCGGAGTTGCTCGTTATGGATGTGGGCATCGGAGAGGTTTTCTAAAAGGATGCGGCTTTTGCAGCAAGGATTCGGCGAATGATACAGAAGGGAACGACAAGCGCCACGGCAACCGCTGCCGCCAAGAGTGGTCCTGGAATAACACGCGCTCGCTCGTTTGCAACGGCTCGAAGGCCATCGCGCACGGCCTCCGCAGCAGAAACCACGAAAGCCGGAAACGTCTCGAAGTGTGAGGAGCGGGCTTCTTCGCCAGGTCTTGTGGCGATGTCGAAAAACTCGGTTGGAACTGGACCTGGGCATAGGGCGCTGACGGTTATCCCTTTCGGGCGCAGTTCGATGCTCAAAGCTTCGGAGAGGCTTGTGACATAGGCTTTTGTCGCAGAGTACACGGCCATATTGGGAAGCGGAAAAAAACCAGCTACGCTGCTCACGTTCAAAATGGCTGCCCGACCGCCGACAATCATTCGTCCTACTAACAGATGTGTCAGGTGAGTGAGTGCGGTGATATTCAAATCCAGCATTGCCTGCACGCGGTTCCAATCGCTGGAATCGAAGTGCCCGTGGTCGCCCAAGCCAGCGTTGTTGATGAGAAAATTCACATCCACTTTTTCCTTCTGAAGCCAATCGGCCAAGGCATATCGCTGTTCGGAATCTGCCAGATCAGCCTGAAAAATTCGGATATCGAGTTGCGGATGCAGTGAGCGCAAGGTGGCGGAGAGTTCTTCGAGGCGGTCATTTCTGCGCGCCACGAGAATCAGGCTCGAGGCAAGCGGAGCGAGTTGGCGTGCAAACTCAGCCCCCAGCCCGGAGGAAGCTCCTGTAATAAGTGCCGTGCAGCCTTCAAAGAATTTCATTTTGTTGTCAACGGATGGTGGGGCTTTTGGAAAACCACTCCTCTCTTAGTTACGCCTCTGAAGCGTGGAGGGTTTCTCTCTAATGCACTTTCGAGCTTGGGGTGAATCCTCACGCCGTTCGCTCCACGGAGATACTCGTGACAAGTTCGCTATCGACCGGAGTTTCGCTGTAGTAGGAACCACTGATTGGAGCGACGTCCTCGTGACGGCGTCCGACAGCGGTAGCCACGAAGTGGTGGTCGGTGAGAACACCATTTGTGGGATCCATGCCGATCCAGCCTGCGCCAGGCAGGCAGGCTTCCACCCACAGGTGCATAGCGCTGGCGGCCCGTTTTTCTTCCTCTGGTTTGTCGCCTTCCCAGACAAATCCACTCACCAGACGTGCTGCAACGCCATTCTGGCGGAGGGTCTCAGTCAGGAGTGCAGCGAAATCGCGACAGGAACCAGCTCCTATTGATAGAACCTCTTGTGGTGTGCGTGGCATACCAGTCGGGCGTGCCTCGTACTCGATATTATCGTGAATCCAATGGTTGAAATTAAGGATCGTCTCGACCGTCGGGCGCGGGCCGCAATGTGCAAGCGGGGAGGGCAGTTTGCATCCGTTCAACGGCAGCAGGTACGGAGTGAGTATGCTGCGCTCGTCATCACGATATTGCGGCGGGACTTGCAGGCCGTCTGGTTCGAGCAGGAAGTGGAACGGGTTTTTCTCCTGCAGCTCGAGATCAAGCTCCAATCGGAACGAAAGCACATTCGACATCTTGGGGTAAAAACAATAGGCGATATGGTTATCGAATAGGTCCTGCCGGAATTGCACATCGGCAGCGGAATGCGTTTCAAACCGCATGCCCTCGACCTTCACCGACAGGTCAATTCGAGGAAAAATGCGTATGTGGTGTGGTGAAAATGACACCGGACCCTCATAGGTGTAGACCGATTCCTTTTTGATTTTTAGTTTCATATTTTTTCAGGAACTCGCTGCATTTTCACATGCACTTTCAACTTTTGCGAGGCCGAACCTTTAAAAGTCCCTTTCACTGGGGTTGCGTCGCTAAAGTCGCGTCCCACAGCGACCGTAACGTGTTGTTCGCCACACCACTGATTGTTTGTGGGGTCTAGTGCTACCCACACCATGCCGGGAACAAGGACCTCGACCCAAGCATGGGTGGCCAGCGATCCAATTAGGCTCTTGCGAGTCGGGTCGAAAGGAATGGTTTCGGATTCGATGTACCCGCAGACATAGCGGCAGGGAATGTGTGCCGCACGTAGGACACTCAACATCACATGGGCGAAATCTTGACAGACCCCCTCGTGCGTTTTCCAGATTTCGGACAGAGGTGTCTCATTCTCCGTTGAGCCGGAGCGGTATTTAAATTCTCGCCATATCGTCGTGTTGAGTTCGTCGAGACCATCCTGCAATGGACGGTTTTCACGGAGAATCTCCTTTGCCCATGCTCTGGAATCGGAAGTTACGGGAATGGCTCCGGTGGACTGTAGGTAATCATATACACTGGTTCCGGTGGATTTTAAAATCTGACGAGCTTCGGCAATAGTGAGAGCAAGACCAAACTCCGGCTGGATACGGGGGAGTGTGCGTACGGTCAGTCGGTTCGTCACCTTGAGTTGCCGGTGGCGCAGCGTCATGGAATAAAACGTGGTTCGATTTCCAAAATAGTCGATGTAGTCGGATGCTCTTGCCGTGGGATGGAACTCGATGCGGTGACTGAGGACTTTTTGTTCTGCTCTTGCAGGTGGCGTGAGGCGGACCTCGAGGTAAGCCTCCATCGCCTCATCTACGTACTGATACGTGGTGGTGTGCACGACGTTAAAAAGCATGGTCAGTTTTTAAAAAGAGGCTTTGTTTCGCTGTGCATGAGCACTTGGTGGTTAAGAAAACTATCGCAGATCACAGTGTGGAGGCCGAGCAGGCTTTGGAGCAGCTTTTCCGAGTGGCTCTGGAGCGGAGATTTGGAGGAGCGGTTTTTTTTCTCGTCGAGCAATCCCTCCCAGTTCGTGGATTGGATTTCTTTGATCAGGTTTTCCAAAGTCGCCCAAGCCCTGTCAGTGGCGGGGGAGAGCACATTTTCTCCTTTGCGAATGCGTGCGGCGCAGCCTTCGAGACACTGAACTACAGAGCGCGGCGCCACGGGATTTTTCCAGAGGAGTTCAAGAAGAGGCAATGGCTCGATACGCATCTGATAAATACGGCGGTAGATATCTCGGCTATTTAGAAGGCGAAGGAATGCTGAGAGGCGGATTTCCACCGCGTGCGGGCGAAGGCTCGCGCGAGATGACTGAAGGAGCGGGCCCGCGATGGAGGTCGCCGCATTTGCTGTAATAGCAGCTCGCTCCAAAAGTTGTCCAATTTCACAAAAGTTCCAACCGTCGTCTGCCAGCATCGTGCATTTGGCTGTGCCGAAAAACCGAGGAATCATCTCTCTCGCAAATAAGCAAAACTCGCGGCTTGCGTTGGCAAGTGTCTCTGCGGGGGCGTCCGGCTCGAAAAGCACTGCATCGAAGCGCTCGCGCAGTCCACTCATTACGGCCCATGAGTCGAGGCTCAGAGTTTCTAAGACGGACTCGGCATTGTTGAATGCGCGGTGAATGGTGCTTATGACCGAGCCTGGCTCCCCCGGATCAAAGGTGAGGCGGTAGCGGCCCTCTG
>CANMQB010000181.1 GCA_947499885.1 Spartobacteria bacterium
TACAAATTTGAAATCCGCAGCGCTCACGGTGATGTCTTTTTGAAGACAGACCCGTATGCGTTTTTTGCACAGCATGGCACTGAAACAGGATGCATGGTGTTCAATCTCGAGCGTTACCAGTGGAACGATAGCGAGTGGATAAAGAAAAGGTCAGGGACCGATTCCTACAACTCGCCAATGAGCATCTACGAGGTCCACATCGGCTCTTGGCAACGCATCCCAGAGGAAGCAAATCGCTCCCTAAGCTACCGAGAGCTCGGAGACCGCCTGATTCCGTATGTGAAGGAAATGGGATTCACACATATTGAGCTCATGCCAGTGATGGAGCACCCATTTGATGGATCGTGGGGCTACCAAGTGGTCAACTACTATGCGCCAACAAGCCGATTCGGAAATCCCGATGAGTTCCGAAATTTTGTTGATCGCTGTCACCAAGCTGGCATCGGCGTGATTCTGGACTGGGTACCAGGACACTTCCCAAAAGATGCTCACGGCCTCGCCCGCTACGATGGAACCTTCCTCTACGAGCACGAGGATCCCAGAATTGGCGAGCACCAAGACTGGGGCACTCTCATCTTCAATTATGGCAGGCACGAGGTGAAAAACTTCCTCATCGGGAACGCCCTCTTCTGGCTTGAAGAGTACCATATAGATGGGCTCCGCGTGGACGCTGTGGCATCCATGCTGTACCTCGACTACTCGCGCAAGCCCGGCCAGTGGATTCCAAACTGCTTCGGCGGCAGGGAGAATCTCGATGCCATCAATTTCCTGAAGCGTTGCAACGAGGTTTGCTACGAGCGCAACCCGGGCACGGCTCTCATCGCAGAGGAGTCCACAGCTTGGCCAGGCGTTTCAAGCCCGACCTACGCCGGCGGCCTCGGCTTTGGCTACAAGTGGAACATGGGGTGGATGAACGATAGCCTACGATACATCAGTAAAGAACCCATCCATCGCAGATATCACCAAGGGGAAATCACGTTTTCGATGCTCTATGCATTTCAGGAGCATTTCATCTTGGTACTCAGCCATGACGAGGTCGTGCATGGCAAGGGATCCCTCCTCAATAAAATGCCCGGGGATGACTGGCAAAAATTCGCGAACTGCCGGATGTTTTTGGCATGGATGTGGGCACACCCAGGAAAGAAGCTTATTTTTCAAGGAATCGAATTCGGTCAATTCTCCGAATGGAAACATGCTTCCAGCTTGGACTGGCATCTCACGGAGCAACATGCCCACAAGGGCCTCAGCAGGCTCATTCAGCATCTCAACTGGCTCTATACAAATGAACCATCTTTCTACGAGATGGACGACAGTTACGATGGATACGAATGGATTGATTTTAGCGACGCCGACAGCTCGGTCTGGTCCTTCATCCGAAAATCACGCACTGGAGAGCCAATTCTTTTTATCGTGAACGCGACACCTGTTGTGCGTGAAGGCTACCGGGTGGGAGTTCCCCTCCCCGGTTTCTATGAGGAGATTTTGAATACGGATGCCGAGACTTACGGAGGCAGCAATGTTGGCAACTATGGCGGGGCTCAAACCCATAATGATTGGGGCTGGCAGAATCAGCCTCATTCGATCGAGATCAACCTCCCCCCTCTCTCGGTGGTCGCTTTCAAAAAAAGACCGAAAACCATCGGCTAGAAACAGCCGGAGATTTTCAGTCCATCAAATCCCCATATTGCTCCATGGCCATGGCACGACTGAGTTCCAGAATGCCAGCCGAATCATCGGATTCCAAAGCTTGAGCCGCCAGCTTGACGCAGGCAGTGGAGTCCAGAGACTGCACCGCTTTCTTAACGCGTGGCACAGCAGCGCTCGTGGCGCTCAATTCTTCCACCCCGAGTCCGATAAGAAGCGGCGTCAGTAAGATATCTGAAGCCATCTCGCCGCACACGCCAGTCCATATCCCCCGCGCTCGACCGGACTCAACCACCATTTTAATCATCCGCAAAATCGAGGGGTGAGTCGGATTGTAAAGATGGGCGATTCGATCATTAAGGCGATCCACAGCAATGGCGTATTGGATGAGATCATTTGTCCCAATACTAAAAAAGCGAACTTCCCTCGCCAAGTGGTCGGCAACAAAAACAGCGCTCGGCGTTTCGATCATGACACCCACTTCGATCCAAGGATTGAATGGAATCCCTTGGAGAGAAAGTTCCTGTTTGCACTCCTCCAAGATCGCATTGGCGCGGCGGAGTTCCTCGATTCCTGAAATCATGGGATACATGACACGGATGTTATTTGTGGTGGCAGCGCGGAGAATAGCTCGGAGCTGAGTTTTAAAGATGCGGGGATTTTCCAGGCAAAAACGAATCGCTCGGCAGCCAAGAAAGGGGTTTTCCTCCTCCCCCATGTCTAGGCTGGAGGCAACCTTGTCACCACCGATGTCCAAAGTGCGGATAATGACGCTGTGGGGCAACGCCTGCTCGGCAGCGCGGCGATAGTGTTGAAATTGCTCATCCTCGCTGGGAGGCGTGGGGCGGTTTAGATAAAGAAACTCGGTTCTGAAGAGACCAACACCCTCAGCACCATTCGCGGCCACATCGGACATCTCATCTGGCAGATCAATATTTGCGGAGAGCACGATATGGCGGCCATCGCGCGTCGTAGAAGCCGTCTCCCGAATGAGTCGCAGACGCTCTACGACCTCTTCTTTTTCGCGGGAAAGGCTTTCATACTCGGCTAGCGTGGACTCCGACGGGTTGAGGATGAGAAGACCGTTGTAGCCATCAATGAGAATGTCATCGCCAATTTGAATCTGTTGGCAGATTCCCTGCATGCCAACAATCGCTGGAATCTCCAGCGAACGGGCCATAATGGCCGTGTGCGAGGTCTTACTGCCAATCTCTGTAACAAAACCATACACCAACTCACGATTCAGCTGAGCTGTATCTGAGGGTGTAAGATTATGCGCAATGATGATGTGAGGCTGGTCGTGAGCCGCTGGATTTTGAGGCGCCTTGCCAAGCAGATGGCGAATAACGCGGCGACTAACGTCCTCGATGTCGACGACGCGCTCACGCAAGTAGGGGTCATCAATCGCTTCAAGGGTGTGACAATACCTGCGCGCCACCTCCTGAAAAACATATTCAATACAGAGGTGATCGCGCTCGATGCTGCGCAAGACCTCGTCAATGAGGGTGCGATCCTCCACAACAAGGAGATGGGCGTCAAAAATACTCGCATCGTGCGAGCCGATTGCAGAGGCGATTTTTTGTTGAATCTCGAGGAGCTCGATGCGGGTGGCAATGAGCGCTGCTTCAAAACGAGCAATTTCAGCCGGCAGCATATGCTCAGTTATCGTTTGAGCAAAAACCTCCTCATCTTCCGCGAAATGCACAAGTGCAGGAAAATGAGCTATCCCATGCGCAACTGGAATACCTCTAAACCGCTTTTCTGTTACTATTTTTTGAGCTTCCCGCATTAGCAAAAAGCTTGAACCAAAAAAACCTTAAAGGCAATGAGAAGAAGACAGCGAGCCTTAGTCCTCGCCAAAGCGAGTTTCGACAAGATTTTTGATTTCAGCAACGGCTTTTTCGGCATCCACTCCATCCGCGAGGATTGTGAGTTTCGATCCCTTCCCGGCTGCCAACATCATGAGGCCCATAATGCTTTTTCCATTAACTCGCTCGCCATCTTTTTCGACCCATACCTCCGCTCGATAGCGACTCGAAATTTTGACAAACATGGCGGCAGGTCGTGCGTGCAGCCCGTTGCGATTGTCTATGGTTACCTCGCAGGTCGTCTTCTGCTGGTCTTCTCCTGGTTTTTTTTTCGTAAGAATTCCCATTATCTGTTCCTGCGTTCGCTGATCCTGTGAAGGAGTCTTTGATTAAATTCCTGTGCGCTGTTCTCGCCCATGTCTTTCAGTTTCTGATCCAGCGCGGCTACTTCAACAAGCCTCGCAATGTCGCGCCCGGTGCGAACGGGCAAGGTGACATGTGGGACTTTGATGCCCAGAATTTCATAGGTTTCACGATCGAGGCCAATTCTATCCACATTCTCCACCTCATGCCAATCTTTGAGTGTAACAACAAAGTTAAGTTTTTTTTGAGGAACAACGGCACCTGCTCCGAAGATGGATGCAATGTTGATAATTCCAATGCCTCGAACCTCCATATGGTAGCGGGAAATACTATCCGACATGCCGATAAGTTCACTCCCCTCCACAGATCGAAAGCGCGTGATATCGTCACTCACCAAACTGTAGCCTCGCTCGATCAGACCGAGTACGCACTCGCTTTTGCCGATTCCGCTTGCACCGCGGACGAGGGTACCAACACCTAGGATACTCACCATGCTGCCATGCTCGGTAGTGGAGGGAGCGAAATCTGTCTCAAGAAGAATCGTGGCCGCATTGATGAATTTCATCGTGATCATATTCGTTCGAAGCACAGGGGTTTCGAACTCAGCGGCAGCGTCCAAAATCGCGGAAGGCACAGGTGCATTTCTCGCAATGACAAGACACGGCATATTCCGGGATAGCAGTCCTCGCGCGCGTTCCTTGAGAGTCGCCACTGAAAGACTCTTGAGATAGCTCAACTCCGCCGCTCCAAGAACCTGAATGCGCTTGACGGCAAAGTAGCTGAAGAACCCAGAAAGAGCCAAACCGGGACGATTGATGGTGGGCTCGCGAATGAGACGATTCAAGCCACGGGAACTACCTTCCAACCGAAGACCTAGCTTCTCTGCATGGTTTGCATAGAAATGTCCAACGGTGATGTGGCTAACCTTTTTAAGCGTTTTGCTCGCGATGGGCATGGGATACTTTGAAAAAGAAGGGGGTGTTAGGAGAATCAGTAAACCGCAATTGTTCGAGATGCAAACCCGCAATGAGCCAATAGCTCACATCGAGAAGGATTCGCCTAGGTAAAGCTTACGGCTGATTGGATCATTCAGGAGAAAATCCTTATTGCCCTGGCTTTCCACCCGTCCCTCGAAAATGAGATAGGCGCGATCTACAATATTCAGGGTCTCTCGCACATTATGGTCTGTGATGAGGATGGCGAGACCTTGGGCGCGGAGATCTTGAATGATCTGCTGAACATCATGAACCGCGATGGGGTCCACCCCACTGAAGGGCTCGTCAAGCATCAGGAGCGAGGGATTTGTGACGAGTGATCGT
>CANMQB010000182.1 GCA_947499885.1 Spartobacteria bacterium
TATACCGAAACGGAAGGTCAGATGCTGTATTGCAGGGCCATGGAGCGTGCGATGGAGGCAATTCGCTCGCAGAGTTCGTGGGGTTCAAGAACCTTGGCGTGGTTCCCCCAGCCAAGAATCCAATTTTCGAGATCGGGAGCCAGGCCGACTTCGAGAGTGAGTTCGGCGCCGCCACCGGGGAGCGATTTGATTTTTTGCGATTTGTGCCACACTCGCTCGGAAGCAAGGCGAGCGGCAAAGGGATCGAGACGAACGACCACTCGAGTCGGCTTGGGAGTTTCGAAGGCCGAGAAGCTCGACGCCATCATCTCACTCACAGAAAATTTCTCGGGGCGCTGGAATGTCGTCTTGAGGATTTTCGGGCGGCTGAGACGGGTGAGAGCGAAGGTGCGAACTCCCGAGCGAACGAGGTCGTTACCGATGAGGTACCATTGGTTATCAATACAGCCGAGGTGATATGGCTCCACGCGACGGCGTTCGGGTTTTTTGCCCGTGAGTTTGAAGTAGTCAAACTCGACGGCGCGCCTTTCAAGAACGGCCTGCGAGAGGGTGTCGAAGACACGGAGTTCTTGAATGGCGTAGCCTACAGGGCGAAAGGAAATCGCCGAACTCAAATCTTGAAATGAAAAAAAGCCTTCCTCTTCGAGATTGGAGGACATTTTTTGAAAGGCAGATTTGAGCGGTTTTTCAAAAGCCGTTCCCTTGTACTGTTCAAGAGACTTCTGAGCAACGAGCAGGGCGACGATCTCTCCCTCTGTCATCGTCATTCGCGGAAAAGCGGAGACAGGCTTGGTGTAGAAGAACCCTCTGTGAAGGGGACTGTAAGAGATGGGGAGACTCATCTGATCCCTCATGAACTCAATGTCTCTCATGACAGTCTTGCACGAGACTTCGAACTCCACCGCCATCGACGTGCAATTGGGATGACTTTTCTGGCCGATGAGATCGTGGATGCGAAGCATCCTGGCAAGAGGCGGGCGGGAGTGGGGCTCCAAGCCAAACCGCCTGGTGCGCCGGCCCTTTTTGGGGACTATGGTGAGAGGCAGTTCGGGACTGGGGGCGGAGACTGTTTTCATGGGACCTTAGGCGCGGATTTTTCCCGAATGCCAAGGCCATGCTCATAGACCAGCACGCCCCCGTAGTGTCCCGCTTGAGCCACGTTCCATGCGGTCATGAGAGCGACGACCGCAGTGGCTGCGGCAAGAATGCGCGCCACAACTCGCCAGCGCGCCGCAAGGACAGACATCACCGCAAGCCCAGCGGCAACCAAACCAAAATTCCGCGCCCGCTTGCCAGCATGCTCGTGGTCTTCAAAAGCTTCGTGCAGAGCTCCTGTTGTTTTGGGAAGACGATGCTCCTCTTGCTCTCCCGTTTGCACAGCGACCACGGCACCAATGGCCCCGAGAACGAGTATCAGAGCAGTCGATAATGCCCATCGCCTAAAAACGACTGCAAGGACTGAGAGCCCTGCACCGACAAGCAACAGAGCGATCGGAAAGTGAACAACAGCCGGATGGAGTGGATTAGGAATCGGAATCATGAACTTCTATTACAACGCGCCAAGAATGCCGAAAAGAGGAAAGACGCAACAGTCGGAGAAGACCCCATTTTCAAAATCCGCGATCCGGTTTCTGGTGGCAGGCCTGAGCACATGACCAACGGAACATCTGAAAATAATGCAGCTATCCCGAGATTGGGGCCATGAATCCCATCGCTCTCTGGCCAGGCACCCCCTCGCCTCTTGGTGCAACCTGGGATGGAGAGGGAGTGAACTTCGCGCTCTTTTCGGAAAATGCCACACTGGTCGAGTTGTGCCTCTTTGATTCGCCAGAGGACACGCACGAAAGGGCTAGCCTGGTACTCCCGGAGAAAACAAATCAAGTTTGGCACGGCTATTTGCATGGGGGAAATCCTGGCTTGATCTACGGCTATCGCGTGCATGGTCCCGACCACCCCGCAGGCGGACACTGCTACAATCCTCGCAAAGTCCTTTTGGACCCCTACGCGAAAGACATCGCAAGGATCTACTTGCCCAACGAGCAGATCAATGACCCCTTCTTAGATAGCGCCAGTCTTGCTCCCCTTGCCCGAGTCATTGATCCCGCCTTCCATTGGAATGGTAGCGCGCCGCCGTCAATACCATGGCATGAAACGATTGTTTACGAAGTTCACGTAAAGGGCTTTACGATGCAAAATCCCAACGTCCCCGAAGCCTTGCGGGGCACCTATGCGGGCTTTGCATCTCCGCCGGCAATCCAACACCTGAATTCACTCGGCATCACAGCCGTGGAATTACTTCCCGTGCACTACCACATCGATGAACTGACGCTTGTGGAAAAAGAATTAGTAAATTACTGGGGCTACAACACGCTCGGTTTTTTTGCGCCGGATCCACGCTACTGCTCCAGCGGTCCTGAGAACACCGTGAACGAATTCAAAACCATGGTCCGCACTCTGCATGCGGCGGGCATCGAGGTGATTCTTGATGTGGTTTACAACCACACAGCAGAGGGAGACCACAATGGACCCATGCTCTCGATGCGAGGGATTGATAATGCGAGCTATTACCGCCTCAGCGAGGACCGTCGCCGCTACATTGACTTCACCGGTTGCGGCAACTCTCTCAATGTCGCACATCCTCACATTCTTCAGCTCATCATGGATTCCCTTCGGTACTGGGTCCTCGAAATGCACGTGGACGGCTTCCGATTTGATCTCGCGAGCGCGCTGGCCCGAGAGTTGTGGGACGTGGATCGCCTGGGTTCGTTCTTCGATATCATTCACCAAGATCCAGTCCTCTCCAAAGTGAAGCTCATCGCAGAACCGTGGGATTTGGGTCCGAATGGATATCAGGTCGGGAATTTTCCAGTTCTCTGGAGCGAGTGGAACGGGCGATACCGGGATTGCGTGAGAAGATTTTGGAAAGGAGAAGGAGACAGTGTCGGAGAGTTGGCTACACGCCTCTCTGGAAGTAGCGACCTCTACCAGCACAATGGACGCCGCCCCCACGCGAGCTTGAATTTCGTGACGTGTCACGACGGGTTCACCCTAGCTGATCTGGTTTCATTCAACATCAAACACAACGAGGCAAACAGGGATTCCAACATGGACGGGACCGACCAGAACGAAAGCTGCAACTATGGCGTTGAGGGCCCAACATCCGATGCCGCCATCCGAGCCTTGCGGTTTCGCCAGAGAAAAAATTTTCTGTGCACTCTCTTTCTTTCACAAGGTGTGCCGATGCTACTCGCAGGCGATGAATTCGGCCGCACGCAGGATGGCAACAACAATGCATACTGTCAGGATTCCCCGGTTTCCTGGCTCGATTGGGTTGTGGACGACGAGGGACGAGAGCAGTTGGATTTTGTGAAGAAGTTGATTGAACTCCGGCGGAGCCAACCGGTTTTTCGACGCAGGCACTTTTTTCAAGGGCGCGCCATTCACGGCACAGACATCAAAGACCTCTACTGGATTCGCCCTAATGGCACCGAGATGTCAGAGCAAGACTGGAGCTCCCCAAACGTTCGCTGCATTGGAATGGGTCTGCTTGGCGACCAAATCGTGGAATGCGATGAGCGAGGGCAACGCGTGCGGGGCGACTCCTTTCTGATCTTGATGAATGCAGGCGATGAGGCGGTGCCCTTCCATCTCGGCGCAAGGCAGAGACAAGTCGCATGGACGCTGGTTTTGGACACATTTCAGGATTCCATATCTTCACAACCGCAGATTTTTGCACACATGGCAGAATATCCCCTTCAATCCATGAGCGTCGCAGTGCTCCAGCCCCACTATGTCCCTTTTTCCTGACGCTCACCGAAGGCATCACTGGGCAAATGACGAAATCGCCGTAAAACGCTGCAAAATAGTTGTTTCATTGGAACCTCTAAGGCTGAGGCCACGCCTTGCGGAGACACCCCACCTCGCGAGCGGCTGTGACTTCTATAAATATGCGGCTTGCAATTTTCCCGTTACGGAAAGAATCTTCGCCGCAACAGAAACCATCGGCACTCACCGATTTCAAACGTTGCGCAATTAACTAAACCTAGAAGAAAAGATGGCGAATACCACACTCGAGCATCCCGATGCACTGGCCCGCAGCCTAAAGGCCATGCAGGAAACCGAAGAAATGCTTGGCGAGAAACTCGTCATAAACATGGGCCCCTCGCATCCTTCGACGCACGGGGTATTGCGCATGATTCTTGAACTCGATGGGGAGGTTGTCACAAAAGCGACTCCAGACATTGGCTACTTGCATCGCGGAGATGAGAAGATCGCCGAAAACATGCAATACAACCAGTTCGTTCCCTACACCGACCGACTGGATTACCTTTCCCCGATCGCGAATAACGTCGCCTACGCTCTGGCTGTCGAAAAACTTATGGGATGGGAATTGCCCCCTCGCGGCAAAGCGATTCGAGTGATCTGTTGCGAACTCGCTCGCATTTCCTCCCACCTCCTTGGTATCGGATGCCTCGGCATGGATTTGGGTGCCACGACCGTCTTCCTCTACACCTTCACAGAACGAGAAAAAATCTACAATCTCGTGGAACAACTCTCGGGAGCTCGCTTCACCACGAGCTACACTCGAGTGGGCGGCCAAACGCGGGACCTCCCGCCGGCCTTCATTTCCATGCTGAAGGATTTTCTTGAGACATTTCCTCCAGCCTTCAAAGAGACTTGCAGTCTGATAACTCGAAACAGGATTTTTGTGGATCGCTGTAAGGATGTCGGCACCATCAGCAAGGAAGACGCCATCGCTTTTGGTCTTTCGGGCCCGAATCTACGCGCCTGCGGCGTTGACCACGATCTTCGTAAAAAACACCCTTATCTCGACTACCAAAATTACGACTTTGATGTGCCTATTGGTTCAGTGGGCGACAGCTATGACCGGTACCTCATGCGTCTTGAGGAAATTCATCAAAGCATAAGCATTCTACGACAGGTTCTTAGCAAACTTCCTCCTGGTCCCATTAACTGGCATGACCCCAAGAGCACCCTGCCTGACAAAGACGCTGTCCTAACGAAGATGGAGGAACTGATCCACCACTTTATTGTTGCCACTGAGGGGATTGATGCCCCCGCTGGAGAGATCTATTTCGGAGCGGAA
>CANMQB010000183.1 GCA_947499885.1 Spartobacteria bacterium
ACGCCGGCAGAGAGGAGGGCGTGTGTCGGACGCAGGTCGCCCCACTTCGAAGGGTCCGTTTCTAAAGGAACTATATCCGCGTGAGAAATCCCCTCACACTCGAGGCGGCGCTGGAGTTTCTCCGCGCTGCGTACGGGAGCAAGAATGCGCGTGCCATGTCGCGCTTCTTGGGCAAGCATGTTGAAACCCACAAAACCGGTTGCACCGGTTAGGAGTAGGGTTTTCATGCCCAATCGCGCCGAAGAATCAGGGAGTAGCTTGTGGCTTGGCTTCGGATTCGGAAGCCGAGGCGTTTTGCTGGCGTTGGATTTTGTATTTATCAACAACGGCGCGGGCATCCGGATCCGTATCAGCAAGGCTAATGAGGTCGGAGAGCAGTTCCGTGTATCGAGCTTGTACTTGTTCGGATTGCTGGACGAGAGACTCGCGTTGTTTGACGAGTTGGGTGAGGTTTTTCTCGGAGTCTGCAAGCGAGGTGATTTGCCTGTCCAGATTCTCTGCCTGCCATTTCATGCTGCGGGCGTTTTGGCCGAGGCTGCTGATTTGAGCAAATAGAAATACAGCAAAGGCAAAAGCAAGGAGAGCCAATGGAAGATGGATATTTTCTGAGGCTTGGGTCTGTGAAGTCATTTGTTCGTTGGTGTAGTCGTCCATGGGTTTATTATTGTGGGGGGCTTAATTGGTTTTTGCTTCGATACCGTATTTCCGAAGAAGTGATGCAATTTTTTGGTTTTTATTTTGAATCTGCAGAGTCTGCAGATCGCGAATAACCGAAGGCCCGACTTGATTTGCCAATTGGGAGGCGGAGTCGATGAGCTGTTGTTGCGCCTGAATCTGTTGCTGCTGGCTTTGGATGGCGAGCTGGTGGGTTTGGATTTCATCCTGCTGGGTTTGGAGCCCGCTCTGGAGGTTTTGGTTGTTCCAACTTGAAAAAAGGAACCAGAAGCTGAAAAGGATGGCGAGGGAGGTGGCGGCAGTTGATACGAGTTTGATAGGCATGGGGCAGTAATAGCTAGGGGTTTGAAGCGTTACCATCGAACCAGATGAGTGATGCGTCAAGACTCAATCGTCGGCGACAAACGCCAGCGCGAGCGCAGTGTTTTTGGCTAAAAAAACATCGCCATGAAGCAACTCCCGAACATAGTCTGCATCTTTTGCGATCGACCAAATTATGAGCCAGCCAACATCTCCCTCACCATCGCCCACTTCCGTGGACTCACCCTTGATAAACAGCCTCGGCATGCCCTTTGTGCCGATTCCACGATTCTCAACACTCATCTGCATTTGGCCAACCCGCGTACGAGACTTTGAACCTTTCTCATCGGAAAAAAATGTGGCGATGGAAAATCAATGCACCAATTATGGTCCAGACCATCCGATCGTGAGTATCACTTGGAAAGAAGCGACTCAGTTTTGCGAATGGCTTACGGAGAAAGAGCGCGCTGCAGGGAAACTTTCCGAGGACATGGTTTTCCGGCTTCCTACGGATTTGGAATGGAGTTCCGCAGTCGGGCTACACCACGAAGAAGGAACTCGCCCTGACTTACGCAGTGGCGAGTTGGACGGGTATCCTTGGGGAGCAAGTTGGCCGCCGCCCAAAAACGCTGGCAACTACTCCCAAGAGCTTGGTATCGACGACTACGAATTCACGTCGCCCGTGGGCAGTTTTGCTCCCAATCAATTTGGAATTTACGATCTGGGGGGGAACGTCTGGGAATGGTGCCAGGACTTCATCGACCGTTCGCAGGATTGCCGTGTGCTGCGCGGCGCCTCGTGGTTCAACGGCTACCAAGACCGCATGAAATCCTCTTTCCGCAACGATCTCGGTCAACCCGACGCCCGCTACTCGAGCTTTGGATTCCGTGTGGCCTTGGGAACTCCACACAAGCGCTAACGCGGGCCAGAGACGTTTTTTATAAAGCCGTCTCGCCCGAGCAGAGAATATCAATAAAAGCGTCAGGGCGAGAGGCCGAAAGAAGCTCCTGAACGAGTTCTTTGTTGCTGCAGAGGCGGGCGATCGTTCCTACAACGCGAAGATACTCGCTATTGAGGGCGAACGGAATGCCTGCAACAAAAACCAGTCTCACATTTTCTGTAGTGTCTTTCGATGGGAATCCTTCTTGAGAGCGACCGACGGCCATCACAAGCGAGCCGACGGCGTCCGTCCTTCCGTGAGCAATAATAATTCCGCAGCCGTGTGCGTTGATTGCTGGGGCACGGCGTTGCAGCACAGATTCCCGGAGGGCATTCCACTGGAGGATGCGGATGTCTCCACTGAGTGAGGATAGCACTTCACTCACTGCCGGCTCTAATTCCGTCGAGGACAGAGCGAGGTTGACATGGCCAGGTTGAA
Organism: Spartobacteria bacterium; assembly: GCA_947499885.1. Lineage (GTDB taxonomy): Bacteria > Verrucomicrobiota > Verrucomicrobiia > Chthoniobacterales > Terrimicrobiaceae > UBA967. The sequence continues at coordinate 2,354 of CANMQB010000183.1, forward strand.
GAATTTGGCGGATGGCGATCATATAATACTCCCAGACCATTTGAGTTTGCGGCGCAGAACCTCGGTAATCGGCCTTTCGGGAAGCATGGCCAGAGGCAGCACGCGTTTGCTTTTTTCAAGGCGCAATGAGTCATCACCAGACATGGGAAACCAGCTCTGTGCATCGACGGAAACAAAGGCTGTCTGACCCGGCTTGGCGACCTTGATTTCAACAACCGAGGAGTCGCTAACAACAACCGAGCGGTTTGTGAGAACATGTGGACAGATGGGAGTGATCACAAATCCTCCCGAGTCGGGCATGAGAATAGGGCCGCCGGCGGAGAGGGAGTAGGCGGTGGAGCCCGTCGGCGTGGCTACAACAAGACCATCTGCGTTGTAGTCGGTGAGCGGAATTCCGCCGAGGGTCACGCGCATCTGAACGAGTTGTGAGCGCTCGCCCCGGCTTACCACGACATCATTCAGTGCGAAAAGCGTACTGGCTTCACCCGAGGAATGGGTCAGGACCGCCTGGAGAAGCACTCGATGACTGAGCGCGTAGTCGGCCTTCCCGATGCATTCGACAGCACGGCGTACTTCACTAGATCCCAGGCAGGTTAAAAAACCAAGGGTCCCGATATTGATTCCAAAAACAATGGGTAGATTGGATGTTATTTTTTGAACGACGCGGAGGATCGTGCCATCTCCCCCGATTACGACGAGGAGTTCGCAGCGTTCGGCGAGCGAGCTCTCATCAAAATTGGACGTCAAATTGGCTAGGCCCGCAGTGTTTTTGTGGAGCAGAAAAGGCAGGTTGGCTCGCTGAAGCTCGGCGATCATCTCTTGCACCACTCCGGCGGCGTCGGGCTTTTCCGCATGAGCTATGAGACCAATCATGCGTGATTGGGCTGCTGACTCCAAGGGACAGACGGAGCCGGCAAATCGTGATGCGCTTTCATAAGTTCTATCTACTCACTTAGCCAAAGCCGCAAAGCAAAAGCAACGCCAACCTGCACGGAGTTTCTTCAAAGCTCATGTTGCGTTCCCGCAGAGAGAGGGGATACTGACCGGCTATGGCGTTCGAATTGGAGTCGAAATACAGTCCGCAGGGGGACCAGGCGCGGGCGATCGCCGACCTGACCAGATCGCTTTCGGCGGGAAACCGACACCAAACTCTCCTCGGCGTGACGGGATCGGGCAAGACCTTCACCACGGCAAATGTGATCCAAGAACTGGACAGGCCGACTCTTATCATGTCGCACAACAAGACGCTTGCCGCTCAACTTTACAGTGAGTTCAAGCAATTCTTTCCGCACAATGCGGTGGAATACTTTGTAAGCTATTTCGACTATTATCAACCGGAAGCCTACATTCCCCGATCGGATACCTACATTGAGAAAGACTCATCGATCAATGAGGAGATCGAGCGATTGAGACTCTCGGCGGTGAGTTCGCTCTTAACGCGAAGGGACACAATCATTGTAGCCAGTGTCTCCTGCATTTACGGCCTCGCATCTCCGGAGGATTTTTTGCAAATGCTCGTTACGATCCACCCCGGACAACGCATCAGCCGTGAGGAATTTTTGTCCAAAATTGTCGAGATGCTCTACGAGCGGAATGACATTTCCTTTGGCCGAGGCAAATTCCGGGTGCGTGGAGACGTCGTTGAGGTCCACCCCGCCCAGAACGAGGACGAAGCCGTGAGGGTTGAGTTTTTTGGTGATGAAATCGAGCGGATCAGTGTGTTTGATGCGCTTACGGGCCATACCAGTGCGACGCTCACTACGTTCACCCTCTTTCCGGCGAAGCAATTTGTAACCCCTCATGAAAAGCTTAGGACCGCCATGGTGGGCATACGGGGCGAACTCGAGGCGCGGGTCGCCGAGTTTGAGCGCCAGAGCAAATTCATTGAGGCCCAGCGCATCCGCATGCGGACCGAGTTTGATTTGGAAATGATGCAGGAAATGGGTTTCTGCAACGGCATCGAAAACTACTCGAGGCATCTCACCGGGCGCCCCCCAGGTTCGTGTCCCTACACGCTCATGGACTTCCTGCCAAAGGATCACCTGCTCGTCATTGATGAGTCTCACGCCACAATCCCCCAGATCGGCGGCATGTATGCAGGCGATCGCTCTCGCAAAAGCGTTCTGGTGGAATATGGCTTTCGCCTCCCCAGCGCCCTCGACAATAGGCCGCTCAACTTTAGTGAATTTATGGAGACGGCAAACCAGCTCGTTTATGTGAGCGCCACTCCAGGCGGTTTTGAAATCAACAACAGCGTTGTTGGCAACAAACAATGGATTCCCAATCCCGAAAACAAATTCAGCGAAATCGGAAAGGCAGCGGGCCTGCAACAATCGACGTATTCCGAACAAGAGCTTGATGTCACCTCGCCGGGAACAAAGCTCGTGATCGAGCAAATCATTCGTCCGACGGGTCTATTGGATCCAAAAATCACGGTGCGCCCGCTTGCGGCTCAGATCGATGAAACGATCGAGCTTTGCCGCCGACGGATTGAGATTGGCGAAAAGATTTTGATTACCACATTAACCAAAAAGACCGCTGAGGATCTCGCAGACTACCTGCGAGAGATCGGACTCCGAGTTCGATACCTCCATAGCGATATCGACACCATCGAGCGGGTCGAAATCCTTCGCACACTTCGTTCCGGAGATTGTGACATTCTCGTTGGCATCAACCTTCTGCGAGAGGGGCTTGACTTGCCTGAGGTGTCGCTTGTTTGCATCTTGGAT
>CANMQB010000184.1 GCA_947499885.1 Spartobacteria bacterium
CCCCGTATCCGCGATTTTCGAGGAATATCTCCGCGGGCTTTTGATGGCCAAGGAAACTACACACTCGGTGTTGCTGACCAGTCGATTTTTCCAGAAATTGAGCTCGATCGGATTAAGAAAAACGTGGGATTTGATGTAACGATTGTTACCACGGCGTCCACAAATGCTGAAGCCAAGTCTCTCCTCACGGAACTGGGCATGCCCTTCACCGATAAAGTTAAGAAGCAAGCCGATAACAAGTCTGCAACCCTGCCAGCCGCTTAATACCACGATATGACTGATCCCATTGCCGATATGCTTGCCCGCCTTCGCAACGCTGCCACAGCAGGCCAAGCTTCCCTTACACTTCCCTATTCTAAGCTCAAGAGCGATATTGCCCTCATTCTCAAGAAGGAAGGATATATCAACGAGACCGAATTAGTGACGGTTGAAGGCCATCAAAATATCAAAATCCAAACGAAATTCGTTAACAAAACCAGCGCCATCACCGGCCTGAAACGCGTGAGCCGTCCCGGCCTGCGTCGCTATGTGGGGGCAGAGGAAATTCCTCGCGTTCTCGGCGGCATGGGCATCGCGGTCCTCTCTACCTCCCGCGGCATTCTGACCGGTCACGAGGCGCGCAAACAAAAAGTCGGCGGCGAATTGCTCGCCTACATCTGGTAATCATGTCACGTATCGGCAAAAAGGCTATTACGGTTCCGCCAAAGGTAAAAGTAACCGTGGCTCCCAACGGAGCAGTCAACATCGAGGGTCCAAAAGGAAAACTTGAGTGGAACCTCCCAAGTAAAATCACTGCAAAAGTCGATGGGACCGAACTTTCTGTAGATCGCGATGGGGACAATCGTGAGCAGCGAGCCCTACATGGTCTGTCGCGCTCTCTCCTCTCCAACATGATCACGGGAGTCACAGATGGCTTCAAACGTGATATGGAGATTCATGGAGTGGGCTTCAAAGCCGCCGTCCAAGGTCAAAAGCTCAATCTCAGCTTGGGAAAATCTCACCCGATCTTGTTTGATATCCCTTCAAGTGTCAAAATTACTGTCACAGAGAATACAAAAATTTCTATAGAAGGCATTGATAAGCAGGTTGTTGGTCAGTGTGCTGCAGATATCCGCGCTTATTACCCACCTGAGCCCTACAAAGGCAAGGGCGTCCGCTTCGTTGGTGAACAAATCCGCCGCAAAGAAGGCAAAACCGTCCAATAAATCATGTCCGTCACAGATAAACGAAAATTCCGACACGCACGCCTCCGCAAAAAGCTCAGCGGCACACCCGCTCGTCCCCGCTTGGCTGTTCATTTTTCCGGTCGCCACATCACTGCTCAAGTTATTGACGACACAATCGGCAAAACTCTTGTTTCTGTTAATACGACGGAAGAAGAACTCCGCGCCAAACCCGGCTCAAGGGCCAACGTGGCTACAGCTTTTGAAGTAGGAAAACTCATCGCTGAACGCGCAGCCGCTCACAAAATCACCAAGGTCGTTTTTGATCGTGGTGGTTTTAAATATCATGGCAAGGTTAAAGCCCTTGCCGACGCTGCCCGCGAGGGCGGCTTTGAATTTTAACACGACTTACCATGCCTCCGAAATCCAGAGATAGAAAACAATCCCGCAACGACACGCCTAGGGAACCTAAGGAGTTTACCGAAAAAGTTGTCTTTATTAACCGCTGCGCTAAAGTTGTCAAGGGCGGTCGCCGCTTCAGCTTCAGCGCCTTAATCGTCTGTGGCGATCAAAAAGGAAAAGTTGGCGTGGGCTTCGGCAAGGCCAATGAAGTGAGCGAAGCAATCAGAAAAGCCACCGATGCCTCTAAAAAACGCATGGTCAAAATCTCAGTGAAGGACAATACGATCCCTCACATGGTGATTGGTGAATCTGGTGGTGGTCGCGTTCTCCTGCGCCCTGCCTCGCCTGGAACCGGCGTCATCGCAGGTGGTGGCGTTCGCGCCGTCATTGAAGCTGTTGGAATTCGCGACGTTCTTGCCAAGTCCCTTGGCTCCAGCAACCATGCCAACGTGGTTCATGCCACGATTGCTGCGCTCACTCAACTCCGTCAGAAAGAAGAAGTTTTCCGTCTGCGCGGTAAAACGATCCGTCCAAAAGTCGACGCCCTTCCTGTTGTACCTGCTTCCGCCTAATTACCATGAGACTGCACACACTTAAACCTAACCCCGGTGCCAAGCACCGCCGCAAACGCCTCGGTATCGGCGAAAGCTCGGGAAAAGGCAAGACCTCCGGTAAAGGTCACAAGGGACAAAAAGCCCGTTCGGGTGGCTCAATCCGCCTCGGCTTCGAAGGTGGACAGATGCCGATCTACCGCCAATTGCCAAAACGTGGATTTAACAACAAATCTTTCAAGACTTTCTATGGCGTTGTAAATCTAGATACTCTCGAAAAGTCTTTCGGTGCTGGTGATACCATTACCGAAGAAGCCCTTCGCAAGCTTGGCCTTGTTAAGGGCCGCTTCGATGGGATCAAGGTTCTTGGACGCGGGGAAGTTACAAAAGCTCTAACAATCCAAGTGGACGAGGTTAGCGCCATAGCTCGTGAAAAAATTGAAAAAGCCGGAGGAAAAGTAATTCTTCTGACGGTGGAAGCCGGGGCCTAAGCCCCCTCCGCCAGCTTACAATGATCAGCGCCTTCGCAAACATCTTCAAGATTCCTGAGCTTCGCGTTAGGGTTTTATTCACCCTTGCGGCTATCATTGTCATTCGTGCGGGATCCGCAATCACAACCCCTGGCGTAAACGCTCAAGTTCTTCGCCAGTGGTTTCTTGATAGTGCTGATGCTGCTTCAAGTGGTGGTGTCGCGGCGCTTTTCAACCTCTTCAGCGGCGGGGCCCTATCCAATTGTGCCATCTTCTCCCTAGGAGTGATGCCGTTCATTAGCGCGTCCATCATGCTCCAACTTCTTACGGCGGTCATCCCACAACTGGGCAAACTTTCCCGTGAAGATGGCGGACGTCAGAAGATTATGCAATACACCCGATATGCGACGATCGGTCTTTGCATCTTTCAAGCCTATCTCTTGGCTCGTTCCTTTGAAAATCCTCAGGCCAATCCATTCCTACCGGGAATCATGGATACGATTAACAAGCTTGGCTTGCCTTTGGTGACAACTCCTGGGGTTGGATTCCAGCTCACTACGATCATAACCATGACAGCGGGAACCCTCCTGCTCATGTGGCTGGGTGACCAGCTTACAGAAAAAGGTATTGGCAATGGGATGTCTATCATCATTACAGTTGGTATCTTAGCTCAGCTGCCTGCTGGTTTGATCCAAGCTTGGAGGACATTCGTTCCTAGCGCAGCGGCCACTCAGTCCACTGTGAGTCCGGTAGTCCTAGTACTCATGATCGGATTTCTGTTCTTTGTTATTGCTGCAGTTATCGCAGTCACACAAGCTCAGCGAAAAATTAGTGTTCAATATGCCAAGCGCGTTGTCGGGCGGAAAGTGTATGGCGGGCAGACTCAGTACATGCCTTTAAAGATCAATTACGCCGGCGTGATGCCGATCATTTTCGCTCAAGCAATCCTTCTCTTTCCTTCGACCATTCTCAACATGGCCTTCCCCGGCGTTGGTTGGGCTCAGGACCTTTCAAACCTGCTCACCTACGGTTGGCTTCACTACCTGTTCTATGCAGTGATGATCTTTTTCTTCAGTTACTTCTGGGTAGCGACGCAGTTCCAGCCTGTGCAGATTGCCGACGACCTTAAAAAGTATGGCGGTTTCATCCCCGGGGTTCGTCCAGGAAAACCAACTGCGGATTTCCTTGACTACACAATGACTAGGTTAACCTTTGCTGGAGCCATCTTTCTGACGGGTGTCGCCGTGCTTCCTCAGCTTCTCAGCCAAAGCCTCAAAGTCCCCTACATGACGTCCCAATTTTTTGGCGGCACTGGCCTGCTGATCATCGTCGGCGTCGTCTTGGATACCATGCGCCAAGTTGAGACTCATCTTTTGCAGCGCCACTACGATGGATTCCTCCGGAAGGGTCGTATCCGCAGCGCTCAGGAGTCTCGCAGTCGCCTCTCGACCAGCCATTCCCTTAACGACCAGACCATCGTCTGGATCTACGCCGCCATTGCAATCCTCGTCATCGCCGGTGTGACGATCTATTTCGCCACGCGTCTGTAGCGTGTGCCTTCTGTAGTCTTGAAAACCCGCGCTGCTTCGTTTTGTCCACCATTTTTCGGTCAGGACACCAAGACTCGCCTTCTTACATTGTTGCATCCTCTTCGTGTTTGCGATTGGCGATCCACCAGCAGCTTAAAGGAGACCGCGTGATTACCATCAAGCGTCCTCACGAGATTGAGAAAATGCGTCAAGCCGGCGAGACCGCAGCGCAGATTCTTAGTGAACTCGCCTCGCGAATTGCACCCGGAGTGACGACGGGCGAAATTGATCACGCCGCTTCCCAATTGATGTCCGCTGCTGGCGTGCGCAGTGCTTTTCTCGGATACAAAAAATTCCCAGGCCACATTTGCATTAGTCTCAACGAGGAGGTCGTTCATGGCATCGGCAGCTCGCGGGCGATCGCCTATGGTGACATCGTCAAGATGGACGTAGGTATTATTCGCGATGGCTGGATCGGCGATAACGCCACCTCGGTTCCTTGTGGTCTGATTGATCCCGAAGTCGAGCGTCTTCTCACCGTGACGGAAGAAATCTTGAACGGTGCCGTGCAGCTTGCACGTCCTGGTCACCGCGTTGGTGATATTTCAAATTTTGTCGAAACTGAGGCCGTGAAAAACGGATTCAGCGTCGTAAGGGAATTCGTTGGCCACGGCGTTGGACGCAAGCTTCATGAAGACCCCCAAGTGCCAAATTTTGGGAAACGCGGAAGTGGCCCGAAACTCAAAGCCGGCATGACGCTCGCGATCGAGCCTATGATCAACATGGGCCGAGCTGAGGTCAAAGTTCTCGCCGATAAGTGGACTGCTGTCACTGCCGATGGCCTCCCCTCCGCTCATTTCGAGCACACCGTTTTAATTACAGACCACGCTCCAGAAGTATTGACATGGCCAAGAAAGACGCTATCGAAGTAGAGGGTAAG
>CANMQB010000185.1 GCA_947499885.1 Spartobacteria bacterium
CTCTTGAATTTCCCGAGCGATGGAGGCGAGGTCGCGGCCCTCGGTGTTTACAAAGACATTGGCCACCCGCTTGAGACCGACATGGTTGATTTCGACCTCGCCATTGGTTCGCCGAGGTGTGACGAGTGCGCCCAAGTTGATCGATGTCTGACGGCCCTTTGCCGCCACCGGCATTGTCAAAACATCCTCCAATCGGCGATCCACATCCTCGGGAAACTGGACGCCGACGAAGTATTGGTTTCCGGACTGCGAATCGATCCAGAAGTTCCGGTCCACCGAAACGCTGGAATTGAGGGCCACCACGACCTGAAGCACCACATCCTCCATCGCCAGTCCCTGTTGGGCGGCCTTGACGCGGTCCACATCCAGCACGAGATACGGCGCATCGTCGCGCTGTTGGATACGCACATCGGCCGTTCCTGGAATCGGAGCCACGAGAGCGCGAACCTCGCGCGCAGCGGCAAGGAGTTGCTGGGTTGTGCCGCCTTGAATTTCGATATCAATCGGCGATGAACTGCCTTGATTGAGTGCGGTGGAAACCATGCCTCCTGTGTCGAACTCGACCCTCAAATCCGCGAAAGAGGGTTCCTCCTGAAACGCCTTGCGGAGAAGAATGGCATATTCCTGGGCGCTCTTTGTGCGCGAAGGAGTCAACTGCACCCGGATAATGGCGTCCTGTTGACCGGAATTGGTGGTGTAGGCCGCCGACCAATCGGGGTTCAGCCCGATCTCGGAGACGATCATCTCCCGCTCAGAGGCTGGGATGTTTTTCCGCAAGAATTGTTCCACCGTTTTGACCCGTTCCTCGGCAGCATCCAAGCGGAGGTTTGAGGGCGCGCGCAGGCGGAGGGTGATCTGACCGGCATCGACCTGCGGGAAAAACTCGCGTCCGATTTGAGGCAGAAGCAGGAGCGATCCGGCGAAAAGGAGTGCCATGGCGAGGATAAGTTTTGCCTTGTTTCGCAAACACCAATCCAGCGAGCGCAGGTAGTGCGCCCCGAGGCGGTCGATGCGCCACTGGAACCATGCAGAAAATCTCGAAAAAACGGAAACTCTGCCTGCCTTGGGGCGGTGTCCCTCGGGCAAAAATTTCGCACACATCATTGGGACAAAAGTCCGGGATAGGAGGAATGAGGTCAGCATGGCAAAACCCAACGCCAAGGTGAGAGGGCGGAAGAGAAAGCCGCTGATGCCGGACATGAATGCCAACGGCGCGAGCACGAGCACAGTTGTGCAGGTGGCGACAAGCACGGGAATGAGGACCTCACCGCACCCGTCGATTGCCGCCCGAAGGCGCGATTTCCCAAGTTGGTGATTCCGGTGATTGTTCTCCAACTCCACAATCGCATCATCGACCAGAGGCCCTATTGCCAAAGCAAGACCGCTGAGTGTCATCAAATTCAGCGTGTTCCCTGTTGCAAAGAGCCCGATGACCGCACCACAAAGCGAGAGCGGGATCGAGAGGGTCGCTATGACCGTCATACGCCAGTCTCCGAGAAACAGGAGAATCATAAGACAAACCAGAGCCACGCCGATCGCTCCCTCGAGCGTAAGCCCGCCAAGAGCCTTTCGCACGGCGACGGTCTGATCCATCACCAAGCGGAGCACGGTGCCCTTCGGTAGGCTTTGTTCCATGGAGGGAATCAGTTTTTTGATATCCTCCACGACTCCCAGGCTGCTGGCCCCGCGCTGACGGTAGATTGGAACAAACACCTCGTTCGCGTCATTGATACGAACGCGGGAGGTTTGGATCGTTGCGGCATCCTCCGCCTTGCCGATGTCGCGGAGAAAGATCGTTTGAGCTAGGCCAAAAGTGATAGGCAGGGAATTAAGCTCCTCGACACGATTCACCATCGCATTGCTATCCAGAAGCATCTGGTTGGGTCCAAAATAAGCTGTGCCTGACGAAACCATCAGGTTGCCTTTCTTCAACGCGTTCACGACATCCATCGGCACGAGATTTCTGGCCATCATGCGTAGAGGATCGAGGTAGATCATTACCGTGCGGTCGCGTCCGCCGACCACCACGGGAGCGATGCAGCCATTCACCGCGCCGAGCATGTTTCGCACTTCGATACGGGCGATGTCCTTTTGCCGCGCATCGTCGAGGAACGGGTTGGCGACGGTCAAAATCCCCACAGGCAGGGTTCCTGTGGCATCGAATGGCAAGGCCACGGGCGGGAGAGTGTTCGGCGGCAGGTTGGGCAGGGCTCCCAGAGCGAGCGAGTTGACCAGTGTGAGTGCCTCGTTCGGATCGATATCGTCGCGAAAATAGACTTTCACCACGCTCACACCCGGCACCGAGCGAGACTCGACCGAGCGGGCACCGGGAGCCTGGCTCACCCAGCGCTCCATGCGATTAGTGATCGTCTTCTCGATGGCCGATGCCGACATCCCGGGATAGTAGGTCAGCACCTGCACGGCCGGTGCCTTGAACGCTGGCAGGATATCCACTGGGATTTTTACCGCCGCAAGCACGCCCAGAATCAGGATTCCCAGCACCAATGCCAGAACCATGTAGGGATTGCGAAGGGATGCCTTAATGAGCCACATGAGAAGTTGATTTTCTAAACAAAATAAAACTCAAGAGCCACAATCAAAACCGGCGCTGTTTTTCAATATTCCAACTCGACGCAAAAAGCCCCATCCCTATAAAGGAACCACTCTGTCCATTCGGCAGCCTATTTCATGAAATCCAAGATGCACCTCTATAAATCAGCCAACGGATTCATCCGTTCGCATTTGGTCGGACTGCTCGCCGGCATCGGAATTGCCTCTATCGCGATTTTCGGCAGAAACACCATCGAGTCGGCCATGTCGTTCGTGAAGGAAATGCGCAAGGACGGCTATGCGACGACTGCGTCAACGAGGGTGAGCGTTTCTGAAATCACCTTCGATACCACCACCATGCCGTTGCCGCCGAAATTCTGGCAGGAATCCGAGCCCTCCATCGGCGCTCCCCAGCTTTTTGAAGAGCCACCCGCCCAACCGCCGCTGATCGTGACCTCCCTCCAGCAAAAACCCTCGAGAAACATTGAGGTCGCAGTGGAAACGCATGTCCCGCGAATAGAGCATGCAGCGGAACCCAAGCCGCAACCCTCGCCAACAGCCACACCGGTTCCTGAACCGGCATTCGACGCAAACGCCCTCAAGAAGGCGCTTCACGAGAACCTCTCATCCGTCTTCACTGGCGACCTCCCTTACATCCTTCTCAAATCCGGCGACCGCCTTTATGCGGGCTCCAAACTCACCGAGGGCGTCACTCTTGAAGCCATCAGCCCCACAGCCATTCTCTGCACCACACCTGTGGGTATTTTAAAAATCAACGCACACCCGGATCCTGATGCACTGGAGCCCACTTCCGGGGATGAGAAGTCCCCTCTCCCACTGGACACCCCAAAGACTCCAGACGATCCATCTGCGTCTCCGCCAATGTAGCTTGGAGGTAACTTCCTGCTCAGCCTGACTGAAAAACCTTGAAGAAATTCCTGAACAAACTCATCCCTCAATCGCTTGGGGGAAGATGTATCGCCTCGGTGGTTGCAGGGATCCTTGCAGGCCTCCTGCTCGGTGAAAAATCACTCTATTTGGAACCGGTCGGCATCGTGTTCATCCGCGCCACCACGCTTCTCGTGCTTCCCTACTTGATTGTCGAAATTATCGGCGTCTTCGGCGGATTGAAGCGCGAATCCATGATGGCTCTTTTGAAAAATGGCGGCGCGGGAATTTTCCTGATTTTCCTCCTTGCCTCCGCTGTCCTGGTGCTGACGCCCTCGTTGCTTCCGACATTGCCGTCCTCTCCGCTATTCAACGAGGATTTGCTGGAATCCCACGAATCCACCAGCCTGCTGGATATTTTTCTCCCTGCGAATATTTTTTCCGCCCTTGCTGCCGGAAATTTTCCAGCAGTGGTCATCTTCAGCGCCGCCATCGGCATCGTGCTGCAAACGATGAAAGACCGCGAGTCGGTGCTGAATTTGGTGGAACCTCTTAGAAAACTTTTCTCCACAATTCTCAACAGTGTCATCAACCATGTGACACCTATTGGCATTTTCGCGGTGACAGCCAATGCCATAGGCAACGCGGAGAGCATGGATTTTCAACGCCTTTTGGGTCTGGTCGCGCTTTATGCTGTCTCCCTCTCTGTCATCGTATTGGTCGTGCTGCCAGGCGTCCTGATGTCATTCACACGATTTGGCTACAAGGACATCTGGAATCTCGTTCGCGATCCATTGGTTTTGGCTATTTCAGCGGGAAGCGTTTTGATCACGCTCCCTGTTCTGGTATCCAACCTGCGCAAGATTCTTGACCCTAAAAATCCTGAAGACGAAGCGGATTTTGCGCCTGTTGAAGCAATGATTCCGCTGGGATTGACATTGTTTTCATTGGGAAAAATGACGACGCCACTGTTCGTTCCCTTTGCGGCATGGTATTTCGATGCCCCCATGACGATCGGGAGGATTGCAGCGATGTTGCCATCTGCAATTCCAACGGCGATGGGGCGCTCATCGATTGCCGTCATCGAGGAAATCCCTCGCGCCGGTCTTCCCTTGAACTTAGTTTCCCTTTTCTACATGAACGAGCAGTGGATCTCGCGATGCAGTGATATTTTCACGCTGACCGGGTTGGCAACCATGGTGTTTCTGCTCTACTCGTTTCTGCGAAAATCGCTTTTTTTTCGCCCCCTTGTTCTGGTTTCCTTCATAGCCACAGCCTCCGTTCTTGCCGTATCGATGGGCTATTGCGCCAACCGGATGTTGGCCGCCACACTTTCCGGTTCGAGCCACGCCATCGAAGTTGTCACAAACCGATCCTCTCTGGTCGGAGATACCCCGGTAAAACTGCTCTCCCAAACGCCTCTTCCTGATTTGACCTCCTTGGCGCGCATCAAGGAGCGCGGGGTTCTTCGGGCAGGCCTCAGGAAAGACTCGCCGCCTTATGTCTACCGGAACTCCAAGGGCGAAATCGTCGGCCATGATATCGATTTGCTG
>CANMQB010000186.1 GCA_947499885.1 Spartobacteria bacterium
CTCAGAAATGGCAGAGGACTCAAGCCGCATCAGGCTGCCCAGGACTCATTCGAGGCAGGGGCTTGACCGGCGAAGTGTTGAGTGACTTGACCCTTTCATGGATGCCGGGAGCGATCTCAGGCAGGCGAGCGTAGGCCATGGCGAGCATTTCCAGTTTGGCGTCGAGATTATCCACCATGTTCAGCGCGATGGCCTCGGGCGTCTTCGGCTCGACAGGGGAACCATACTGAAGCTCACCATGGTGCGATGCAATGAGGTGCAGAAGGTGCAAACGCACGTCTTCCGAAACAGGCTCGATGCCGCGCCACGTCTCAAGGGGAAGCTTCCGCCAGAGCGCATTCACGACCTCGATGCCGATGCTGATATGCCCGAGCAACTCACCGCGCAACTCTCGAGGAATCTCAAACCCGGCCTCGGGCGGACACATTTCCCAGAGTTTCCCGCAATCGTGGAAAAGAACGCCGGCCAATAAGAGATCCCGATTGAGACCAGGATACGCGCTGCAGACGGCCGAGGCTGATCGCATCATTTGCCCCGTATGACGGAGCAGGCCTCCACGATGGGCATGGTGGTTGTGACGAGCGGCCGAGGCTCTTTGAAATCGAGGACCGAATTCCTGAAGAAACAACTCACTGAGCCCACGTAATCGTAAGTCGGAGATTGTTTGCACAAGCTCAGTGACATCGCCTAGGTCCTTTTTTACGCCAGCCTCCTCCTTCTCGCCGCCGGCGAAAAGCTCCGCCGTCTCCTGCGGATTCAGCACCCGCACTCGCCAGCGCTTGGCATCCAGACCGAAGCTGCCATTCACAGCAAATTCCCCGGCAATCTCCACGCACTCGCCTCGCGAAATTTCCCGGCAAGCGACAAAGGCATCGGTATCCGACCAAGCTCTGAGCGTAAGAACATCACCAGCGTCGCGGACCTTCATTTCCCAATAGGGTTTGCCAGCAGCAGAATCTTTTTTCGTCAGCTCATCAACCTGCCCATGCAGGCGCGCCGCGAGGGAAACGCCCCGGCAGTCCGTGCGGAGTTCAGCGATTGTTTTAAGTCCCGGATCGTCCATTCAAAAACCCAGTTAATCCGCGCTTGGCAGAGCACCGTCTCCTGCACGGCAGAGGACGCCGATCGCCTTATGGCTGGTCTGTGAGGCGTAGGCGCTCTCGACTGCCACACGCACAGACTCAGCAGCCTCGATTTCCACAAGCGCCACGATCGCCCCGCCAAATCCGCCACCCGTGAGACGAGCTCCCAGGCAGCCTTTCTGGGCGTTGGCCAAGCTCACAAGCAAATCCAACTCCGGCGTACTGTTTTCAAAATTTTCCATAGAACTGCGGTGGGATGCCGACATGAGAGGTCCCAAATCTTCGGGGCAACCGGATCGAAGGGCATCAATCGCCAAAAATACCCGCTCGTTTTCACCCACCACATGGCGTGCACGGCGTCTGGTGGACTCAGGCATTTCAGCAGCTTCGAGTTGAGCGCTGGAGACATCACGGAGAGCAGGCACACCCATGCGCCGCGCGGCTTCAAAGCACTGCTCGCGGCGTTCATTATACTCACCTCCCGTGAGGGCGTGCTTCACCCCCGAGTTAATGATCAGCAAACCGAGATGCGATGGGAATGGGATGGCATCCACCGCTTCGCTGCGGCAATCGAGATAGACCAAGTGGTCTTTTTTTCCAAAAACCGAAGAAGCTTGATCAAGCAGGCCGCAATTCACCCCGACAAATTCATTTTCCGCGCGGCGGCAAAGCTTCGCGAGATCCATGCGAGAAATTTCTAAGGGATAAAGCTGCGTCAGAAGCACAGCAGTAGCCACCTCAAGTGCCGCCGAACTCGAAAGTCCGGCACCAACAGGAAGGGTGGATTCATAAATGGCTTCGAAACCACCAACCTCTGCACCAGCTTGGGCAAGCATCTCAGCGACACCAAGCGGGTAGTCTATCCATTCTCCAGTTCTCCGCAGGCTGCCTGCTCGCTGGATTTCCGCCACCCGAGGCACTCCTGAGCTGCTCAGCCGGATTTCACCATCAGAAAGACGCCGCCCTTTGGCGGTGATCCCAAGTTGCAACGCAGCGGAGAGGACGACTCCCCCATTATAGTCTGTGTGATTTCCGAGAATCTCGACGCGACCGGGCGCGAAAGCTGTCACTTGGGTCATAGACCCCATATCATTCACCCCTCATAGGCACTTGCCAAGGCGCAATTCCGTGGCAGGATATGCATAGAGGAGATTAATTTTCATGTCCGAAACAATTGATAACAACATCGTGAGCAAAAAACTCGAAAGTAGCACGGAACACGCGAAAAAAGCTCTCGACGCAGCGACAGAAGCAGGGCGCGTCGTCGGTGACACCGCGAAAAAGCAGGCAAAAGCTGCCTACGACACGGGTCGCGAGCACCTCGGTGCCGCAGCCAAGGATCTCGGAGACGCCGCCACAGCCTCGTATGGCAACGTGCGCCACAAGGCAGGTTCGATTTACTCAGATGCCTATGACCGTGCACACGACTACCAAAGTGAAGCGGAAAACTACATTCGCGAAAACCCGCTTCAAGCCGTAGCTATCGCCGCTGGCGTAGGCTTCGTGCTAGGCGTCCTTCTGCGCCGCTAAGTTCCCTATTGGAAACCAAGGCCACGATTAAGCCCCCAAGGGGGCTGGCGACAGAGCTCCTGAGTCTCGTTGGATCCCTCGGTCGCTATGTCCAAGCCATCGGCGCCCTCGCGGGTGAGGAATCGCGGGAGGCGGCGGCTCTCGGCGTTCGCCTTCTTGTGATGTTTCTGGCTGCACTATTTTTTGCAGCCTTTGGATACATCCTTCTTATCTTTGCGGTGGCCTTCTTTGCGGCATTTGTTCTGGGCATCTCGTGGCTTTGGATTTTGAGCGCCTTCACAGTGCTGCACGCCCTCCTGGCCTACATTTGTGCTCGGCATGTCAAAATCCACAGCCGCACGCCAATTTTTGAGGAGACCCGCCGCGAGGTCGCCAGCGACTTCGAATCTCTCCGCAAACGCTCCGCGCCATGATGAGCAAAAAGGAAATCTTGGAGGAACTCCGCCGTAGCCGAATCGCCATAGCACGTGATGCCACATCGATTGCGGAGGGGCTGAACCTCACCTCAAAAATCCGCCGCTCTGTAACCGCTCGTCCGCTCGCTTGGCTGGGCAGTGCCGCAGCGATCGGCTACATTCTGGCCGGTCCAAAGACACGCAAAGCCCCACCATCCACACGCTCGAAAAAAGGCGCTGCTCCAGAAAAGCCGCCTTCCCCTCGCGGCGGCTGGCAGATCCTATTCCACCTGTTTCTGAACCTGGGTCGGATCCTTCTGCCGATCCTCCGCCCAGCCATATCGGCCTACGCCGCCCAGCGACTGGCGGAACTTTCGGCCCGTTTTTCCCGCTGATTTTTCTCCTATGCAAGATCCACGTTCTGACCGACTCGCCGCCGTATTGACTCAGCATTCCACCAAGCTCCAACCCGGCGAAAACGTCCTCATCGACATCTTCGATGCCCCAGAGGAAATCGCCATCGCCCTCATCCGCGCAACCCGTGCCTGTGGAGCAGTGCCTTTCATTCAAAACCACCAAGCGCGCATCAGTCGTGAAATGGCCCTCGGCGCGGAACCCCAGCAACTCGAGATCGCCAGCTCGCTCGAACTGGCCCGGATGAAAAAAATGCACGCCTACATTGCCGTGCGGGGAAGCCACAACATTACCGAGATGTCCGACGTGCCGGATGAAAAAATGCGTCTCATTTCAGGCGCCATGCGTTCCGTGATGGATTGGCGCATCAACAAAACGAAGTGGGTCGTCTTGCGCTGGCCGACACCCGCGATGGCTCAGCAGGCCCAGATGAGCACTCCGGCATTTGAGGATTTTTACTTTAAAGTCTGCACGCTCGACTACGCCCGCATGGCTCCCGGTATGGCCGCGCTCAAGGAACTCATGGACAAAACAGACAAGGTCCACCTCAAAGGTCCCGGCACCGATCTGCGCTTTTCGATCAAAAATATTGGCTCGGTGACCTGCGGTGGCGATCGCAACATTCCAGACGGAGAAGTCTTTTCCTGCCCCGTAAAAAAGAGCGTCGAGGGCCATGTGAGCTTCAACGTTCCGAGCATTTATCAAGGCCACGCCTTCGACAATGTGCGTTTGGAGTTCTCCGAGGGCCGCGTGGAAAACGCGACCGCCAACAATACCGCTGCCCTGAATCGCATTCTCGATAGCGACGACGGAGCTCGCTACATCGGTGAGTTCGCGCTGGGATTCAACCCGCACATCCTCCACCCGATGCGAGACATCCTTTTCGACGAAAAAATTTCCGGCTCCTTCCATTTTACGCCTGGCCAGGCCTACAAAACTGCGGGAAATGGCAACACCAGCCGAATCCACTGGGATATGGTCTGCATCCAACGCCCAGACTACGGTGGAGGTGAGGTGTGGTTCGACGGCAAACTCATCCGCAAAGACGGGCTCTTCACCCTCCCTTCACTCAAAAAACTCAACCCCGATTTTTTGCTTCGAGGAAAGTAATAGCGGGATAGCTAAGGATTTTCGGTTGATACCATCCTCTCCCCTCCGATAAGGTTGAAAGTCTTTCCATATGGAACAATCCATCGCCCTGCGCGAACTTCAAATCGAACGGAAGCACCTCATCATCGAACTTCGCGAGAATGACAGAGGCCGGTTTCTCAAAATCACCGAAGAAGCCCACGGTCGCAGAAACTCCGTGATTATTCCCAGCACCGGCCTCGACGAATTTGAAGCCTGCCTCGACGAAGTGCTCACCGAAGGCGAGCAAGCCGAGTAGAGAAAAGACCACAATTCATGAATATCCTTGTTACTGGTGGCTGCGGATTCATCGGCAGCAACTTCATTCGCCAGCGTCTGACCGAGAGTGCCTCTCCGCTGCGCAGGATCGTCAATCTCGATCTCCTCACCTACGCGGGCAACCCAGCCAATCTGGCCGACCTAGC
>CANMQB010000187.1 GCA_947499885.1 Spartobacteria bacterium
CGCACGTCCGCAAGTCCATTCACCATGCGGACGGAAGATGGGATTCGTCGTCTCTCGTGTGAAGTTAATGCCATTCGCGGACCAGGCATGGCAGATGGCGTCATTCTCACGATTGCCGTAAGTTTGATAGAAAAGATGAACCTTATCGTGCAGGACGATCGCGCCGGGAGCGCAGAAGCCGTTGGTCTCACTCGGATGCTCTGGTTCCATGGTGGCGACTCTTTCCCAACGCACGAGGTCCTCGCTCGTCGCAATACCGATGCGCCAACCTTGCAACCCCTCGCCAGTTGGTACCGAATAGTAGAGCAAATATCGACCATTGAAACGCACCACAGCAGGATCCTTCGCGTATGGAAGTCCTCCTTGCGAGGTGTCGCCAAACATCATGATTCCCCGATCGGTGTAAGATTCGATATTCATAGCCTAAAAAATTCCATTCGTTTAAATGTTGACTAAACTCTCGGTTCTGGATGCGTGATCATTGTTGTTACATTTTACTGCAAAATGAGGTTTTATTCAACCTTTCAACTCCTATTTAGCTTAAATCAATGTATAGAAAAAATTCTACATTCTTGATACGTTATTCAAAGACCTCATGATTTCATTCGTTCGCCGCCTTCATTTCATCTTTTTTGTTTTCCTTATGATCCCTCCAATTCTTCAAGCTTCGGTTGATTCAATGTCTCTCGCAGGAAAATGGGAGGTTTGCCTAGATCCGAAGGTCATTGGTTCGAGCCAGAACTGGATGTCACCCGAAGCACGATTTGAGCAAACGATCCAGTTGCCGGGAACCACCGACGAGGCGGGATTGGGAGTCCCTCTCGCCATGCAGCCGATTATCAGCAAAGAGGGCCTTGCACGACCGCACCGTAAAAATGCTTTTGTCGGTCCAGCCTGGTATCGTCGTTCGATTCAGATTCCGGCTGACTGGAAAAGCCACCGCATCACGCTCTCGCTGGAGCGGGTCATCTGGGAGAGCCAAGTCTGGATCGATGGACGCGAGTTGGGGAAGCAGAACTCGCTCAGTGCACCGCATGTCTTCGACCTCACAGGAATCGCTCCCGGCGAGCACGAGCTCGTCATCCGCGTGGACAACCGGCAGCAGTTCGATCTGGGACGCACACACGCTTACATCGAGGACACGCAGTCGATCTGGAACGGTATTATTGGGAAAATCGAACTCCTCGCCACACCGCCCATCTGGATTGATGAAGTCCGTATCGAGTCGAATCCTGCCAAGGCGGGGGCCGAGATCCGCATTGGCAACATCACTGGCAAATCTGGAACGGGAGTTCTCATCGGCAAACTCACCGGCGACGGATTCTCACAGGATGTCCAAGCGACTGTCGAATGGGATGCCAAGGGCGGATCGGTGTTTTTGGATTTGAAAAACAAAAGTCTCCCGCTCTGGAGTGAATTTCAGCCGCACCTTTGCTCGCTAGCACTCACCTTGCAATCAAGCGCTGGCGAGGATCGCCGGACTGTGGCCTGTGGATTCCGGACAATAGCGACCGATGGTCCCAAGCTTCTTCTCAACGATCACCAAGTCTTCCTGCGCGGTACGCACGAGGGCGCTTCATTTCCGCTCACTGGCTATCCGCCTATGGATGTCGAAGGCTGGCGGCGCGTCTTTCGAATTCTGAAGGAGTGGGGTCTCAATCACATGCGTTTCCACTCCTACTGCCCGCCAGAGGCTTGTTTCACGGCGGCGGACGAGGAGGGTATCTACCTTCAAGCCGAGTTGCCGCTCTGGACTGGTGACCTCGGCAAGCCAGGAGACGCGGGCCGAGTCAGGTGGATTCGTGATGAAGCAAAGCGGATTTTTGCGGCTTACGGGAACCATCCCTCGCTGGTTCTTTTTTCCCTCGGCAACGAACTCCACGGAAAATATGAATTCATGAAAACGCTGCTCGCGGAGTTGCAGCAAGCCGATTCGCGCCGTCTTTACACAAGCACTTCGAATCGTCTCTGGATCGTTGATGCCC
This sequence comes from Spartobacteria bacterium, assembly GCA_947499885.1. Classification (GTDB taxonomy): domain Bacteria; phylum Verrucomicrobiota; class Verrucomicrobiia; order Chthoniobacterales; family Terrimicrobiaceae; genus UBA967. The sequence goes on from CANMQB010000187.1 coordinate 1,986, forward strand.
CTGAGAAAACCGGTGAGTCAGATGGTCCGGCTGAGACTGACGACTTCCTTGTCGAGCGCGCCATTCGCATTGATGGGAAAATCCAAGGCATGCGAGGCCAAGCTTTCTTCAACGAACTTCCGAACACCGAGGTTGATTTCAGTGCCATACTCGCACGCACCAACAAGCCGCTCCTGACTCACGAAATCGGCCAGTGGAATATTTTTCCAAACCTTGCTGAGATCCCAAAATACAAAGGCGTCTTCCGTGCCATTAATTTAGAAGCGATTCGTGATGATCTGAAAAAAAACGACCTTCTTGATCAGGCTCCGGATTTCACCCGCGTGTCGGGGAAATTCGCTGCCGAACTGTACAAGCAAGAAATCGAACTTGCCCTCCGAAGTAAGCCCCTCGCAGGCTACCAACTTCTCGACCTGCACGACTATCCCGGCCAAGGCACAGCGCATGTGGGATTTTTAGATTCCTTCTGGGACTCCAAAGGTGTGGCCGATGCTACTGCGTTCCGCGAAGTGGCTGCGCCCGTTGTGCCTCTGGTTCGCATGCCTAAGAGGGCTTATGCGAGTGATGAAACCTTCGTTGGCAAAGTCGAGTTCGCCAACTTCTCTCATAGTCCCCTCCGCGATGTGCTCACAAGATGGGAACTCCGCTCGTCCTCAGGCCTCATTGCCGAAGGTGCCTTGCCCGCGGTGGATGTCCCACTCGGTGCCTGCCAGTCTGCAGGCGAAATCCATGCTCCTTTGACCAGTGTGACCAAGCCGACCGAGGCCACTCTCACCCTTGCGGCAGGGGCAGCTAAAAACTCTTGGAGAATCTGGATCGTGCCGCCCTCGGCTGTGGTTGATGCGGAAGGGGTCCTCGTCACCACATCGATCATCGAAGCAAAGGCCGCCCTCGCTGAAGGAGGACGTGTTCTCTACACCCCGTCCAAGGCTGCCATCCGCAAGCGCCAAGATACCGCATTTCTCCCGGCATTCTGGAGCCCCGTTTATTTTACAAACCAAGCTGGAACGATGGGCCTTCTTATCGAAAACAATCATCCAGCCCTCGAGGATTTCCCGACTGCAGATCATACCGACTGGCAATGGTGGAGTATTCTCACACCTTCCCCAGGAGCAGTTGTTTTGGATCAAGTCGCCCTCAGGTCCAAACCCATCGTCCAAGTCATCGACGCCTTTTCGCGAAACCAAAAACTTGGCCTCGTCTTCGAGGTCAAGGTCGGGAAGGGGACACTGCTCATCTGCGCTGTGGATTTCAGCAAGGACGCCCTCAGGGACCCCATGCGTCGCCAGCTTCGCTCAAGCCTCGTGCGTTATTTGGCAAAAACTAAAACGCAGCCTCTCGATACCCTCACCGAATCCCAGTTGGATCAACTCTTCCAAGATGTCTCAGAGAGCAAAACAACCGCTCATGGCCAATGGGCTACGGACCTCGAACCTCCGCCAGCTAAGAAGTAGGGGGTTTTCTGGGGGGAACCATCGTTGCAATCAGGGAAGCTTTTCAATTGCGACCCAGCGCCGTTCTGCCCAACTTTTTAGGCCGAGCTCTGCGAATTGGACGCCTTTGGCTCCGCGACGGAGATCCCATGGGAATGCTTCGTCCAAAACGATGTGACGGAGGAAAAGTTCCCACTGGATTTTGAATGCATTATCGTACGTTTCTTGATCAGGGACTTTCGCCCAGCCTTCAAAGAAATTGATCGGTTGCGGAATGTCAGGATTCCAAGTCGGGCGTGGCGTGTTGCCGTAGTGTTGAATCCAGACATCGCGGAGACCGCAAACAGCCGAACCTTTCTCTCCATCGACTTGGACGGTGAGGAGGTCATCCCGACGCACGCGGGTAACCCATGACGAGTTGAAATGTGCCACCACGCCACCTTCAAGTTCGAAGGTCGCATAAGCGGCGTCGTCCGCCGTGCAGCGGTAGGGCTTGCCATTTTCATCGACGCGTTCCGCGATATGCGTCGCCCCATAGCAACTCAAGGCCTTGGGTTCACCGAAGAGGTTCTCGAGGACGTATTGCCAGTGGCAGAGCATGTCCACGATGATGCCGCCATCGTCTTCCTTACGGTAATTCCAACTTGGGCGCTGGGCAGGGATTGTATGGCCTTCAAAAACCCAGTATCCGAATTCACCGCGCACGCTGAGGATTTTGCCAAAGAATCCCGTTTCGATGAGACGCTTGAGTTTGACGAAACTTGCGAGCCAAAGTTTGTCCTGCACAACGCCGTTTTTTACTCCAGCCGCCTTGCAGAGCTCGTGCAATTCCAAAGCAGTCTTGGAATCCACAGCGATTGGTTTTTCACAATAGATGTGCTTTCCTGCCGCGACCGCCTTGCGCACGCCTTCAGCGCGTCGGCCGGTTGTTTGAGAGTCGAAATAGACCGTGTAGTCGGGATTTGCCAGGACCTCGTCAAGATTGGTGCTCCACTTGGTTACACTGGTCCGGGCACATAGTTCGCGCAGTTTGCTTTCGCTACGCCCAATGAGAATAGGATCAGGCATGATGACTTCATCTGGCCCGACTCGCACACCGCCTTGCTTGATGATTGCATCAATCGAGCGGATGAGATGCTGGTTTGTGCCCATGCGTCCAGTGACGCCGTTCATGATGATTCCGATGCGATGTGTTTTCATATATAGATTGAGTTGGGGTTGATTTAAACGTGTGACTTGTAAGCGGTAATGATGTCGGAGAGAAATGCGTCTTGATCTCGATCCCAGTGGCGGGAGGAAAAAATTTCGACCTCAATCCAGCCGGAGAATCCCGCAGCTTCGACCTGTTGGCGAATGCCGCGAATGTCTATACAGCCTTCGCCCATGAGACCTCGGTCATTGAGGAAATCCTGTGTGGGGGTAAGCCAGTCGCAAACGTGGAATCCTAGGATACGCTTTCCGGCGCGTCGGATTTCTTGCTCCAAATTGGGATCCCACCAGATGTGGTAAACGTCGGCT
>CANMQB010000188.1 GCA_947499885.1 Spartobacteria bacterium
TCAATCCTATGTCTCCGCCACAATAGAATTGCCGATTTTTTAAAATGAAGATTTTTGCTGATGCCGAAATTTAGAATTCAAAATTTTTCAAAGTGCCCTTCAATAATGGGTTTGGACATGGGAAGAGGCGAAGAAGTAACGGGTGGCGGGTGGCTAGTCCAGAGGCGCCTGCGGCGCGATCTCCGCCTTCGGCGGATTGGTTTTCACCAGCTACCCGTAACCCGCTACTCGTTACCGCTTCTTTCGCTCCACCCGTAACTCGCTGCACGCTAGCGCCAGGTTTGCGGGCGCGGTTATTGTTGCGAGCGCAATTTTGAGGCGAGAGCACCGATCGATTTGGAGAGGTCTTTGTATTCGGAGCGCAAGCGTTCCGAAGCGGATTTGTCAATGTAGCGAAGGTCTTCGGCAAGATAAAGCATGGAGCGAACTTCTCCGGACGATCCTTTCGACAAATCCAGAAACTGCGGCGCCTGTTGGCGCTGTGGCGGGTAACGCGTGGTTGGTGGCTGGTGATTTTATTTTTTGAAACGGGCGAAGAATGCCTCCACCTCGTCGCGCATCGTCTGCGCTCCAATTCCCCATTTACCTGAGTGATTTTGCCAAGTGGGACATCAAGTTGGCGATAAGCTTGTTCAGGAGTTCGTCCGAGATTTTACCAATTGAACCTGAGACTTTGTTTCTGGCCAAAACTGTCAAGTGTCCCATCCGGAATATGCTGTCTCTTTTCAATCCGCTTTTTTCAAAATCCGGCTCGCCTTTTCTTAGTGGCACATCAAAGCCCTCGGTGAAATTCCACATCTGAGAAGTGATCCCACAAACGAGTAAATCACCGTGGCGTGGAAATTCACTCAAAACGGCCAAGGGGCGGAGTTTTGTTTTGCCATCCGCTTGCGGAATTGCGGAGATGGCAATGTCGCCGGGAGTCATTTTTTGATATCGGAGAGCGAAAACTCTGGCTCGTCATCGCCGTAGGCCGTGGCAAAGTTTTTTAGGGAAAAATCGGTCCACTCCTCGTTTTCACAGGCCTCCTCTTGACGCCTCAAAGCAAATTGGACAAACCAGTCGGTGAGTTTCTGCAACTCATCGGGAGCAAGACTTTTAATTTGATCTTCGATTTCTATCGCGCTCATGTCTTGAGATTAATGTTTGATAAAGAGAAATTCAATGAGTTTTTATGAGCGTGAGAACGCAGGCGTTGGAGTAACGAGTGGTCTGTAACCTGGTGAGGGAAACTGTTGCCAAATCTGCAAGTCTTCAAAATTTTCTGCGAATCCCATACTCGTTACTAGTTACTCGTTACCCGGTACACTGCTCAAAGCTAGAAGTGCATTTTCTTTCATTTTGAAAACTCCTACACCGTGTCGACGAAGGTTTTCTCGACTTTGTTAAAAATGAGAATTCCTGTGGCGAGGATGAAGACTGTCATAGTGATGGAGATGCCAAAATCTCCAATGGGGCTAATATTTTGTCCTATAAACATATCTCGGATGGCGACGACGGGCATTTCCATGGGGTTGAGCGAGGAGACCCAACGCCATTTTTCGGGGATTTGAGAGACGGGATAAATGATCGGCGTGGCATACATCCAGAGTTGGATGATGGTGGCAGTAAGGAATGCGAGGTCACGGTATTTGGCCGTGAGGGCGGAAAGCCAGAGGCCGACGCCGAGTGCGAGGGCGGAAATTTGTAGGATCACCAGAGGGAAGGCCAAAATGTCCCAACCGATGTGGATGGATGGCCCTACTGAGGAGAAAAATTTATAGTAAGTCCAAAAGCAGAGGAAGGTAACTAACTGGATGGCAAGAGCGATGTAGTTTGACACAACGGCTGCAATGGGAACAACTAAACGAGGAAAATAAACTTTTCCAAAGAGGCCGACATTAGATACCAGCGTGGAGGAGGTGCCGTTAAGCGTGCGGGAAAAGAAGTTCCACCCGAGCAAGCCGGCTAGGTAGAAGAGCATCGGAGGCATCCCATCCGTTGGAATCTGTGCCACTTTCCCGAAAATAATGGTGAAAATGATGGTCGTGATAAGGGGTTGGATAATGAACCAGAGAGGACCGAGGATCGTCTGCTTGTAGTTCGATACAAAATCCCGGTGGACAAGGAGAAACAACAAATCCCGATAACGCCAAATCTCGGCAAGATCGAGGCCGAACCAGCTTTTGGTCGGCTTAATGATGATTTCGTATTCTGCGGCAGATTTTTGCATGGATTGACTTGAGTGAGCGAATGCGAAGGGCGAGATTATCTAGAATTTGCCGGCGAGGACTTTGATGAGCGGCAGGACTTTGCCGAAAAATTTATACCAGCCGGCGATCTGGCCTAGGCGGGATCTTTCGAAATGGGCGGTGGAAGAGCCTGGGTCGATGCTGGATTCGAGGGCGCTGAGGCGGCTGGGGCCGTTTTCGAGATGGGGGTCTATGCGGTCGCGGAGATAGCCGCTGGCGAGCTTGCGCAGACTAGTCTCGGCAGTGAAGTGCTCTTTGCGGACCCCAGAAACGTAAACTTGGTTGACAGCACCGAGGGAACGAAGCCAGCGAAGACCCTCGCTGGCAGATCCCCGACTCAACTTCAAACGCGCTTGCACATCGTCGAGCGAGAGGGGCTCCGGGGTACTGAAAAGGAGGCCGTAAATTTCGCCGATCGAGCGCGGGAGAGAGAGAGCCCCGAAGATGTGAATGAAGAGTGCAACCGACTGGACTTGGAAGGGGCTAAGTGCGGGTGGAGCCGCGCTGAGAGCCGCTTCCTGTGAGGATGGCCCGGCATTTGAGCGCGGGCTGCCGCCCTTGGTAAATCCTGGGGAATTTGCCATTTGCCGAGTTGAAATGGAGGTTTCCACTAGCCTCATTGGCGGGGGAGACAAATAGGACTATCACTCGGAAAAAATTTTGTTCAAGAAAAAATGAACATTTTTTATCCGCTCCTGAAATGAGTAGCTGCCGGAACCGAGAAAATCGAACTCAGAGACCGACTGAATTACAAAAAATCGGAAGGCTTGCCGATTTATTCGTGCGCAGGCAACATGCTAGCAACAACTCTATTCCTCTATCCGATTCGAAGCTGGCTGGGTTTTTTTGCAGAAATTCAAAACCGCTGCGACGACCTTCTCAATGGGAATTTCCTCCATGCAGCGAAAATCAATCGGGCACTCGCGGAGGAAGCAAGGGCTGCATTCCACTTTCTGTCGGATAACTTGACTGCGGGGTCCCCTTGGGCCAGTAAGCGAGGGTTCCGTTGAGCCGAAAATGGCAACGAGGGGAGTGCCTATAAAATCGGCGAGGTGCATGGTGCCGGTGTCGTTGGTGAGAAGCCCGCTCAGTTTCGCAAGCAGATCCATCAACTCACCGAGTGTGGTTTTTCCAGTAAGATCGCTCGCATTTGGCAAGCCTTGCGAAATCTCGGCAGCGATGGCGGAGTCCGCCGCCGTGCCGAGAATGACCCATTCGCAATCGATCAGTTCATTGACCTGTTGCATGAGCATGCGAAATTTGTAGGCAGGCCAGCGTTTGGCTGAACCATACTCCGCACCTGGGCAGATGCCGATCACACATTTCCTGCCTTTGGGCTTCCAAGAGGAAATCGAAGCAGGCGGGGACTCAGCTCCACAGCGGGCCGCAATGTGCCAATACCGGTCAGCATGGTGCAGTGGCAGGAAGCCGGATTTTTTGCGAGGAGTGATGACCTGATCCAGAAACGCCGTGCGCGAGTGTCCTGCATACCCCACCCTGCGCCTGATGCCTGCAAGCCAAACTTCGAGAGCGGATCGAAGCGAATTCGGAAATAAAACGGCAGCTTCAAAGTGCCCGCGGAGATTTGTGGCGGTAGAAAAAAGAGACTTGCCGGACTCGATGCCGATCACTTCGTCCACATCGGACACTCGCTGCCAGAGACCAGCGAGTTTTTCGGGACAGAGAATAGTGAGGCGTGCATCGGGACGACCAAGCTTGAACGCGCGCACGGCGGGGATGGCCATCACTGCATCGCCAAGCCAGTTTGGGGAACGAATGACGATGCGGAATGGTGCAGGCACGGGATCTGTAGGCGGCCGATAAATACCCCGCTTGGCTTCGTTGATCAGAAAATTGGGGAGTGGCGTCTTCCACCGATTATGAACCCAAAACCAATCTGCTGGAGAAACCCGGATTTGCTTTTCAAGGGCCTTGTTGATGTCGAGCGTGAGTTGCTCCGGCTTGTCGGCAGACCACGGGATTTCAGGACTGATCACGACACGCCAACGGGCGAAGCCTTGTGTGTAGATAGCGACTGGGATCACGGCGGCATTCGTCCGGACGGCCAGCGTGGCCGCGAGCGGCGAGGTCGAGCAGAGACGGTTGAAAAACGGAGTCCACAGGCCGCTGTTGCCAGCGTGTTGATCCACGAGCACGCCGAGGATACCTGGCTCGCGCAGGAGGGCCAGAGCACCTTGGAATCCGGCCTTACGATCGAAGGTTTGAACCCCCAGCCTGCGGCGGTCGCTATTCACAAGGTCATCGAGAAGCTTGTTGTGGAGGGCTTGGTAAACAGTCCCAAAGCGCGCCTCAGGCACTTGAAAAACGAGTTGGGCATAGAGTTCCCAGTTGCCGATATGATTGATGGCAAGCACTACCGGACGCCCGTTTGCAATGTTCCGGCGAATGAGGTCGAGATTTTCGATCTGAGCAATGCGGGCGATTTCATCCTGCGAGAGGGATGGGATTTTTATCGCGCTCACTGCATTTGCTCCCAAAGTGGTGAAATGCTTGAAGACAAGCGATCGGATGGCAGTGGGCGACATTTCCACACCAAATGCCACCGTGAGATTTTCCCTTGCGAGGCGGCGGTAGCCGGGCAGGATGAACCAGAGAAGCGCACCTACTGCCTGTCCCAAAATAAAACACACAGGGAGCGGCAGGAGTCGAATGAACC
>CANMQB010000189.1 GCA_947499885.1 Spartobacteria bacterium
TCCTGACCCAACGGCCGCTCCGAGTCAGTAGGATGAGAATTTTTATAGCATACCTGCATGACCAAGAATCTCCAATTAAAGCTCTACTGCTGTCCTCTTCAAGTAGCGCAATTAGGTCATATTTCCTGACCAGTTGAAACCATTTGGAGCCATTCGTTCAAAAGCCCAGCTCGGAAGCTGAATCTCCGTGTCAAAAGGAAATCCATGGTATTATTAGCGAACCAGTCTTTTTTCGATCCGCAACGACTAAAAAGCAAATCAAATGTGCGAATAAAGTTCAAATGTGCGAATATCGATTTCATGATTGCAGTTGGTGACTTCAGCGGGTAGGGTGGTGATGTTCTCTAACAAACCCCGCATTTTCGAACCATGAGCGATTTTCGACTGGCTATTTTAGGTTGCAGCGTAGGCAACGGGCATCCGTATTCGTGGAGCGCCATGTTCAATGGCTATGATCGCGAAAGGATGACCAAAGAATGTCCCTTCCCGGGAATTCCTGCCTATCTCAACAAAGAGCCGAGCGAAAACCTGCGGGTGGCGGGAGCAAAAGTGACACATATTTGCTGCACCGGGAATGGGGAGTTCACCGCTGAACATGTCTCCCAGTGCGCTCACATTCCGCATGTGGTGCAGAATCCAACGGACGTCATTGGCCATGTCGATGCCGTACTCATTGCCACGGATATCGGAGACGAGCATGTCGAGCGCGCTCGGCCTTTTGTCGAGGCAGGCCTGCCGGTTTTTATCGACAAGCCTCTTGTGAACAACTCTGATGATCTCAAGGTTTTTGCCAAATGGGTCGCCGAGGGCAAGCCTATCATGTCCTCCAGCGCAATGCGTTATGCGAAAGAGTTTCACCCTTACCACCGGTCCACAAATGAACTCGGGGACTTGCGCTTTTTGAGTATCACCACGCCGAAGAGTTGGGAGGCCTATGGCATTCATGCTTTGGAAAGTGTCTATCCCATACTGGGGCCGGGATTTTTGAGTGTTCGGAATACCGGCACACCGGAGCGGAATATTGTGCACATCAAGCATCGGCGGGGCGTGGATTTGGTCGTTGTGGCCAGCTCGGATATGTATGGGGGCTTCGGGTGTTTGCAGATTTGCGGAACCCACGGCAAAGTGCAGTTGGCTTTCAGCGATACCTTTTTTGCCTTCAGATCGCAGTTGGAGGCCTTTGTCGGGTTCCTTTCCAGCGGAATTCCTCCCTACCCGTTCTCCGAGACCGTGGAACTCATGCAACTCGTGATCGGCGGCCTCATCAGTCGAAACGAAGGAGGTCGGGAAGTGGCTCTTGAAGAAATCTCGGCATTTTAAAGTTTTATGATACATCAACGACCCAGTCGCCTTCTGAAGCTCCTTGCTGAAGGGCAGATAGCTAAAACCCTCAAGATCAATCTCTCGGACCCTCGAGTCATCGAGATCGCTGGTCTCTCGGGTCTGGATGGAGTGTGGATCTGCAATGAACACGTTCCGAATGATTGGATCGGACTCGAAAACATGATTCGAGCGGCCCGGGTTCATGATATGGATTCCTTCGTCCGTGTCGCCAAGGGAAGCTATAGCGATTATGTCAAGCCGTTTGAAGCCGATGCGACCGGCATCATTGTGCCGCATGTCGAGACGGAGGAAGAGGCGCGCCAGATTGTGGACTGGGTTCGCTTTTATCCACAGGGCAAGCGTGCGCTGGACGGCGGGAATACCGATGGACAGTTCTGCCTCATGCCGGTGGAAACTTATCTGGAATACTCGAACCGGGAGAAAGTGGTTATTCTTCAAATCGAGTCCCCCGAGGGGCTTGAAAATGTCGAAAAAATTGCGGCCGTTCCGGGATTCAACGGCATTCTCTTCGGTCCTGGAGATTTTAGCCATCGTATTGGCAAGACCGGTCAACTGGATGATCCCCAAGTGGTGGCAGCGCGCAAACGCGTGGCGGCAGCGGCTCTCAAGAATGGCAAGTTTGCGATGGCCGCCGGTCTCATCGCACCTTTTGCCGAGCTCATTGCCGATGGCATCAGGGTTTTCAACACCGGTTCGGATGTGAATGCTCTAGGGGCTTATATGAAACAAAGATTGGAACTCTTCCAGGAGCATATCGAAGCACTTCCCTCGGAGCTGAAGCCCTCCACCCGTTCGCCTTATGTCTAAAACTCCTTCTTTTTCTCTCGAAGGCAAGGTCATCCTTCAATTCGGAGGCACGGGCCTTCTCGGACGCTCACTCGTCACCTCACTTTCAGCTTCCGGGGCCAACTTGGTTGTGGCTTCGCGCAATAGGTCGGCATTGGAGTCGCTGGCTTCTTCGGAATCCACCGACGGCGCCCCTGTCTCGATCGAGGAAGTGGATATCGTCAACGAGTCTTCACTTCACGCCTTGAGAGATCGCGTGTTAAAGCAACATGGTCGCATCGATGGGATTGTTTTCAATGCGGTGAGTCGTCCGATGGCGAGTATGACTGACGCGCTGTCGGCATGGCGCGAATCGATGGAAACCAATGCGACGGGATTTTTTGCCACGGCCCGGATCTTTGGAGATGCCATGGCTGAGCGCAAATCCGGCAGTATCGTGAATATCGCTTCCATGCAGGGCATGGTCGGCGTAAATCCCTGGCTTTACGAAGGAACAACGATGACTGCGGCGCCGGATTACTTCTTCCACAAAGGCGGCATGATCAACCTTACGCGCTTTTTGGCTTCGCACTACGGGCCGAACGGAGTCAGAGTGAATGTCGTCTCGCCGGGAGGAATTTTTAACCCTGAAAAACCCCAAAGCGACGCCTTTCTGGCTCGCTATGCGAAGATGACCATGCTGGGACGCATGGCGGAGGCTCGTGAGATCGGAGGCTCGGTAGTCTTTTTACTCGGCGACGCATCCACTTATATTACGGGTGCAAATTTACCAATTGATGGAGGATACACTGCAAAATGAAAAATATACTGTCTTTAGAAGGAAAACGGATTTGGGTAACGGGAGGTGCTGGCTATTTGGGCTCGGCGATCACCCAAGCGCTTGATGACGCTGGTGCGAAAGTACTTTGCTTTGACATGGTTGGCCGTGCTGCCGCTTTTGTGGAGAGCCACAATCTCAAGAACACGGTCGGACGGGATTTTGATTTCAGCAATGTCGATGGGTTGCCGGAATTTGTGCGAGAAATGGTCTTGGAGTATGGAGTTCCCGATGGCGTGGCACACCTTGCCTTTGCATCATCATCCGGAAAAAAACTTGAAGAAATTGATGCCGAGTGTTTTAATAAAACATTCGACCTCACGCTCGCACCCGCATTCGTCCTGTGCCGCGAGTTGGCTGGGCACATGAAGCCGAGAGGCTTGGGCAGTATTGTGCTCTTTTCCAGCATGTATGGCGTCGTGGCTCCTGATCCCCGCATTTACGCCGCGCCCATGACTCCGAACCCCATCGACTATGGCGCAGCCAAGGCCGCGATTCTCCAGCTCTCGCGTTATCTCGCTGTGCATTATGGACCGGACGGAATCCGATTCAATTGCGTAACCCCTGGGCCGTTTCCCAATCCTGCGGTTCAGGAAAACCACCCGCAATTCATCCAAGACCTGTCAAACAAAACCGCTTTGAATCGGGTCGGAGTGAATACTGAGATCGTTGGCCCTACACTTTTCCTACTTTCCGACAGTGCCTCTTTCGTCACAGGTCACAGCCTGATGGTGGATGGCGGTTGGACGGCTTGGTAGGATCCGGTCTAACGCACTGCCCTGTTTAAAATCTCTGCGGGATGCAGGGCAGTGCGGCCCGTGCCATCGTGAATTTGGTGACGACAGGATGTGCCCGGGGCGCAGACAATGGTATCCTTGGACTGGGAGCGAATGGTTGGGAAAAGCACCAAATTTCCGATTTTTTGTGAGATATCGTAGTGCTCTTTTTCGTATCCAAAACTCCCCGCCATGCCGCAGCATCCAGACGGGATGAGTCGCACATCGTGCCCGGCCACCAATTCCAAAGCGCGGATCGTTGGCAGCATCCCGATGAGAGCCTTTTGATGGCAGTGCCCGTGAAGTCGGATGGTTTGCTTGTTTTCTTGAAAGGCTGTTTTTGGCAAGCGTCCGGCATCATGTTCTCGCACCAGGAATTCTTCTAAAAGAAGGCAGTTTGCAGATAATTCCTTGGCCTGCTGTTGCAAATCTCCGCGAAGGAGTTCCGGATACTCATCACGAAAAGACAATATGGCCGATGGCTCGATTCCGATGAGCGGGTGTTCGGCGGAAACAACAGGGTGCAGTCGGCGCACATTTCCTTCGGCGAGGTGGCGTGCATTTTTCAAGAACCCTTTGGACAGCGCAGCGCGACCGCTCTCCAATTGATCAGGCAGGAGCACCTGATAGCCAAGTTTTTCCAAAAGTTCTACCGTGTGCTTGCCGACTTGGGCGTCCTGATAGTTTGTAAATTCATCGGCAAAGAGATAGAGCTGTCCACGTTTTCCGGCTTGAGGGTGGGGGACATGGCTCTTGAACCATTGGACAAGAGTTTGATCCGGCAACAAGGGGATCGTGCGCTCGGGGTGAAATCCTGTGAGTTTGTTCGCTATCTTGCGCAGGCTCGGTTTACTAAAAACAAAGTTCCATGCCCATGGGAAGATCGAGGTCAATTGACTGATACTCGCGAAGCGTGAAATGAGGGCCGACCGCAGTGGGGCTCCATGGGAATCGTAATAACCTTGCAAGAACTCGGCCTTCATCTTGCCCATGTCCACGTTCGAAGCGCACTCCGATTTGCACCCCTTGCAACTCATGCAGAGATCCAGCACGTCGTAAAGCGCCTTGCTTTGCATCGCCTTCTGACCATTTTCAGTCATGAGTTGGCGTAACATGTTGGCCCGGCCCCTCGTGCTGTCTTCCTCCTTG
>CANMQB010000190.1 GCA_947499885.1 Spartobacteria bacterium
TTAGACAGAATTAACAGAATTAAGGAGACGAGAGTAAACTGGGGCTCCGTGTCGTTTGCCGCTAAACTCCAGCCTTAGCTCTCAAGCCCCCTATCCGACTCCTCATAATTCTCTCAATTGAATCGCTTTGCTGTCCATTCGGGCTGCCCTTGGCAGCATTTATTCGCGGAGCTCCGACTCCGTCCTCGTGTTTAAATTCCATCCTCATCCGGCTCCCATCGTGCGCCTCCTTTTTGCTCTTCTTCTTGCTGTAGCCCTCGCGCCCCCGACCCACGCAGATGAAGTTGTTCGCATCATGGCGGCAAATATCACGAGCGGAAACCTGCAGTCATATGATCCAGGACATGGGAACCGGATTTTCCAAGGATTGAAGCCCGATATCGCCTTGGTGCAGGAAATGAACTTCGGGAACAATACCGCATCGGCTTTGAGAGCTTGGGTGAATGCGAACTTCGGAACCGGGTTTTCCTATTTCTGCGAAGCAGGGGCGCAAATCCCCAATGGCATCGTGAGCCGGTATCCGATTCTGGCATCCGGCGAATGGAAGGACTCAAACGTGAGCAACCGCGATTTCGCATGGGCGAAAATCGATATTCCAGGAGATAAAGACCTCTGGGCTGTCAGTGTTCATTTTTTAACAACCTCCTCAGCCAACCGAAAAAAACAAGCCGATCTTCTCCTGACTTACATCGCCGCAAACATTCCCGCCGGGGATTATCTCGTGGTGGGCGGAGATTTTAACACGGATTTACCCACAGAAAACTGTATCACCGCCCTTTCTGCAGAATTCGTTACCTCCTCGCCTTGGCCTGCGGATCAGTCGAACAACTCAAATACCAACGCCGGGCGCTCCAAGCCGTATGACTGGGTCTTGGCAGATAACGATCTCAACGCTTGCAAGACCCCTTTGATCATTGGCAACCGCACATTCACCGATGGTCTTGTCTTTGACAGTCGCGTTTACACGCCTATTTCCGAAGTGGCGCCAATACTAAGCACCGACAGCGCTGCCTCAAATATGCAACACATGGCAGTGCTACGCGCCTTCTCGATCCCAACCGCGACCCCTCCACTCAATGCCACGATCTCACTAGGCAATCTGACTCAAACCTACGACGGATCGCCAAAAAGCGCTACCGCGACCACCACACCAAGCGGACTGAAAATTTCCATTTCCTACAACGGATCCCTCACCGCACCAACGAATATAGGCAATTACAGTCTCGTCGCTAATGTGACTGAGACAAACTACCAAGGCACGGCCACCGCGATATTCTCCATCCTCGCTCCCACGCCCACGCCCACGCCATCGATCTTTTACGAGGATTTTTCATCGTTAACCGCGGGCGGAGATTCTTCAACAACAGCGGCAGATGAAACAGCTCTTACGTCGATAAACTTGAACTTCCCCACAGCCGTCCACGCCTACTCGGCAGGAGGAAAAACTTTGCTGGGAACCGGCACACAAAATGGCTCCATCACCAGCAAGCCACTCAACCTGTCCGGAAACAACGGCAACTTCACCGTGAAATTCAAAGTCAAAGGCTGGACGACCATTACAGCTCCTCTCAGGGTGACCGCCGCCGGCCAATCTCAAAATGTAACCATTACCTCCAACCTCACCGCTGGCTATGAATCCAAGACGCTGACTTTTTCTGGTGGCACGACAAACACCACGCTCAAGCTGGAAACGCTCGGCAGCCGTATCTTTCTCGACGACATCATAGTGGAAACACTCGGCGTTTCCTTTTCAGCATGGAGCGGAGGTATGGCCGTGACGCCCGATATGCTCAAAGTTTTCGCCATCGGCGGGGCCCTGACACCCGACAGTGCTGGAGAATCCCCTTCCCTCACGCTCGAAGGCGACACGCTCACACTAACAGCCACCATACGAACCAGTGACCCAAAACTGAGCGTCAACGCGGAGAGCGCAAGCGTCTTGACCGAAAGTTGGACAAGCAACGACGTCACCTCGACCATCGAGGGAATCAGCCAAACCAATGTGCCAAGCGGCAATGAACGGCGCAAATTTTCCGTCCCAACCTCACAGGACTCCACGCGATTTCTAAGACTCAAAGCCACTCTCGCCCCACAATCCTTCAGCGATTGAGACAGGACGACAGAATCGGAGCGCAGCGGAGAAAGACTGCCCTGGGCAGCCCAAAGGGTGAGCGCAGCGAGTCAATTTTCAGGATTAACAGGAGGGGGAGAAAGGGAAGGACTAGACAGAATTAACAGAATTAACAGAATTTAAAATTCTTACAATCAACCACCAAGGACAAAATCCCAAGGGAGTTGTTCTCCGCTGCGCTTTGATTCTATCTAAAAATCCTCCCCTCCTGTCATCCTGTCAAAAAATCCCCCCAATTCTGTTAATTCTGTAAATTGATTCGCTACGCTCACCCTTCGGGCTGCCTGCAGCAGTCGTTCTCCGCTTCGCTTCGGTTCTGTCTAAAAAACCTCCCCCTGCTCGCCGCAGGCGCACACACACCCAGTGTGTCGAAATCGTCACATTCCTCGGCCTTTAATTTCTTAAAATTCAACAATACTCTATTGCTGAATGAAAAAGCTCGCCTTTTCTGCCGCAATCCTGCTTTGCGCCTTCCTCGTCCTCTGGATTTTTGCACGTCCACCGCAAGCCGATCAGGCCAGTTCGGTAAAAAACGATAATGCGGCAAGCGGAGCGATGACAGCCGCCAGCACGCCGACGCCTGAGGCAGCCACCGCCGCGCCCCGGGCAGAGGCTTCTCCGGTTTCCACGCCGCCGCAGAACTTTGCGAGCGACTCAGCGGCTCCTTCCCCACAACAAACTCCAGCGACCACCTCGGGGGCGCCAGTTCAGGCTGAAGTGGCTAGTCTTTCAAAAACCAAAACGACACCCGATCAACTCGAAGCCCGCTTTGCCAATGCCAAGACGCCAGCCGACATTTTGGAGCATGTCGACATGTCCGACCCCGTCGTTCGCGAATTTGTCGTAGCCCGCTTGTCCGAGATGGAGGAGACGCGCTACGAATCCGTCCTTGCTAAAGCAGCCCGCCTCGGCATCCCCGAGCGCATCGAAGGCCCCGGCCACAAAGTCTCGATTCTCCACTCCTTCGACGGCGACCGCCCGATCTACCGCACCACGCAAAATGTCAACGCCGCGATCTCCTCCGGAGCTAGTCTCATCCGCGATGGCGCAGCCCCCTACGGTCTCGATGGCACAGGCATCAAAGTCGGCGTCTGGGATGGCGGCTCCGTCCGCAATACCCACCGCGAGTTCAACACGACCCGCGTCGTGAAAAAAAACAGCACTGCTGTGGTGGATGACCACGCCACCCATGTCGCTGGCACGATTGGCGCCAATGGCACGGATTCCAAAGCCAAGGGCATGGCTCCGAAAGTTGCGATCGATTCCTACGAATGGACTGATGACTACGCGGAGATGACCAATGCCGGAGCCGCCACAGCCACCGATACTGCCAGAATCCCCCTCTCCAACCACTCCTACGGCTATAATGCCGCCACGGCCGATATGGGCCGCTATGAGACCGAGTGCAACACCCTCGACGCGCTCGCCGTCTCCCTCCCCTACTACCTCGTTTTCTGGGCCGCCGGCAACGAGCAGGATTTGCTCACCGCCCTAGGCGGCTACCAATCGATCACCTTCAACGGCCTAGCCAAAAACATCCTGACCGTCGGCGCGGCGGATGACGCCGTGACCGGCCCCACCCGCGACACATCACAGGGCACCATAGCCTACTTCTCCAGCCTCGGCCCGTGCGATGACGGACGCATCAAGCCGGATGTCGTTGCCAACGGCGTGAACCTCTACTCGAGCATCTCCACGAGCGACACCGCCTACGATGGCACCTACAGCGGCACCAGCATGGCGACGCCGAATGCCCTCGGCTCCGCAGTCCTGCTCGAGCAACTCTACCAGCGCGAGTTTCCTGGCACACGCCCCCGCGCCAGCATGCTCAAGGCTCTGGTCATCCACACAGCCGACGATGTCGGCAACGCCGGCCCCGACTACAAATACGGCTGGGGCTACATAAATGTGAAGGCCGCGGCCGATGTCATACTCGCCCACAAAGCCAGTCTGGCCGCGCCCAAGATGATCGAGGGCACGCTGAACAATTCCACAAAAACCCTCACTCAGACCTTTCAATGGGATGGCACCAGCCCGATCCGAGCCACCCTTTGCTGGACGGATCCCGCCGGCACAGCCCAGACCGCTGCCGACAGCCGCACGGCGAATCTCAAGCACAACCTCGATCTCAAAGTCACCGCGCCAAATGGATCCGCAACCTATCTGCCATTTGTGATGCCCTTCGTAGGCACTTGGACACAGGCCTCGATGAACGCCACCGCGACCACGGGCGTGAACAAAGTGGACAATGTCGAGCAAGTCCTCATCGCCTCGCCCACTCAGGCCGGAAGCTACACAGCCACCATTTCGCTCAATGGCACACTCACCACCCCAAGCCAGATCTACTCGCTCGTGATCACCGGCGGCTCCAGCGTGGAAACCAACCCTCCACCATCCATCACGCTCGACTCGCCCACCAGCGGCACATCCTTGCTCGCAAATACAAGCGTCCCGCTCACCGCCACAGCGAGCGATAAAGCCCTCGGCGGAGCCAATGGCACCGTCACGAAAGTCGAGTTTTTCAGCGGCAACGCCTCGCTCGGAGTCGATACAGCAGCCCCCTATTCGGTGACATGGACGCCGACCGTCGCCGGAACTTACGACATCACGGCTGTCGCCACAGACAGCGAGGGAGCCGCTTCCACGAGCTCTATCGCTACCGTCTTTGTGCTCTCGGGGGATGGCAAGCCAACCCTCTCCTCGTTCTCACCCGCCACCGCCGCACCCGGCT
>CANMQB010000191.1 GCA_947499885.1 Spartobacteria bacterium
GCATTGATTTGAATCGCCGAGTAGTTTGAAGCATTGCGAATGACGCCGCCCGCCGAAGATTGAAGGCCGATCTCAATGACCCGACTCAAGGTTGCAGAATCCAGGCGAGCCTCTCCCCGGCTGTTCCAGCGTAAGACTTGACTGGAAAACGCGTTCGTGCCACTGGAAAACGGGAAAGCCGTTCCCGATCCGACGAGTTGCACCGCATTGGCCTGCGAGCGCGCAGGGGATGCCGGCGCCTCCACAAGCTGCAAATTTTCGATACGAACCAAGCGGCTGATGGAAACAAGATTATCCGTATTGGTCATTCCCGACGGCGAGGCGCTCACGCCGACCAGCAGGGTATCGGCGCCCTCTTTTTTAAACCCAACCCACACATAAGTATTTTGCGCCATGGCATAAGCTCTTGCCTGCTCAAGAATTCCTGAAATATCGTTCGCGGCCTTGGTCAACGACCCGCCACCACGGATGGCATTAAATGCCGGTATGGCGAGCGAAGAGAGAATCGCGATGATTCCCATAACAACAAGCAACTCGATCAGCGAGAAGGCACCGCGTATTTTCAGGCGCGAATTCACTGGCGGATATTATATTTTTGCTTCATTTTTGCTACGGCTTCGGCCTGCTTCCGAGCGGCGTCCAGAAGAGCACTGGGGACCTCGAAAGCTCGGACCGCATCACCTTTTTCATAAAGCCAGACCTCATGCACCGTCTCGTAAGCCACAGGCTGCATGGTTTCCTTGTCAATAAATGCCGTGGCTGCGATTTTTGCGTTTTGGGGATCTTTGAGCTCGGTGGATGCTGCACCCGGAGGAGCATCCTGTGGCTCGGTGTTGATGTCCTGCTGCACGACGACTTCAGGAGCAAATTGCCGGTAAACATAACAAGCCCTCCCCCTGTAGCTTGCGACACCGAGATAATACTTGTCGGCCACCCAAGATAGTTCTCCAAGGCGATTCACGCCCCACGACGGCCCCGTTGGGCTGCCGGCTGGATCATCCAAAACTGGCTCGCCCGTATTACGATCCTCATACAAGAGCATACCCTTTGTGACATAACGAGTAAACTTCGAGTCGTCCCCATAATGAATGACCTCGCGGCGGATGCCGGACGCGTAGGTGTTCTCAACTCTTTTCACGGTTGCGCTTGCAAACTTATCCAAATAAGCCTCTTCGGCAGGATCTTTTGTTTTTGCCTTTCCTGCTGCCAGTTCCCAGGGTTTCTTGATCGTCACCACCCAAGCTGTGCCCTCTGGAACCACATTGGAAAATGGTTTCGATGGGCGCTCAGCGGGGTCAGGCTGCACGACGGTTTGCTGCGCCCAACAGGTGCTCGCAATCAATGCAAAAATGATAGCTGTCTTATTCATTAACAACTTCCTTTCTCAATTCCAAAACTTCGCCCGTCATCCGGTCGATCGCCACATGGATCCACACACGCTCTTCACTTTGCACCATGAAATCTTTGGCGCTATTGGGTGCCGCGGTGAATCTTCCGGTCTGAGCAACCAGATCGATCATGAAGTTCCATGTGCGCGTCGTCCCGATCTCGGCAAGCGTTCTCACAGCCGCTTCGCGCGCGACTTTCGATGTGTCCCCGGCCAAGGGGTCGGTTCCGCTGCCCGAGTTCAGCACACGAGACACCAGATCACCCCTATCTAAAAACGGCCTCGCTGTGCTTTCAGTCACAATAGCCTGAGCCAGCGTCTGGGCTTGTAGAGCGCTCAGTTCTGAGGAGGGGACGCTGGCGTTGACTCCCGCCAGTTGCTTGGAGGAACTGAGCAAAGCGGTTGCCAATGCTGCCGTCTGGCGCGTGTTCAGGTTGATCTTCCCGGCGGTCAGGGGCGAATTCCCGTCAGTCTCGGAGATGCTGAAAACATCCAGCAGACCAAGATCTCCAGAACGCCGTGTGGAGAAGTCCAGCGTTTTCCATGGAATGTCCCGGAAGACATACCCCAGTTCACCCACCGAGCGAAAGGGTCTGTTCAGAAGAATCGGCCGATCAGCAAATTGCCCTCGCGCCGTGGGCAGTGCCCCGAAGTATCCATCGCCGGGGCGGATGACGCCGTCGGGGTCGGGATAGCGCGTCGGGTTCGTGGCATTCAACACAACATCCGGATTGTTGGAAACGAGGCCAAAAAGAGGCGGTTTAGTCAAACCTGCAGCCAATTCAAATCCTCCCACAAGGCCTCCAGAATACCCAGTCGAGTTACCTCCGTTGGGAACACACCATTTGCGATCATAAAGCAAACCAGTGAAAGGGCTTGTCGAATCCCGAACCGAAAGCCCCATAAAATCATTCCCGGAAGTCACAGGGGTGGAGCTAACGTTATTCCAACCGGAAAGTCCGAATCTACTGGTTCTCGGGTCGGCTTTGATCATTCCCACAGAGGCGCCCCGGTTCCTCCATACGTAGAACTCGTTTTGCAGCGAGCCGCCGGCCGAGTGGTGCGAGTTTTGTAAAAACTTGGATTTGTCAGTGGGGGTCGCCCCCTCCCCTCCAAGGGCGATACTTAAACCATTGACGGGGCTCGATGCGATGTCTGTTTGCTGGAATAGGCCCTCAAATCTTTGATAGGTGTGCCATTGGTTATCTGAAACTTGATGGAACTGCAGGTCAAATGCGTAAGGTGTCGCAGCCCTCCTCAACAACCTGAAGCAATTGTGGGCTTTTGTGCCATATTTTCCGGAGACAGTCAGGTTTCCCGCGCCTTCCCGAAGCCAATAGGTGGGATCTGGGTAAGTAATGCTTGCATTTGAACCGGTAAAAGTAGTTCCTGTCGGATACACCCTTTGTCCCATGGAGTTGACGCTCATCCCTGGAGCGGGCGGAGGGGGAAGAACCGCAGTGTAGGGCGCAACTGAGTCCATGAGACTGTTGATATAGATCTGCAATACACCCATCCGCGCCCCTTGGGGAGGGATAGCAGGGCTAGGAGTGCCGGAAACAACGAAGGGAGTACACTCCATCAAGAGAAGACCAGGGGTATCGGTAGAGGCTGTGGGGGTTCCTCCTAAAGTTGTTGGCTCAGAATAGTCAGTTGTTGATGAAAAAGAGAAATTACGCGAGGAATTAAGAGTCACAAGAGACTGAACTCCGGGGCTGAATTGGGATCCGCCAGCGGCCATAGAATTGCTGTAGAAATTGTTGCAAAGTGTTTGGTTGGTTGACCAAGTCATGTAATAACTAACCCAAGAACTACTGCTTCCACTGATAGGGAGAATCCGGAAGCCATCGATGCCGGATGGCGCGGTCTTGGCATTTTGGTGGGGATTCCATACATCAAAGACTCCCCAGACTTGAAAAAGATCCCGGTTGTCGGTTGGGCGCCATCCCACCAAGTTGATTTGGCTTAAGTAAGGCAGGTTCTCAATGCCAAAAACCGATAGATAGGCACCGGGAACCCCAGAGGGAAACTGCAAACAAGTCGGTAAGTCATTCGCATCCCACTGGTCGATAATGTTTGCTCCAATTTGAAGGGCCTGAAGATTCTGCAAGCTATCGCGTGCCGCATCGTAAGTATATGTATCCGCTGCGCTTTTACCAAGTGAACCAGTGATGAGGACCGCCTGAAGGATTTCGAAAAAGTTCGGCTCGCGACCAAGTGCGGCGACCTCGCTGAGTTTGGCAATACGCCCGTCGGAGGTGGTAGCGGTATATCTCCAAGTCTGAGCATCTACTTTTGTCAGGCCGAAATAATAACTCATCATGGCGGCGTCCGGACTGGCTTGCTCGAAAAGGCTCAGCTTGCTCAGAGGAAACCGGCGCGGCATTACCGGAGTGCCGGATTTAACAGTAATGTCCCCCTCAGGTCGGTGGAGCGTGGTATCTGCCGCGAAACGGACGGTGAGCAGGGCCGGGTTCATGAGATCCGGATCTGGGCTGGCGGGAAGCTTGGGCCTGGCGGAATTCGGCTCATAGGAGGGAGCATTAAGATCGCGGCTGAATGTGGTGAGGAAAGGCAAGGTGGCACTGGGAATGGGAGATCCCGACTGGGCGACATAATTGAGGAGATCCTGTCGGTTCACAAAAGCCTGCTCCGATGCCGGCACGTCGATGAAGTTTCGCTTGGGATCAAACAATCCGCCGCTGCCGGAAGTAGCGTTCGCGTTTGCGGAGGAAACGGCCGATCTCCAAGTCACAAAGTTTTGAAAATTCGGGACATTGACCCCACCGATTCCACTGGAAAGGGACACTTGATGCGCGAGCCCCCGAATGGCGTTGTCTGTTCCAGGGAGCGCATTGCCGATCACATTGATATCAAGAAGCCCACCCACATCATACACAGCGTAGGCATACCGCCCGATAACGAATCCCGTGTTCGTGCTATTCGAATTAGCTGCTGTGGCCAGTGCCGAGCCAGAGAAGTCCGTGGGTGTTTCACCCTTGCGATTCAGGTAAATCCAATTGGGAACCGTGAAGGCATCATTCGCTTCGGAATCGCTCATCAACTTCGGCGCAAGCCAGCGTTCCTTGGTCAGGTACCGTCCATTGGCAGAAGGAGTGGTCGTCGAGATCGCAGAGGCTCTGGCCAAGCCATCGCTGGTGCGGTTGTCCGGCGTTGTGTAGCCACTGCCATTCGTAAAAAAACGCAATTCACTGCGGCTTACTTTCACGAGGTTGGTGACTCCCCCATCACCGATCCGCTGGGGAACCATAGAGGGAGCGAGCATATGCGTCACGCCGACAACGCTTGCAGTGACAGTGATCGGGCGGCGGACCGGCATCGTGAGTAGGGGGCTCGCATCGGCTTGGGATCCTGCTTCGATCTCATGCTGGAAGTCGTCCAAAATCAGATCTGCCGCAGTTTTCGTGATGAGTTGAACTTTCAAGTTGGCCGCACTCGCCA
>CANMQB010000192.1 GCA_947499885.1 Spartobacteria bacterium
CTCCGGATGCCAGTGGTTCATCGTCGAGCAAGACACCTGCTCTGGCGATCCCTTCGAATGCATCGCGCGCAGCTTGGATTATCTGCAAGGCTTGTGTTAGTGCAGTCATAGCAAAGCTGACGACCTTACACTCATGAATAAACTCAAATGGGGCATCATTGGTTCCGGTGGTATCACACATGCCTTGGTTAAAGGTTTGGCAGAGTCAGAAACAGGCGAACTCAATGCGGTCAGTAGTCGCACGCAGGAGTCGTCGGATCAGTGGGGCGAAAAATACAATCTGCCGAAAGGCAAGTGTTACCCTTCTTATGCCGCGATGTTGGCCGACGAAGAGATCGACGCCGTGTATGTCGCGTTGATGAACGACCGGCATTGCGAGTTGACTGTGCAAGCGGCGGAGGCGGGCAAGCACATCCTTTGCGAAAAACCCCTCGCGATGAACCATGGCGAAGTGATGGTGATGCTTGAAGCTTGCCGTGCCAACAAGGTGTTCCTCATGGAGGCATTCATGTGGCGCTGCCACCCCGGAACGGCTGAATGGCTCAAGCTGATCCGTGAAGCCGTGATCGGCGATGTGCGACTCATTGAGGCGCAATTTGGTTTCAACATGAATGGCAACCCGACCGGCACCCGCATGATCAACAAACTCGGCGGCGGCGGCATCATGGATGTCGGTTGCTACACGGTCAGCGCCGCGCGTGCCATTGCCGGCAACGCGCAGGGGAAAGATTTTGCCGAACCGATCGACATGCAAGGCTACGGGCATATCGGCGAGACCGGCGTCGATGAATGGGCTGCGGCCACAATGCGGTTTCCGGGCGACATCCTCGCCAACCTCTCCTGCGGACTCCAAGTCAGCCAGCACAACCAAATCCGAATCTACGGGTCTAAGGGCCACATGATCATCCCGAGTCCTTGGTTTGCCGACGGCAAGGCGATCATCCAGGTTGGCGATGAACAGCGTGAAGTCGCCCACAGTAGTCCCAAATCCCTCTACACTCACGAGGTCGATATGCTAGGCCGGTGCGTTCGCGAAGGGCGTCTTGAAGCCTATACGCCAGCCATGACCTGGGCCGACAGCCTGGGGCAGCAACTCACACTCGACCGCTGGCGCAAAGCTGTCGGCGTCGTGTTTGAGGGCGAAACACTGGACAAACGACCAAACAGTCATCCCGCTCAAGGTTCTTCCAACGCGGCGAGCGTGAACAGTTGATTCTCTTGAAACCATAAACTAAAACCAAACCTATGCCTCGCTCCCTCACATTATTCACCGGTCAATGGGCCGATTTGCCTATTGAAAAACTCGCCCCGATGGCCCGCCAGATGGGCTACGAGGGACTCGAACTCGCCTGTTGGGGCGACCACTTCGATGTTGATGCGGCCGCCTCTTCCGCTGCATACCGCCAGCGCCTTTGGGAAATTCTCGCGGAAAACGAGCTCACCTGTTTCGCCGTCTCGAACCACCTCGTCGGCCAAGCCGTTTGCGATCTCATCGATGAACGCCACAAGTCGATCCTGCCGCCGGATGTGTGGGGCGATGGCGAGCCAGAGGGTGTTCGCCAACGGGCTGCGGACAAGATGATCCTCACGGCAAAAGCAGCGCGGGCTTTTTTCAATGACAAACCCGGCTTTCAGAAAAATCCCCACCGCGTTGTTGTGAATGGGTTCACCGGTTCCTCGGTCTGGCATTCCATTTACGCCTTCCCGCCGACCTCACGGGAATACTGGGATAAGGGATTTGAAGATTTCGCCAAACGCTGGACACCCATTCTTGATGTCTTCGCCAAGGAGGATGTCGATTTCGCTCTGGAGGTTCATCCCACAGAGATCGCCTTCGACACGACCTCCGCCGAGCGCGCCTTGGCGGCCTTAAAAAACCATCCTCGGTTTGGCTTCAACTACGATCCCTCGCACCTCGGCTATCAGGGCGTGGACTATGTGCAATTCATCCGCCGATTCGCGGAGAGGATTTTTCATGTCCATGTCAAAGACGCCTGGTGGGGTCACGGCGATGGATCGGTCGGCGTCTTTGGCGGTCACACGAACTTTGGCGATGCGCGCCGCGCGTGGGACTTCCGCTCGCCCGGTCGCGGCGACATCCGCTTCGAGGATGTCATCGTCGCTCTCAATGACATCCGATACAGCGGCCCTCTTTCCGTCGAATGGGAGGACATCCGCATGGATCGCATTCATGGCGCCACCGAGGCGGCCGCCTTTGTGAAAAAACTCGATTTCGCGCCCAGCGCAGTCGCCTTCGACGCCGCCTTCGAAAAGAAATCCTAATGAACACGCCTGCATCCCAACGCAAAATCCGCATGGGAATGGTCGGCGGAGGCCGAGGAGCCTTTATCGGAGCCATTCACCGCATCGCCGCCGCCATGGACGGTCGCATCGAACTCGTCTGCGGGGCCTTCAGCAGCGACCCGCAGCGTTCGCGCGATTCCGGGGCCGACTTCTATCTTCCGGACTCGCGCTGCTACGGTTCGTTTGAGGAGATGATGAAATCCGAAGCCGCGCTGCCGCTCGGCGAGCGGATGGATTTCGTCTCCATCGTCACGCCGAACCATGTCCATTTCCCCGCCGCCAAATCGGCTCTGGAGCATGGATTCGCGGTTCTCTCCGACAAGCCGGCCACATTCAATCTCGCGGAGGCGCTGGAGTTGAGGGACATCATTTCCCGCACCGGTCTGCTCTACGGGCTCACGCACAACTACACCGGCTATCCGCTCGTCAAGGAAGCCCGTGAAATCGTCCGCTCCGGACGCCTCGGCAAACTCCGCAAGGTCGTCGTGGAGTATCCGCAAGGCTGGTTGGCCACGCGCATCGAGGAATCCGGCCAAAAACAGGCCGCCTGGCGCACCGATCCCAAGCGCTCCGGCGCCGCTGGCTGCATCGGTGACATCGGCACCCATGCTGAGAATCTGGCCGAATACATCACCGGTCTGCGCATCAAGGAACTCGCGGCCGACATCACGGCCTTTGTCGATGGACGCCTCCTCGACGACGACGCCAATGTGCTCATCCGCTTCGAGGGCGGTGCAAAGGGCATCTTGCACGCCTCCCAGATTTCCGTGGGCGAGGAAAACAACCTCAACATCCGCATCTACGGCGAGACTGGTGGCCTCGAGTGGCACCAGCGCGAGCCGAATACCCTCCTGCTGAAATGGCCCGACCGGCCTCTGGAAATCCTCCGCACCGGAATGGGCTATCTTGGCAAAGCGGCCGCCTCAGCCACGAGAACCCCTCCCGCGCATCCCGAGGGTTACTTGGAAGCCTTTGCCAACATCTACCGCAATTTTGCCAACCACCTCGCCAGCGTCATTGATGGAACCACCCCCGATCCGGTCTCACTCGACTACCCCGGCATCGAAGACGGCATTCGGGGGATGGCGTTCATCGAGGCCGTTGTCGCAAGCTCCCAAGCCAACGCCTGCTGGACGAGTCTTCCTGCTTAAAAAGCAGCGCACGGGTCAGGACATGGCGAGTTGCTGTCCATCCACGAGTTCGCGAAAGAGGCCTGGAGTGGCGATGAGGGAATCGCAGGTGCCATCCTGCTGGATCCGCCCTCGCCGACATGCGTATTGAGGCCCGCGCGAGCTTTTGGATGAATTCCCAGGCGTTCGCTTGGGCGCAGGCGGACTCGATCTCGGCATCGGTGGCATCAGGGTTGGAGACTTGGATGTTTTTGCGAATCGTGGTCTTGAAAATAAAAGGATACTGAGGAACAACCCCGAAGCGTTTGCG
This sequence comes from Spartobacteria bacterium, assembly GCA_947499885.1. Taxonomy (GTDB): domain Bacteria; phylum Verrucomicrobiota; class Verrucomicrobiia; order Chthoniobacterales; family Terrimicrobiaceae; genus UBA967. The sequence continues at coordinate 3,745 of CANMQB010000192.1, forward strand.
GACCTCGGCCCCTTCGCATTGGCGAATGTCTTGGCCTCCAAAGTGGATATTGCCCTCATTGGGATCGTAAAGCCGCAGCATGAGGTGCGCGATGGTGCTCTTGCCTGAACCGGATGGGCCGATCAATCCCGAGGTCAATCTCTACAGCAAGGCTGGCTTCCCCGCCCCGCCGCGCCGTTCCGTACCGATTTTCCGGGGCAGGCCTGAGGCTAAGCCAACGACTTTCGCTTGGCTCTACGGCGGATGTATTGGACAATGAGGCCGGTGAGAAGGGTGAGGGCGTAAAGGTAGGTCTCGGGCTCGGGGACGGCTATGATCTCCGTGCCGCCGCCGCTAAAGCCGCTGACTTCGAAGGCGTTTCCTACGAAGCTGTTGCCGTTGTCGCTGTAGAAGCTGATGCGGTCGAGGTAGGAATTCAGGCCCGTGGCGTCTGTGAAAACAACATGGCGATTGTTGGCGCCGTCGCCCACTGGCGTACCGTATTGGTTGATGCCATTCCAGTTCCAGATGGCGAGGCTGGTATTGGTTGCCCAGGAACCTACACCGCTGAAGCGCAGTGTGCCGTTATAGCCGCTGAGGTCCATGACAGAGTCGGCGCTGAGAGTGAGAAGGCCTACACTTTCGTTGAAGGTTCCATTAACTGCCAGCGTGCCGCCTGCCAGTGTCACATTGGCATTATCATTTACGGCATTCTCTGCCGTAACGAGGAATGACCCGCTGTTGTTGACGATGATTTGTGAGGTGCCTCCGAGGGCGTTGGAGGAGGTCAGCCAGAGCGTGCCTGTGTTAACAGTGGTGGTGCCGGTGTGGGCATTCGTTCCACTCAGGACTTGTGTGCTGGCGCCGTCTTTGACCAGGGCTCCGGTGCCGCTGATGCCGCCGGCGTAGGTGGTGGTGCCAGAGGCATCGCCTATTGTAAGCGTGTGGGATCCGAGCGTCACGCTGGAGCTGGCGGCGCCGGTGAGTGAGGCGATGGATTGGCTGGCGCCGAGTGCGAGGGTGGAGCTGCCGGCGCCGTTGTCGTCCATTACGATCGCGCTGCGGCCGTTGGCTGTTGGGAGGGCATCCGTAACGCTGGCAGTGAGTGTAGCGCCATTTTGCACG
>CANMQB010000193.1 GCA_947499885.1 Spartobacteria bacterium
AAAAGCGGGTTGAAATTGAAAGTATCGTTTTGTGCGGCATGGGCGGTGTCGGTTTTGTTCACACCACCACTGTTCGCCTGCCTTCCCGCACGAAACGACTTTTTTCAAAAGCCGGATTCGGGTTTAATAACTTGGCGGGGTGTTGCTGGAGAGATCGTCACTCCGCTCTCTTCTAGATAATCCTTCATGCATTTCCAAGCTAACTCGAGAGTGTATTCCAGTCGCTGTGCTGCTCCTCTTGCTCTAATGGAGAGAGCTTCTCTTGACCATCCGCAAGAGCTTCCTACAAAAGTCCAAGAGCCCGATCAAAATTTTCAAAGCGTTGTCCCCAGCGGATATCTTGATTCATGAGATGAAGTGGTTTTTTAGACAGAATTGTAATAATTGTAAAATCAACTCTTAGAAGTAATTACAGGATTTTACAAGGTTTTCAGGGACTCTCGCACAGGAGCTGGGACACTGAGCATAGGCAATGTAGGCAAAATCTTTTTGCGTGGTCTTCTGCCTTCGTTCTGTCCAGATACGGCGTGAAAAATCCGTAAAGGCGCTGTGGGACTCCGAAGGAAAATTAGCGGCAGTATTGGGGGAGGCTATCCTCTTTTCGACGGTTTTTGGTCAATTCCTAAGTAACTGAAGACAAGGCTGAAAATGAGTGTTTGGAGGCCGAGGGAGACGAGGGTGCGGCCGGCAATGACGGGGCGGGTATTGGCAAGCGGGTCTAAGTTACCAAAACCTGCTGTCGCCCAGTCTAAAAGCGTTAACGAAATCAGTCCAAAGCCTGCGAGCAGAATGGCTAAGCCACTGATGAGGCCTTTTTCCAAGGTAAAAAAACTGAACGCATTGGAGAGGATGTGGTTGTGCGGGAGAAAACCGCGTGTGTAAGCGAAAATACGGACGAATCCAGCGAGGAGAACCATTTGGTAGCCGAATTGCACGAGCAAGCTGGCCATTTCCAAAGTATTGAGATCGAAGTTGACTTCCCCGACTGCGATTGGACCGATCATTAAACGGGTAAAAAATCCTGCACCGGTTACCAGCATGACTAGGCCGGGGTAGAGAAGCAGCCACCTTGGTGAGAAAAGGAGCATGAAGCGGAGGTGGCGCCAACCATCGCGCCAACTACGGAGGTGCGGAGGGCGGGAGCGGCCGTCTTTATGGAGCGTGATGGGCACTTCTTCGATGCGGAGTCCGCGCAAGGAGGCTTTGATGACCATCTCGCTGGCGAATTCCATACCGGTGGTGCGGAGGTCCAGCTTGTGAAAAGCTTCCTTGGTGAGTGCACGGAGGCCGCAGTGGAAATCGTGGGCGGGGCAGCGGAAGAGAAGTCGGCCGATGAATGTGAGGGCAGGGTTGCCGATCCAGCGGTGCTTCCAAGGCATGGCGCCGGGGATGATCTTTCCACCGCCTGATGGCATACGGCAGCCCATGACGAGGTCGGCGCCAGAGCGGAGTTTTTCGACGAATGGTTTGATCTCGGCAAAGTCGTAGCTGAGATCGGAGTCACCCATGATGAGGAATTTACCTTGAGCGGCTTCCATGCCGTGGCGGAGGGCGTTGCCGTAGCCTTTTTCGGGAACATCGACAACGCGGGCACCGAGCTTGCGGGCTATGTCCTGGGATCCATCGGTGCTGCCGTTGTCGGCGATGAGGATTTCGCCCTCGACTCCGGCATTTGCAAGCCCTTGCTGGGCTGCGGCAATGCAACTGGCGAGAGTTTCGGCCTCGTTAAGGCAGGGCATGAGGATCGTGACTTCCATTTTGAAACTAATTTCCGCTTTCGCCGGCCTTCAAAACGGACTCAGCTTCGGTTTTGGCGCCGCGTTGGGCAAGGACTTGGGCACCGCGCTGGGCGATTTGGCGGCGGACTTCGGGTGCAACGCCGTTCATAGATAGGATAAACTGGTTTTGGGCATCGCTGAAGCGTTTTTGATCCACGTAGAGGTCGGCGAGTTCCATTCGGACGGCATTGCTGGAGGGGGAGCGGTCGAGGATGCCCTTGAGCATGATCTCGGCGGCGACGGGGTTGCCTTCCGAGATGCGCAGGAAGCGGGCGAGGTGGAATTCAGCCTCCTCCTTCGTTTGGTCTGGCACGATTTCGAGCATGAGGACATCTTGTTTCAACGCGTTCGTCAGGAAGTTTTTGGGATACGGAATCGGGCGTGCCCACTGCGGGATGATTTTATTAAAAAGGGCTCGTTGTCCGAATGAATTCTCAAGAGATTTTCCCGGAACAGGATTCGGGTAAAGAATTTGAAAATATGGGCCAATAAAGTTCTCCCATGTCATGAGCGAGACATGCGTGATGCCGTGTTCCCTGAGCATGGCAAGTGCTTCCTCGTCGGACTGGGCATTGAGCATTTGGGCAGCGGATTTAAGTCCGTCCACATTTTCCCAGTAAAGTGTTCCGATTGTTTTAAACCCACCAAGTGTGGAAAGTAGGCACGAGCTGTTTGGGCTGCTCAGGAGCACGACGGGTTTTCCATTCGCATTTTGCAGGATCGTTTTCGCCATGTCACGATGCAGCAGCGCAAGAAGTTGACCAGAACCGACCTGCATGTTCTGCTTGCTGTTGAATTGATTCCAGAACGGCATGAGCATGCCATTAACGGTATCAACAGAAAAGAGGTAGCCTACACCGCACAAAACAATTGCTGCTCCGATTCGGAAGGCTGGGAGGGCAGGCACCAAGCGCCAGAGCTGAGGAATGACAAGCGCGGCCAATGCAATGTAAAGCGGGCCATTCAACATCCCCCAGCGCACTTGGTAAATTTGCATTGCTGTGATGGCCAAGATAGGAATGCACAGAAAAATGAAGACTCCTTTTGTTGCGGAATTGACATTTTTGAGGAAGGCGATGACGAGTGAGGCGAGAAGGAATATTGGGAAAAAGCCAAAAGCCACCTTCCAGGTGATGGCGCCCATTTGAATTCGTGTCAAAAGCGGTAGCAGCTCGGCGATATTCTTCCAAAGGCCGCCCATGAACGGATCACCGGGGATGTAAACAGAAGGGCCGAGGGTCAGAATGACGATGGGAAGAACGGCGCTGGCCCCGAGCGGCAAGAGCAGTTTTTTCCATGGGAATTGGGCTTGTCCTGATTGCAGGTCATTGATCCAGCGCGTGATCTCAAAAATGATCCATCCGCCTCCCAGCCATGCTAAGGCGTAGAGTGGGTGGTTCACTTCCAAACGCATCCCGAGGTAGTTGGGAAAATACTCTAAAATGTAAAAACCCAAGCTGCCAGAGGCTGTGGTTATGGCCCAGAGTCTCCAGAGTTCCGGGTGATACTGACAACCTTGCTGGGTTGCCTTCTTGATAAACAGCGAGGCCGTAACAATGGCTCCCAGACCGACTCCTGCGGCAACAAATGCCGCAGAAAATCCACTGATCCAGAGGGCGGATGCGGCGCTGATACCTGAAAAAATCATGCCTTGGCGCGCTTGCTTCAGTGAGGTGGGGATAATGAATGCCGTGCCCTCGGGTTTTTGAACCCAGCCCGCGCCGGCCCAGGCGATGCCGAAAATGATGCCCATGAGCGCGAAGGCGGTGATCCCATGGTGGTCAGGGTAGGCGGGCAGGAAGCCTTCGTAGAACGAGGCGGTCGTGATCATGCCTATGGCAAGTATGGAACCGCAGAGCGGGCCAAAACGGCGGGCAGAAAGAGTCGCAAAAAGTGCAAGGGCAACGATGAGTAAAATCGGATTTGCCCAAATGGACATGCGGAAAATGCTGTTACGGAGTGTGTCACCCGTGAAGTGGCGGTAGATTTCTCCAAGACCGCGCAGATACCAAGCAAACGCGGAGTTCCAGTGCACTTCTCGCCCCTCGGGGGCGTTGTCCATGTCCGTGTAGCGTGAGCGCCAGTCCCCATTCTCGCCAAGTTTCTCCGCATGGCGGTTCCACACATAGCCGTCGAAGGCGATCTCGAGAAGCGGCACAGGGAGGACTTCCGTGGGCTTGGCGTTTGGGCCGTCGAGTTCGCGACATAAACGCACCGACACGCTATCGATGAGAAAGGCGTGGAAGAGCACGTAGGACATACAGACAAGCAGAACGATACTGAAGCCTGTCCATGAAAGAATGCGGCCCAACTGGGACGCCGCTGGAGAAGACGGCAACTCAGCTGCCAATTGCTGGGGAGTGAAGTCCTTGCTTTTGCGGGATGATTTAGCCACGGGGTGGGTAACACTACGTCCTAAACGCATAAAGAAAAGCCCATTTTCAGATAGCGTAAAACGATCAATATTTCACGAATCGGGCTACTTGCCGAGTTCGGTCCAATGATTCCCAGTGTCATATCCGCCCTGCCATCCCGCCCTTGCATCAAGCACTGCTTCAAGATGATGACATTGTCCTCCCGACGATGCATCGCGCTAGGATCTTGGAGGGACGACCTCTGTGTCGTCTGACTTGCGTGAGGGTGCTCGCCTTTGTATCCAAGGCGTGTGATATCCGACATGCCGACGACTGAACCCTCTCCAACCATTTCTTCACATTGGCTTGAGTCCTCGGCTCCGCCGCTGGAGATCGACTTCGGCTGCCATCGAGGAGCGTTTCTCATTGGCATGGCGGGATTGCATCCTGGTTCCAACTTTCTCGGAATCGAAAAACAATCCGACCGCGTGGCCAAGTGCAATGCCCGTGCAGAGCGTCTTGGATTGCCAAATGCCGCAGCCATCCAAGGTCTCGGTGACGAATCGCTCAAGCACTTCCCGTCATCCTGCGTCTCGATTTTCCATCTCTATTTTCCTGACCCCTGGCCGAAGCGCCGCCACTCCAATCGCCGGGTTTTTCAAAATGAATTTCTCGCAGAAATCCGTCGCATTCTTCGCGTGGATG
>CANMQB010000194.1 GCA_947499885.1 Spartobacteria bacterium
ATGCCCACCATGACAGCAAACCTTGCCGCACTCATGCCTGCGCCATCGAAGGCTGCGAGTATTTCCTGCCGCTTGCCAAGCGGCGTGCGCACACGCCCCAGACTGTCCTGCTTCAGGATTTCCCCTGCTGATAATAACGATGCTGTAGATGTCATAGCCTCCAGACTACGACATCTACACTACCTGCAGCAGGGGGTGCTCCGCGCAACGCTTACGGTCAATATAGAGGTGCCTTCACAAAAGCTGGCACCGGCACCACCACTCTCAACGCCGCCAACACCTACACCGGCACCACCACTGTCAGCGCGGGCACGCTCATTGCATCCAATGCGAATGCGCTGGGAGGTTGCACTGGTAATATCACGGCATCGGGTGGCACACTCAATCTGGGTGGCAATAGCCTCCTCCGCAGAGGGTTTGGTCCGATTCTCAGGCGGCACAGTGAGCAACGGAACCATCACCAACAATACCACTGCCTTCGATGACCAGAGCGGTAACATCTCGGCCATCCTCGCCGGCAGCGCTGGTCTCACCAAGAGCAGTAACGGCACCCTCAGTCTCTCGGGAATCAACGCCTACACCGGAGCCACCACTGTCAGCGCGGGCACGCTGGTGCTGGGTTCAGGAGGCTCGATTGCTAGAGGGTCTGTTCTAACCATTGCCGCCGGGGTGACATTCGATGTCACCGCAAAGTCCAGCTTCACCCTCAATAATCCTCTAACGATCGAGGTCGGCGTAACGAACGCCGGAAGTCTCAACGCGGCAGGTATTTCATTGACCTATGGAGACAACCTGACCCTGAACATTACCACCTCGACGCCCCTGTCGACCTACAACCTCTTCGGATTCGGCAGCGAAACCGGAACCTTCGCCTCCGTGTCCCTCTCTGGGGCCTACTCGGGCGCCCTCACAGGAAGCGGCGATGTGTAGAGCCTGACCAGCGACGGCAACATCTGGACTTTCACGGAATCCACAGGCCTTCTCGCCGTCTCAGCCGTTCCCGAACCTGGCACCTGGGCCCTCGTAAGCATCTCGCTCAGCGCACTTCTTCTCTTCCGCCGCAGAAAAAATCAGGTCGGTTAGAACCATTTCGGGGCTGGGCGCATCGCAGCACCGCATCTGGAGCGGTGCGTCTATGACCTCCGCATATTGGGGCATCGGCGCAGCCCTGTCACACTTCCTACCACACGAAGTCTCGCTGCCATTGTTCGCAATACCTCCGCTACCTACAGTCGGGTGTGCTTCGCGCAACGTTTACCTTAAAATCCTCTCGATTCGCTTCATTGATTCGCTGTGTTCACCCTTCGGGCTGCCCAAAGCAGTCTTTCTCCGCTTCGATTCTGTCCCATCCCCATCCTTACAAAATCGTCACATTCCTCCCGTTGACTGCGCGCACGATGTTTTCAACATTCGCAGCCATGCTTGAGCCTGAGAGTCCTCTCCACCAACCCCACGACAAGCTCGTCAAGTCGACTTTCTCAGACCCCGACAACGCTCGCGCCTTTCTGCAAGCCCACCTCCCGCGCAAACTCGCCCGGCGTATCGATTGGAGCACGCTGAGTCTGGTCAGCTGTAGTTTTATCGACCCCGAATTTGCCGCCACCTCGAGCGACCTCCTCTTCACCGCGCAAATCGATGGTCATCCCGCCTTCCTCTACATCCTCTTCGAGCATCAAAACCAAGAAGACCCGCTCATCGGCTTGCGCCTGCTCACTTACATGGTCCGAATCTGGAACGACCACCTCCGCAACAATCCCGGCGCCGCGAAACTCCCGCCCATCCTGCCCCTCGTCCTCGCGCAGGACAACAAGCCGTGGAAAAGTTCCACCCGCTTCGCCGACTTGATAGACATTCCCGAAGGGGCAGGGGAGGGGGTGAAAAAACACATCCCCGACTTCGAATTCCAGCTTGTGGAGTTGTTCCGGATGCCGTTCGAAAAAATCCTCGGCACGCCAATGGGCATCCTCACGCTGCGCGCGCTGAAAGCCGAAAAACTCCAAGCCCTGCTCGACGACCCCGTATGGGACGAATCATTGCTGATCCAGTTGTCATCGGTCTCATTCGAGATGCTGATGCGCTACATCCTAGACCGAGACCTTGACAAGCCCGCTTTTCGCAGGAAACTAAAAACACTACGCAACCCAAGACTGAGTAAAAACGCCATGTCACTCGCCGAACAATTCCGCCAAGAAGGTCGACAGGAAGGCCGCCAAGAAGGCCGCCAAGAAGGTCGCCAGGAAGGCCTGATTTTCTCCAAACAACAAGACATCCTCGAAGCCCTGGAAATCCGATTCAATCGAGTTCCTGAGGGCCTGCGCGAAGAAATCGAGTTGATCGCCGATACCGCCAAGCTGCAATCCTTGCACCGCGCCGCGATCCGCAGCGCCACGCTCGAGGAATTCACCCAAGCGATCTAAAATCTTTGGGAGGGCCATCCTCCGGCATGGCCCAAGTTTCCTCACGCAAAACGCGGAACCACGTCCAGACACCACCCCGCTCCAAAATCGCCCAAAACCCGCCTAATACCAATGTCACCTAGCAAGTAGACTTTTGGGCTTGGCGATAGCGTTTACTTCAACCCGCATCTATTCGTGAATCAAAGTGGCCACCTTGGCTGGTTCGCTCCATCGCCGCGCCACGGCGATGATGTGGTCTTCAAGGTGTTTGAGACTTTGGTAAATGCGGTTCACTGTTGGCGCTTTCACGACTCGGCCGAACCATTCTGCGGGATTAAGCTCCGGGCAGTATGGAGGAAGCGGCAGCACACGGATGTTGGCAGGAACGCGTCCGTCCTCCTGCTTCATGTGGAACCCGGCTTGGTCCATCACAATCACATGCAGTGCGTTGGGGTCGCTCTCGGAAATCTGCTTTAAAAATACCGCGTGCACGTCCTGGTTGATCACCCTAAATTCGGCAGTTAGGAATTGAAAAAGGGCGTGGAAGTTGCTTGCGGTATGGTTGATGGGCTCAAAATCCTTGCCTGAAACGGCTCACCCTGTGGGTGAGGTAAAAAACGAAAGTATTTCACACGACAAGGTAAGCGCGGGAGCCTCAGCCTTGCCTGTTGATACAGGCGGAGGGCGCTATCATGTGCAGTGGGATGATTCCGCTCCAGTAACTCCTCTTGGGCAATTGGTGTTCTTCGCGCAATTCCTGCACGCCGGCGGGAGATGGGAGGATTTTTGCAAAGAGGCGCCCTTTGGATTCACAAGCCCGAATGCTCCAACTCATGAGGATGGGCTCGGTTCGTTGGCGTTTTCCATTTTGTGTGGTCACACGCGCTACGCTCATGTCAACGCGCTGCGATTTGATGCGGTCAATCCGGCGATGCTTGGCATGAAAAAAGTCGTTAGTGAAGATAGTGCACGCCGCAATCTCAAGGAGCTCGATCAGATGGAAGCTCGCAAGTGGCAACGCAAGCATCTGCGCGAAACTTGGGAGCGCTTGCTCTACGAACCCTGGATGCTGGATATCGACACCATAGTGAAAACGGTTTTCAGTCATCAGGAAGGGGCGGAGGTCGGCTACAACCGGCATAAACCTGGGCGCCCCAGTCATGCCTACCACACTTACTGGATCGCACGATTGCGTCTGTGTTTGGATGTGGAGGTGCGTCCTGACAAACAAAGCTCCAGTTCGCATGGAATGCCGGCGCTGTGGGAGTTGATCGACTCTTTGCCGCGCGAATGCCGTCCGCATGCGATCCGAGGGGATTGCAACTACGGCAATGAATCCAACATGGTCGAATGTGAAAAGCGTGGCATCCCCTATCTCTTCAAACTACGCCAAACAGCGAAGGTCAAAAATCTCATCTCCTTGTTGGAACAAGAAGGCGGCTGGGTGGACTGCGGTCAGGGATTTGAAGGCATCGAGGGAGAAGTGCGCTTGGGCGGATGGAGTCGCAAGCGCCGAGTGATTGTAGCCCGGCGGCTCGTCAAACAGGAGGTAACCGAGGATGACAAAAAGGCCCTGCCGCTCTTGACTCAAAATGGGGAGTTGCCGCTGGAAGTCGTCTCCTACGAATATATCGTCCTTGTGAGCACTATGCCGTATGAGGTTGCCTCTCTGGTTCCTCTTTATCGGGAACGCGGAGAGGCGGAAAATCCTTTTGACGAACTCAAAAACCAGTGGGGCTGGGCTGGGTTTACAACGCAAGACATGGATCGCTGTCAGATCACGGCCCGTCTCATTGCTCAGATTTACAATTGGTGGAGCCTCTACGCCAGGCTTGTGGACCGGGAAAGACATCGCGAAGCGGTCACAACCCGCCCGGAACTTCTCGCAGGAGTCGCCCGGCAAACGCGCGACACGCCGGACAAACGCGAATCAACATCAGCCTGAGCCACTCCAAAATGAGTCGAATCAAAGAGAAACTCGCTGAAGCCAGCGCTTTTTTACAGGGCTTGATCTTTACTGCGGAGCAGTTGACCAACCCTCAACGCTGGGAGCGCATTTTGCTCCGAATTTTCGAGAGATTTATCCAACCAAAACCCGAAAATACCGACCTGCCAGCCCCAGCAACGGGGTGATCGTCGCCATTTTCGTTTTTTCAACTGCCGAATTTAGGGTAATCGAGGTTTGGACGGCATGGTCGGAAGTTAGCGGAGTATTCAAGCCGCCAACTCGGTGTAGTCCTTGCTGACAGTGGCGGTGATCTGCTTTTCCTTTTTTTGGAGTTGGCGGAAATCGCAGGTGGTTTGGATGTTGAACCAGAACCGGGCGCTCTGTTTGAAGAATTTGCCGAGTTTAAGCGACATTTCGGGCGTGATGCTGCGGCGACCGAGAACGATTTCGTTGATGCTTCGCGGACTGATGCCAAGGGCTCGT
>CANMQB010000195.1 GCA_947499885.1 Spartobacteria bacterium
ACGGAACTGTGTGGCATAAAGCAGATCAGCGCATGTTTCGGGAGATCCGAAAATAAGCTTGGGTCGCGACATCCCATCACCATAGCAACCGCTCCGGGAAATACCAGCGGGACTCAAAATGAAGGCGGCGCATGGAGAAAAGACCTGCAGATTAGCAGGAGCTCTTGGAATGGTTTATGGCTGTGAATGGATGCCCTGCTGTGAGAGAGTCCCCCAATGCTGCCAAATTTTGTTCTCATAGGGTTCATGGGATGCGGAAAATCCAGTGTCGGTCGACGACTCGCGAGTCTCACCGGGCATCGGTTTGTGGATTCCGACGATTTGATCGTTAAATCCGAGGGTCGGAGCATCGCTGCAATCTTTGATGCCAGTGGGGAAGAGGGCTTTCGCGATGTGGAACAGCGAGTGCTTGCCGATCTGGTCGGTGTGGCAGGAATTGTCCTCTCCACTGGAGGCGGGGCGATTCTTCGCGACGCCAATCGAGAGGCACTTAAAAAAATTGGAATCGTTGTATGGCTCGATTCCGCTCCTCACGTGCTTTTTGAGCGAGCCATGCGGAGCGGCAAGCGGCCGCTACTTCAAACGGGCAATCCGCGCGATACCTTTGATCGGCTCTTGACTACACGATTGTCCATCTATGAAGCCATAGCGGATTTTCGCTTCGACTCGTCCCATGTCGAACAGGACGAGGTGGCCAAAAAGGTTTTCGATCAGGCGATGCGGATTCAGTCGCAGCGCGGTTGAGTTGCCTTTAGGGTAAGGGAAACCTAGCCGTGAAGGATGTCACCTCCTGCCGCAGGGCGGAAAGGCGGGATTCATCATTCCGGGCGTCGAGTGCCGTGTGGATGAAGTCGGCTACTTGCATCATGTCGTCTTCGCGAAGACCGCGTGTCGTCATGGCTGGTGTACCGATGCGAATGCCTCCCGTTTTCATAATCGACTCGGTGTCGAAGGGAATTGCGTTTTTGTTCACCGTGATGGCTGCCTTGTCGAGAATCAGGGATGCATCGGCACCAGTGATTCCAAGCGGCCGAAGGTCAACGAGGAGGACATGGTTGTCGGTGCCGCCCGAAACGATGCGGTGGCCGAGCTTGGAGAGTCGGGCCGCAAGGGATTTGGCATTGTTGACGACTTGCTGGGCGTAGATTCGGAAGCTTGGGTGCAGGGCCTCTTGGAAACATACCGCCTTCGCGGCGATGACGTGCATGAGCGGGCCGCCTTGGACTCCTGGAAAAACCTGAGCGTCGATCTTCTTGGCGAATTCTTCTTTGCACATGACGAGACCTGCACGAGGGCCTCGCAGGCTTTTGTGGGTGGTGGTCGTGACAAAATCGGCGTCGGGGAATGGGGAGGGATGTACTCCGCCAGCGACGAGGCCTGAGATGTGCGCCATGTCTACGAAGAGGTAGGCTCCGACGGCATCGGCGATCTCTCGCATTCTTTTAAAATCGATGATCCGAGGATAGGCAGAGGCTCCGGCAGTGATCATTTTCGGACGCACCTCTTCGGCTTGGCGGGCGAGGGCTTCGTAGTCGATCATCTCGGTCTCTTGGCTCACGCCGTAGTGGTGGACCTCATAGAGTTTGCCTGAAAAATTGGCTTTGTGGCCGTGGGTCAGGTGACCGCCATGCGCGAGGTCCATGGTGAGGATTTTGTCGCCCGGCGTGAGGACACTGAAATAAACGGCCATATTCGCTTGGCTGCCGCTATGGGGTTGGACGTTTACGTGCGCTGCACCGAAGAGATCTTTCGCTCGCTGGATGGCGAGGGTTTCCACAATATCGACATACTCGCAGCCTCCATACCAGCGGCGTGCGGGATATCCCTCGGCGTACTTGTTGGTGAGGCAAGATCCCTGTGCTTCCATTACGGCGCGGCTGGTGAAATTCTCGGAAGCGATCAACTCGATGTGTTCGAATTGGCGTTTGTATTCCTTCTCAATGGCTGCAGCGATTTCTGGATCGGCTTCTGTGAGGGCGGAGAGTTCTGTTTGATCTTCAGCGGATGTCGTCATTTTTTTTTGATTTATTACTCTTAGTACGGAGGGCATGGCCTTTTCGATGCTGCGTTTGCATTCGGCGTAAACCGCACGCCCCTGGCCGATCGGGTCAGGAACGTCGGGCGTTCCTTTTTCGTCGAAGCGAAGCAGGCGCACTTTGGGCATGTATTCCGGATAAAACATGTCCACCAAACGCTCGTGCTCGCGCGTCATTACAAAAACGTGCGTTGCCTTTTCGAGGAGATCCTCTGTGAGCGGCTGGCTGCGGAATTTTGTGAGGTCGATGCCCTGCGAAGCAAGCACATCCACCGCATCACGGCTGGCGGGTTGACCTTGCGAGGCGCTCAACCCTGCGGAGAAGACCTTCACATCTGGTATGCCAGCGGACATGTTACGAAAAAGGGCCTCGGCCATCGGGCTTCGACAGACGTTTCCCGTGCAGATGAATAAAACGCTAAGCTTCGGTTTCTGGCTCATTCGGATGGGCGTAGTCTAGTGCAGCAAAGGATCAAGTCAAACGCTGACAAGGCAGATTGTACGAGCCATTGATGGCACGATCAGGGTTCAGCAGAGTCGCCAGCGGCTGCGGGATTAGTAGTGTCTTTATACCAGAGGATGCCGTGCTTGCGCAGATTCAGTATCAGCGCGCGGAGGTTATTAGCCATATCTCTATTGCTGATGAGTGTGCCGAGCACGCCGCTTCCTGACTTGGCTTGTTCGATGAGTTTGTGGAGTGCGGCAAGTGTCGCCTGCAGTTCATCGGCTGCTTTTTTTGCAGAGTCCATCGTGTCTTTCCCGCTCTTCAATGTGGTATCAATTTGCTTCGAGGCGTCCGCAATGCGGCCTGTCGCGGTCTGCAGATTTTTCATCGTGGCCGATATCGAGTCGAGTTCCTCTTTCGAGAGGATGGTTGAATCGAGCTTTTTGACTACCGCGTTGATGTTGCCAACTGTGGTCTGCAAGTCGGAGATGAGCCCCTCCGCGCCAGCGGCAACACCAGCAATGCCTCCTGAGTTTTCAGTGCCCTTGAGTACGGCGTCGGGTTTGATAAAGCCACTTTCTTTGCCGTCCCCATCCAGAGCGATCTCAACGTATTTATCGCCGAGCAAGCCCGAGCTACCTATTGAAAACTTGCTGCCTACTGGAATTTGAACCTGATCTAAAATACGGGCTTCCACGTAGACCCCTTTCATGTCCGGAAGAATCGTGGGATCGTTTGTGACGCGACCAACCTTCGCTCCGGCCAATAAAACCTCGCAGCCTCTCAGAAGTCCGCTTGCATTGGCGAATTCCACCCGGACGTTGTAGTAGCTTGAAAACCCCTCTCCAAGCCGCCCAAAATAGACGACCATGAGCCCAACGGTCGCTAGACCGATGAGGATGAATATTCCGACTTTAATTTGTGTGACCCGATCTTCGCTACTCATATGCATCTTATCAATAAATGGTTTCTCCCGATCTTCCATCCACAAAATCCCGAATCGTTGGATCTGAACTTGTGCGAAGATCTTCTGTACTACCCATAAAATAAATGCGCCCCTCGTTGAGAAGAGCCACGCGATCTGCGATGTGATTGCAGCTGACCATGTCGTGGGTGACGACGACCGATGTGACGTGGAGTTCGGCTTGAAGGCGGCGGATCAATTTGTTGATGCTATCCGAAACGATCGGGTCGAGCCCGGCCGTTGGCTCGTCGTAGAGAATCACATTCGGCGGAGAGATAATCGCTCTCGCCAAGGCCACGCGCTTGCGCATGCCGCCACTCAGGTTGACCGGCATTTTTTTCTCATGACCTAACATGTTCACTCTGGCCAAGGATTCCTCGACATTTTGGTGGATTATAGCGGGGTTGCGCTCCCCGCGCTCGCGAAGAGGGAAGGCCACATTGTCAAAAACATTCATGGAGTCAAAAAGCGCCCCATCTTGGAAGAGCATGCCGATCTTTCTCCGAACTGGCTCGAGTTGGCGTTCCTTGAGCTTGGTGATATCTTCGCCCTCAAACAAAATGCTGCCGGAGACAGGGCGCATGAGACCGATCAGGTGGCGTAAGAAGACGCTTTTGCCACCTCCGCTTTTTCCGAGCAAAACAAGCGTCTCTCCATCATAGATGTCGAGGTTCATCCCTTTGAGGATTTCTTGGTTCCCGATTTTTTGAACCAGATCCCGTACTTGTAAAAGTGGCGTGCTCATCTTTAGCCTGCGGGGAAAATAATGTTGAGCGCCATGGTGAGAAAGAAATTCACAATCAGGATGGCGAGAGAGCAGTTGACCACCGTTTGCGTCGTAGCTCGTCCGACTCCTACGGCCCCGTCCTTTGCTCCAAGCCCTTCTCGGCAGCTGATGAATACGATAATGCCGGCGAAGAAAAAGCCTTTCACAAGAGCCATAATGATGTCACTCGAGTCCGCGAATTTTTGCGTGTTGGCGAGGAAGTAAACCCCGGAAATGTTTAAAACATTCACTCCCACGTAATAGCTCGCAAGAATCCCGCAGCCGACACACTCGACGACCAGAAATGGCATGGAAACAAACATCGCAAGGGCCCTTGGCACGACCAAATAGTCCACCGGATTCACTGCCAAAGCCCTCAATGCGTCGATTTGTTGGCTCACCTTCATCGTGCCTATTTCTGCACTCATGGCCGCACCCACGCGGCCGGCCACCATCACGCCGGTCAACACCGGGCCAAGTTCACGGAACATTGAGAGAGCCACCACAGGGCCGACAGCCGTTTCCATATTGAGACTTGCAAACTGAAAATACGCCTGCGCCGTGAAAACAGCTCCCGTAAAAGCCCCGGTGACAATCACCACTAA